>SLRC01000052.1 GCA_007131175.1 Syntrophomonadaceae bacterium
AAGAATTAATCGCAAAAACAAGCAATTGTATTAATAAGAAAGGAGGATGATATTTAAAAAAAGCATAGCATGTGTGTTCGAGGACGGTGGCTAAATTTTAATTTAAGGAGGTGTCAATGGAATGCGTCAGTATAATCCGCTTAATATTCTGGTAGTACTGCAACCTGGCCTTGGTTCTCCCGATGAATATGCCGGGTTAATTAAGCAACGCTTTCCCGACAAAGTTAATAACGGGGAGATACGCATTCGTTTAATGCAGGATGGATCAGCAGATGCCATGCCTGATGAATACCTTGATACACATATCATTGGTTCGGGTGTAATTGTAGAGCGGATACCGGAAATGAAGGACTTGCAATGGGTGATGTCTTTCAGTGCAGGAATTGATCATTGGGAAAAATGGGGAAAGCTTCCTTCACATGTTCCCCTGCTAAACTTGCCAGGTGGATCGGGCATTCCCATTGCAGAATTTGTACTGGGGCTGATGTTAAACCTGAGTAAGAAATATACAATGATGTGGGATAACCAAAGGGAAAGACGCTTTATCCGCATTCGCGGTGAAGAGCTCTATGGAAAAACCCTGGGGATTATCGGTCTCGGGGGTATAGGACGCCAAATTGCCAAAAGAGCTAAAGCTTTTGATATGCGGGTAATTGGCACAGATATACAGATAATGGAAGTGCCCTTTGTTGACGAAGTATATTTAAACACTCAGGTAGATGATGTGATTGCCCAGAGTGATTATCTAGTCCTTTCCTGCCCCGAAACAAGCGAAACAGTGGGTATGATGAATGAACGAACTTTTAAGCTCATGAAAGATACTGCCTATTTGATCAATTGTGCTCGCGGATCACTTATCATTAAGGAAGATCTGATTAAAGCATTAAATGAAGGATGGATTGCGGGTGCGGCCAATGATACACAATGGTTAAAGAAGCCGTTACCATCTTTTTTGCCCTCCGATGACGAGGTATGGGATACGAAAGGGCTGCTGATTACGCCACATGTTTCCAGTTGGACCGATATGTATGCCCCCAGGTTCGGAGGCGCGTTTGTGGATAACATTGATCGCTTCTTAAAAGGCCAACCGCTAACTAATGTTGTTCCTGGTTTTGGGGCCAATATTGCATAATTAAATAATAAAGAACAATATTTGGAAAGGGTGCCGGTATTTGAACAATAAAGAAATCATAGAGATATTTAAAGGAGCAGCCGCAAGACCCGATGAGCAGGCCGAATATTGGAAGAAAGAGCAAGAAAGCAAGGTTATCGGTTTTATGCTTACTGATGTGCCCGAAGAATTGATTCACGCAGCGGGCTTTCTCCCTTATGCCGTAAATGCGGAAGAGGGACGGCTGGAGTTTGCAGATGCCCATTTGCAAACGTGGGCCTGTTCTTTTACGCGTAATTGCCTGGCGTCAGCCGTTCAAGGCAAACTGTCTTTTCTGGACGGGATAGTAATACCGCAAACATGTGACACCACCCGTATGCTCATGGGTATCTGGAAACATACCAACCCCCTTCCCTTTATGGAGAACTACCGCCTGCCGCGGCAAGTGGACAGACCCAGCGCCCGGGAATACCTGCGGGGTGAACTGGAACGCCTTAAAAAAAGCCTGGAAAACTTTGGGGGGAGTGAAATTAAAGAAGCTGAATTAGCAGCCAGTATTTCCCTGTATAATTCAAATAGGGGCTTAATGAGGCAGCTTTATGCAATGCATGTGGAGAACCCTCAATTATTAAGCGGCAAAGAACTATTCCTAATCATCAAGGCAGCCATGGTAATGCCCAGGGAAAAAGTTAATAGTTTACTTAAACAGTTGCTCAATCACCTTAAAAATAAAGGTGTTTCGCACGTTAAAGGTAACAAGATCAGGTTGCTGATCTCAGGTACGTTGCTGGAGCCCCTGGAACTGCTTGATTATATTGCCGAGGCAGGAGGCGTAATCGTTGGCGATGATTTTAAAAACGGTTCCCGCTACCTGGAATGCGATGTGTCAGAGGATAAAGAACCGCTGGAAGCTTTGGTTGACCGTCAGGTGAACAGAATTCCCTCAGCACTATTTGATCCTAAAAAAGGTTTGAGAAAAACCTATTTGGTAGATTTGGCGAGGCAAAAAAGAGCCAATGGGGTATTGTTCCTGCACCTGAAGTTTTGCGAACCGGAAAATTATGATTACTATGATAACATGCAAGCCATGGAAAAGTATGGTATTCCGGCAATGCGTATAGAGACTGCTTATGGTGGTCTGCCTCAGGGCCAGTTGCAAACCAGGATTTATGCTTTTATGGAAATGTTAGGAGGTGGAGACGCTGACTGAAAGAATGCCCTGGCAAACGGCGGGCCTGATGAAAGATTTAATGGCTGATTATTATAAGCAGGGGGCAGAAGCAAAAGAAAAGGGGATTCCCGTTGCCTGGGTGACGGCTGTATTTCCGGTTGAAATTATCTATGCAGCCGGGCTGTTTCCCTTTTATCCGGAGAACTTTGGTGCCGTTGCTTCCGCCCGAAAAATGGCCGATAAACTATCCAGTTTTGCAGAAGCAAAAGGATATGCCCACGATCTCTGTGCATATGCCCGGTGTGGTCTGGGCGATGCACACAGTAAGGAACATCCGGTGGGAGAAATAGTCAAGCCGGATTTGCTCCTATGCTGCAATACACAATGTGGCAGTCTTTCCAAGTGGTTTGAGGTAGCTGCTCGCTTTTATGAGGCACCCTATTTTCTGCTTGATGCACCCCAGATTGGTATGGAAGCTGACGATTTGTGTAAGAAATATTACACTGCCCAATTAAAAGAGCTTATTGCCTTTCTGGAGAGCTTCACAGGCAAAAAATTTGATTACGATCGACTGAGAGAAGTTATGGCCCATGCGAACGAAGCCTGTCGGCTCTGGAATGCAATCCTGGAAACGGCAGCTTTGAAGCCGGCACCCTTTGGTTTTTTTGATGCCTGCTTCCACATGGCACCAATTGTGACCTGGCGTGGGATGCCCCAAGCTGTTAATTATTACCGGACTTTGCAGGAGGAACTTCAAAACCGGATACAGAACAATGTATATGCTATCAAGGATGAACGTTACAAACTATATTTTGACCATATTCCTTTATGGCCAAAGTTGCGCTGGTTCTCAGAGATTTGTGCGTCCCACCATGCACTGGTGGCTGTTTCCCAGTATACCCATTCCTGGGCTTATTCTTTTGATCTGGAACACCCACTGGAAAGTTTGGCAGAAAATTATACTGAAGAATTCGTAAACCGCGTTTTTGATTATCGTATACAGCGGAAAATGCAGTTGATGGAACGGTATAATGTGGACGGATTTATACTTTTTTCGAATCGCAGCTGCAAGCCGAATGCTTTTGGCCTTTATGATAAAAAAAATATTATCAGCAGCATAACCGGTTTACCCGGGGTGGTATTTGAAGCGGACATGTCGGATTTGCGGTTTTTTTCCGAGGCACAAGTGTTAGCCAGGCTGGAGTCATTCTTTGAGCAGTTGGAGTCAGCATGAGCGGGCAATTGCCGCAAATTGATAACAATTTTTTTAACCACGGTAAAATGTCAGGGGTGAGTTGGAAAATGTTTGATTGTAATCAGGGGCAGTGCCCCTTCGTAAGACATGTTCAATTATACTAAAAATGTAAATAAATGATAAAAATAATTACAAGGAGGCTGTTAATGATGAACTTTGCTTCTCATGGTATTGTTAATGCTCAAAAATATCCGGATAAAGAGTTTCTGGCTGAGCTTACCCCTTCCAAAAGCTTAAGGCGCTCACTGACATGGAAAGAGTTTAATGCTGAGACAAATAAAGTTGCCCATTATCTGAAAGACCAACTTGGGGTGCAAAAAGGCGAATTTGTACTTCACTTGCAGATGAACAGCCTGGAATGGATGATTACATTCTATGCCATTTTGCGCGTGGGAGCCGTTGCCGTTCCTCTTAATTTCCGTTTTGCAGCGGCGGATATAAAGTACTCTGCCGATGCCTGCAATCCAAAAGCAATGATTGTTGGCGAGGGCTTTCTCCCAAAAGTTCAGCCCGTTCAGCAGGAAATGTCTTCCATTAAATCCTACATATGTATTGGGGAAAACGTGCCTGCAGATATGGTCTCATATCAGGATGTTATAAATAATTCCCCTGACGCAGATATTCTAATCGAGATGGACGGGGACGATCCGGCAGAGTTGATGTTTACGTCTGGCACAACGGGACCGCCTAAACCAGTTTGCCAAACCCATAATACCCTCTATCAAATTGGCATAGGGAACGCCCTGACCTACTGTGGTGGCCATGAAACAGTTTACCTGGCGCCACATCCCTTCTATCACAGTGGCAGCTTTTTCCTGTCTTTCCCTTCCTATCTGGCAGGAGGTAAAATAGTTGTTCTCCTTGAACTTAACGATCCAAAGTATATGCTGAATGCAATCTGTGAGGAAAAAGTGAATAACGGTTGGGTTACGGTGCCCACCATGTCAGACACGGTAAATGCCATTAAAAAAGGGATTGTTGACCTGAAGAATTATGATTTTTCCCATGTAACAGGCAGTATTGTTATTGGTGCCCAACCTGTTCCCTATGTTCTCTTCCAGGATATGAAAAACATGTTCACCTTCAAGACCGGCAATATTTATGGTATTACAGAAGGAGGCGGAGGCGGAACGCTTAACTTGTATGATGGTGATACGCTGGAACGCCCCGGTTCCATTGGCAAGCCCACCTTTAATATGCAAGCCCGCGTTGTAGATGAAAACAGCAACGACCTTCCCCCCAACGAGGTAGGGGAACTGCTCCTAAAGGGCCCGCGGGTGATGAAAGAATATTTTCGAAATCCGGAAATGACGGCGTTGGCAGTTCGAGATGGATGGCTTTATACAGGCGACCTTGTGCGTATGGATGAAGATGGGTTTATTTATATTGCAGACCGTAAGAAGGATTTGATCATCAGGGGTGGAGAGAATATTTTCCCTGTTGAGATTGAAGATGTGCTTCGCCGCAATCCCAAGGTTGCAGATGTGGCAGTAATTGGTTATCCGCACGAGCGCTTGGTGGAGATAACGATGGCAATTATCCAATTGTACCCTGATGAGTCAATGACAGAAAAAGAAGTCGTGGATTTTTGTGCAGAACAGGGCCTTGCCAAGTACAAATGGCCGGAAAAGATTGTTTTTGATGAAGTCATGCGCAATGTAACAGGGAAAATTGATAAGCCCCGCCTTCGGAAAAAACACATTGAAGCATAATGAGAGGGATTAAAGATGACTACTAGCAAATGGATGCATGCCGGCACAGTTTTGAAGATGAATGCTCAGAACTTCCCGCAAAAACTGGGATGCCAGGATAAAAGCAGGAGTTTTACCTTCGGTGAATGGAACGAACGCTCCTGTCGCTTAGCTAACATTTTAAATACCCTTGGGGTGGGTTATGGTGATCGTGTGGCCATCATTGCTTACAACCGTGTTGAATGGATGGAAATTTATGCCGGTTGTGCCAAGGGAGGTCAGGTTGCCGTGCCCCTCATGTTCCGTCTCGCACCGCCTGAGTTTGCTTATATCATAAACCATGCTGAGTGCAAAGCCATTATTGTGGAAGAACATTTTGTTAAAACTGTGGACAGTATACGCTCACAACTTTCCACCATTCCTGACGATAATTACATTTACATGGGTTCAGGGGAGACTCCGCAGGGTTACCGGCATTACGAAGAAATATTGGAACGGGGTGAATCCAGCGAGCCTGAAACAATGGTTGACGCAGCAGACATCTGGACAATTATGTATACTTCCGGTACAACCGGTACGCCCAAGGGCGTTGTAAGGACGCATGAGAGCTACATTGCCCAGTACATGATTAACAACATCAATATGGGAGTAAGGCCCACCGACAAACCCCTTATGGTCATGCCCATGTGCCATGTTAACTCCATTTATTACTCCTTCCCCTATACGTTTGTGACTGCCCCGGTTATGGTATATAATATGGTGAGCTTTGACCCGGAGGATCTGCTGAAAACTATTGCAGATTATAATGTTACCTATACATCCCTTGTGCCTACCCATTATATGATGATTCTTTCCCTGCCTGAAGAAGTTCTAGTCAAGTATGATGTAAGCTGTATCAGGCAACTGCTTATATCCTCTGCCCCTGCAAGGAAGGAATTAAAGCTTAAAATCATGGAGTTTTTTAAATCGGCAGAGCTATGGGAGGCATACGGTTCAACGGAAGCAGGCTTGATAACGTATCTGCGACCGGAAGACCAGTTAACCAAGCTCGGCTCAATTGGCCGTGAGGTGTTCGGAATAGACCGTATTAAATTGCTTGATGAAATGGGGAATGAAGTGCCAGACGGTGAGGTTGGCGAGCTTTATACCCGCTCTCCTAATGCTTTTCGCGAATACTGGAAAGATCCTGAAAAAACGAAAGAGGTATTTCGCGGCGAATGGTGCACTGCCGGGGATATGGGTAAAAAAGACGGGGAAGGTTATTTCTACCTTGTGGACCGTAAAAAGAATATGATTATTACCGGTGGTGAAAATGTTTTTCCATCAGAGGTGGAAAGCGTTATCGGATCCCACCCAGCTGTCAAGGATGTTGCCGTAATCGGTGTTCCCGACGACAAATGGGGCGAGTCCGTCAAAGCTGTAATTATTCTGAATCAGAATTATGAACAGAGTGAAGACCTGAAGAAAGAGATTATGGTTCATTGCCAGGGTAAAATTGCCGGCTATAAGCGGCCAAAGTCTGTGGATTTTATTAATGATGAGGATATGCCCCGTACGGCAACAGGTAAGATCCTGCACCGGGTGTTAAGGGAAAAGTTTGGGACCTGGAGTGAAGCCTAGTCGTATGACTGGGTTTCACTTCCCCAAAACAAATCTTGTAAAAGCAAATAAATTTGGTATAATATTATTATAAATATTTGCAATATGCCAACAAACAAAATATTTCAGCAATATCAATCTATAGTTCGCTGCCATACCTGTCCTAAAGTTTGGGGGTTGAAAAGGTTGATCCACACAAGCTTGTCACCTGGTACTTAGCAGGTAAGGTGACGGGTAAAGGGGGTGAATTACACGTAGAAAAGAAGTATGACGAGGAGAATTTGGTATCAATACTAAAAAGGAGGGTCAACAAATGAAAGTGAAAGTTCTTGCTATATTAATGGTGTTAGCGCTGGTGTTGTTGCCTGTTTTTGCCGGATGCAGTCCCGCCGCAGCCCCCGAACCTGCACCCGCTCCTGCTCCGGCTCCCGATCCGAACGGGGCCCCAGAGGCGGATGAGCCTGCCGAAGATCCCCAGTCATGGAACCTGCAGTTTACCACATTCTGGCCAGCAGTAGACTTTCAGGTAACTGAAGGGCATGAAGTGTGGGCAAAAGAGATATCGGACCGTGTTGCGGCAGAAACGCCCCATACCATTAATTTCGCCTGGCACCCCGGAGGCGCTCTCCTGGGGCCGTTGGAAATTTATGAAGGGGTTGCTGCTGGCGCAGCGGATCTTGGGACTACCTGCCCTAACTATACCCCGGGGATGTTTCCCCTTACCGAGGCATTTGAACTGCCGGGCTATAATAACGATAATGCCCTGGTGGCATCCGTTACCATGCACGAGGCTTGGAAGCAATCGGAGTTGTTACAAAAAGAATATGAGGACGTAAAGATCATGTTCTTCTGGGCAACCGGGCCTGGTGATTTTATGACAAACACACCTGTCAGGACCTTGGAAGACCTGCGCGGTCAGCAAATCCGGGCAGTGGGTGGCACAGTGCCAACAGTGGAAGCACTTGGTGCCACAGCTGTGGGTATGCCCATGTCCGATTCATACATTTCCCTGGACCAGGGTATTGTGGACGGGATCCTTGCACCTACTGATACTCTGAAAGGTTTCAGGTTGGCTGAGGTTACCCAGTATATCACCAAAACTCCCTTTGTTTACAACATTATATTCATGAAAGTGATGAACTGGGATACGTGGAACTCCTTCCCACCGTCGGTGCAGCAAATCTTCAATGAAGTAAACGAAAAGTACGTGATTGAGTACGGCATGCTAAGAACCGATCATACAGTTGCCGGCCAGGAGTTTGCAATAGAGGAGTTTGGACACGAAGTTTTTGAACTGGATGCTGCTGAGACCGCCAGGTGGCAGGATGCTATTTCAGATGTTGTTGAGAGGTGGATCGCAGATAAGGAGGCTGCCGGACTGCCTGGGCAAGATATGGTGGATCTGGTAACTGAACTGGATGCGAGGTTTTCCAGCGAACATGGTGGCTATGGTCAGTAGAAAAGCTAATCAAAGATATAATGGTGCTTTGTAATTTAAATTGAAACGGGGACTCCCTTCATCCCAGGGATTAGAACCTGGGATGAAGGGGCATTCCTTTCTTTAAAACAGGTGCATTTAATATGCTATTAATTAGGGGAGGCATGAATCAATGAACACTTTTGACAGGTTTATCCGTGCCCTGACATGGCGAACCTCCCAGATTGGGCAATTTGCCCTGGCATTCGCAATGTTTATTATTGTGGCAAATGTTTTTTTACGCATCCCCTGGAACCCTGTCCCCGGTACGGTGGAAATTGTGGAACTATCCGGAGCCGTATTGTATGGCATGGGGATCGCTTACTGTGCCGTGATGAAAGGGCATATTATGGTTGGAGTTCTGGTGGATCGTTTTTCACTGCGCGTCCAGGCGATTGTGGATATTTTTACCACTATAATAGCCCTATATTTTACATTCATGCTCTCAAGGGAACTTTTTGTTTTTGCTGCAAGAATGATGTCGCGTGGGTATACCACAACCAACCTTCAACTACCGGTTTTTCCTGCAATTTACCTGGTTGCCATTGGTTTTGTTATTCTTGCCCTTGTCCTTATAAGGGACCTGATAAAAGCTGCAGTCATTGCTATAAAAGGAAGTGAGACATCATGAATCCAATATACATCGGCCTACTGTCCATCGTGTTTGTTTTTATCTTTCTATTTTTACGCATGCCCGTGGCTTATGTAATGCTTGTGGTGGGAATGACCGGTTATGCCTATATGACATCAACCAAATCCATGCTCTCCATTGCCAGCCAGACCATGTATAATCAATTTGCATCTTACTCTTTGATCGTGGTTCCCCTGTTTGTCTGGATGGGGTATATCGCCTACTATTCTGGTTTAAGCTCAAGAATTTATGATGCCACCTACAAGGTCTTGGGCGGGATGCGGGCGGGACTTGCCCTGGCCACCATCGGAGCCTGCACAGCGTTTGGCGCTATTTGCGGTTCAACTACAGCCACCGCTGCAACCATGAGCGCAGTGGCCCTGCCCGAGTTTAAAAAATACGAATATGATCGTTCTTTCTCCACAGCAACAATCGCTGCAGCGGCCATTCTGGGGGTAATGATCCCCCCCAGTGTCATTTTTATTCTCTATGGCATTGCCACGGGGGAATCCATAAACAGGCTTTTTGCCGCCGGCATTCTTCCCGGTTTTCTCTTAATGGGGTTGTTTATGCTGGTTACATATTTTAAAACATTGGCCAACCCTGCACTGGCACCGGCAGGGCCAACGGTTTTGTGGAAAGATAAGCTCCTTGCCATATTTGGCGGTGGCGTAGAAGTAATTATCATCTTTATTGCCGTTATGGGTGGGCTGTTTGCCGGGTACTTCACTCCAACGGAAGCAGGTGGGATAGGTGCATTTGCCACACTGGTGGTAGCTGTGGTGAAACGTCAACTGAGCTGGCGCGGCTTCCTCAACTCTTTAAACGATTCAGTGCGCATATCCGCCATGATTATGTTCCTGGTTGCTGCTGCAGCTGTTTATGGTCGTTTCCTTGCCGTGACAGGCCTGCCCGGCGGGCTTGCCGCATGGGCCGTGGAACTGCCTCTTCCGCCGACAGCCATATTGGTAATTATCCTGATTATTTACCTGATTCTTGGATGCTTTATTGATGCCCTTGCCCTGATTCTCCTAACCGTTCCCATATTTTATCCCGTTGCCATGCGTCTTGGTTTTGATCCCATCTGGTTTGGCGTGATTATCGTGCTGGCCCTGGGAATGGGTGTGATCACCCCTCCTGTTGGAGCGAATGTTTACGTTGTGGCCGGAGTGGACAGGGAAACACCGGTGATGACTATTTTCAAAGGGATCTGGCCTTTTCTCCTGGCCATTTTTGCCTGTATGGCAATTATCACCATTTTCCCCCAAATTGCATTGTTCCTTCCCGACTTGTTCTTCGGCAGATAAGTCATATCAGGCAAACAGTCAGGCACATAATCAGGCAAATAATAGTTGACCATTAACCAAGCATGGTTTAAACTGTTTCTATAGTAAAAATGCTTCAATTAAAAAGCATTTTACAATGAAAAGGGCCTTGTTATGGGTGAAGATAAAAAATGAAGACCAATCAAACAGAGGTAGAAACATTAAAGAAGCGTTTTGAGGAACTGGAATCGGTTCTGAACAACTCTTATGATGGAATCATGGTTTATAACAGTAAGGGGGTGGGAATGCGTGTTAATCCTGCCCTTTTACGTGTTACGGGGCTAAAGAAAAAAGACATTGTTAATGAAAAGTTATCCGAGCATCAGCAAAAGGGTATTTTAATGTATAAACCGATTACATTGCGGGCCCTTGAGTCCCGCAATGTTGTAACGGGCATTCAAAAGATCCATACGGGGAAAAAAGTGACGGTAACAGGTGTCCCCGTCTTTGGCGATGAGGGCAATTTGCTCAGGGTTGTAAGCAATGCCCGTGATGTGGACGCCTTACACCAGGTCCAGCACCAGGAAGAACTGACACGGGCCTGGGAATTCTCAAAACGGTACAGCGCAGAACTGAAAGCCTTAAAAAATGATTTGCAGAAATCGGAGCATATTATTGCAGATAGCCCGGAGATGCTGGCGGTAATGGAAAATGCCCTTCATGTTGCCGCATCCGATGTAAATATAATTCTCCTCGGTGCTTCGGGGGTGGGCAAGGATGTTATCGCCAGGCTTATTCACGATAACAGCTCCCGCTTGCAAAGTGGGAAATACATAAAGGTAAATTGTGGTGCCATCCCTTATGAGTTAATGGAGTCGGAGTTTTTTGGTTACGAGCGGGGCGCTTTTACTGGTGCACGCCAGGAGGGAAGAAAAGGTTATTTTGAGCTGGCACAGGACGGTACGATCTTTTTGGATGAGATTGCCGATTTGCCCCTTGGCCTGCAGGTAAAAATGCTGCGCGTTTTGGAAGATAAAGAAATAATCCGTTTAGGCGGCGAAAAAGCAACGAAGCTGAATGTTCGTGTGATCTCTGCCACAAATAAAAATTTGGAATCTATGGTTGCCGATGGCAGTTTCCGCGAAGACTTATATTACCGCCTCAATGTAATTCCCATTACAATACCACCATTGCGGGAACGGCCCGAGGATGTTGTAGCTTTGCTGGAGCATTATCTGGAAAAGTTCAACAAAAAATATTCTGCAAACAAGTCATTTTCTGTGGAAACAATCCACTTACTCAAACAATATGGTTGGCCGGGAAATGTGCGTGAGCTCATTAACCTTGTGGAGCGCCTGGTTATTACCTGCAAGTCTTCAGTAATCATGCCCGATCATTTTCCCCGCAGCATGAACATTTTTACACCGGACGGTAGCAGTGCAGCATCCCTGCTGCTTGAATATCGCTACCTGCGGGAGCAGTTGGAGTCGAAAAATATGCGGGAAATATTGGAAGAGATCGAACGGAAAATTGTCCTTCTCGCCTTTAAAGAACATCGCAGTTCCCGCAAGGTTGGTGAAATCCTTGGTGTTTCCCATGCAACGGTAATTAATAAGTTACGCAAACACGGTATCATAGAATGATTCCACTGTAAAAATATCTTTACAGTTGAGGGGAAATGTATAAATAATTTGACAGTTAAATCAATATAGAGATAATTATAATTTACGCACTATTCAGGTTTGCGGGGCAAACCTGTTTTTTTTGTTTATTTTATAATATGGCACAGTTATTGCAATATAAATAAAAAAAAAGAAAGGGTGTGTCGGCTGTGGGCAGAAGGTTGTTAGTGTTGGGTATCAGTATTCTTTTGTTATTACCTCTCATTTTTATGTGGGGGTGCGGTGGACAGGAAACCGTGGGGGGGCCTGATGGTGAGCCCATTATTATTGGCGTTCCTGTTCCGGAAGCGTTTTCTTACGGCTGGGTTGGGGAGCGGGGTATCAGATTGGCTGCAGAAGAGATCAATGCGGCCGGTGGCGTTAATGTGGACGGTGTGATGCGGCCGTTAAAGCTTGAGGTCATTGATACGCGGGACCTGGAGGCGGGGGTGCCGGTAAGTGAAGCGCTCCTGGCCGTGGAAAGGCTGATTCTTGAAGCAGGAGCTGATTTTATTGTGGGGGGGCCGGCCCGGACAGAGGCTCTGCTGCCTACCCTGGATCTGGTAAATGAACATGAGCTGATTCATATTTCTTCCACCGGTTCTTTTTCACCCCGTTCCAATCAGATGGTTGAGGAAGATTATGAGAAGTACAAATTTCATTTTAAGACCACATGTTGGACGTTTACCATGCTGGGGGACTTTTACGGTGTGATCGATTTTCTAAACGAGGAGCATGGTTTTGACAAAATATCCATCATGGTCCAGGATGTGGCCCATGCCCGCCAGGCAGGTGAGATTGTTGCCGGCAGGATGGCGGAAGCGGGCTGGGATGTAATGGATCCCATCGTTTATCCAACAGGAACATTGGACTATTCTGACGGCTTGCTGAGGGCTAGAAGATTCGGTGCACAGGTGCTGTTCGTCTGGATGGATATGCCGGAAAGTGTAATTATGATGCGTCAATACCGGGATATGGAAATTCCCGCTGTGCCAATCGGGTTTATTAATGCTGCGGAGCATCCCGATTTCTGGGAAGCAACGGAAGGAAAAGGGGAGTACACGCTGAATCACCTTGTTAATGCGGGAAATGCTCCAGTAGAGGTAACGCCACTTACCATGCCATTTGTGGAAGCGTACAAGGAGCGCTTTGGCGTAGAGGTCGAAGGTTATGGCGCTTCTTCAAGCTACCAGGCCATCTATACATTGGTGGACGCCATTGAGCGTGCCGGGACCATTGAGACCTATGCAGTGCTTGAAGCCCTGAGGGCAACGGATATGGAGGGGGTCTACGGCAGGGTTCGCTTCGACCCGGATACGCACCTGGTAATTCATGACCTTGACCCGGCCCAGGGGGCTGTGCCGCAGATTATACAGTGGCTGGATGGTAAAAGGGAAACGGTATTTCCTCCATCCATTGCCACAGCTGAATTACAGTTGCCGCCCTGGATGGAATAACTGACCCCACATAATTAACGTTTTTGTGAAACAGATTGGAGACCTGCCGGTTACCCGACTATCTGTAGTAACCGGCAGGGGTTTCCCTGAAGAAGTTGTTGAAAAGTAAGTCAAGGGGGATTTTCGATGGATCTAATTATCTACGGAATTGTAAACAGTATAACCCTCATTTTGATGTCTATTGGATTTGCACTGGCATACGGGGTGAGTCGCGTGCCCAATTTTGCCCATGGTGCCCTGTTTATCCTGGCAGGCTATTTAACCTGGGTATTTCGTTATCGCGTGGACTTACCGTATTGGCTGTCCATTATTTTAGCGCTGATCATTGTTGGCCTTGTGGGGATAGCATTGTATCAGTTTATTCTTATTCGCGTCAGGGGCATGCCCATATCAGAGATTATCGCTTCGTTCGGTGTGGGTCTTGCGATCCTGGAATTTTTACGCTGGTCCGGCCTAAGGGGGACAGCGCATATGCTTCCACCGTTTATTTCCGGGACCGTCAGGATATTTGATGTGCCCCTGGATTACCAGCGCATTATCGTTATATTCGGGGGAATAGGAATACTGCTTTTTCTTTGGGCTTTTACAACTTTTACAAAAACAGGGCTGTCATTAAAGGCAATTGCGCAAAATGAACGGGCCGGTTTGGTTCTCGGTATTGACGCGGACAGGGCTGCGACCGTGGCAGTATCCCTTGGTGCTGTTTTCGCCGGTGTTGCCGCGGTTATACTTTTGCCACTGGGTAATATTGTTGTGGAAATGGGTTATGAAGTGCTTGTGTTTGCCATTGCCGTAAGTGTTTGTGGGGGGCTAGGCAGTTGGAAAGGGGCGGTTCTCGCTTCGTTTCTTATTGGTTTTGCCCAGACGATTACTGTATCATTTGTTGCACCCCATTACCACTTTGTGATGGCGCTGTTTATAATAATTATAGTACTTATTTTCAAGCCTTCGGGACTGTTTGGAAGGCAGAAGGAACTGGAAGAAAGGGTGTAAGCCATGCCGGAATTACGCAAGGAACGACTGGATCGCGGAGTAAAGGTACGATCTGATTCGATTTACGCCTTATCCTCCATGAAGGAAATATTATATTTACTCGGCCCCGGCCTTGTTTTAATCCTCCTGTTGCTCGTGTTGCCCCTTGTGGTGTCTCCGTACTGGCAACGGGTTATGGCCATTACCGGTGTATATGCGTTGCTTTCCATCAGTTTTGGCTTTCTGGCCAACTATGTGGGGTTGGTGAGCCTGGGGGGAGCTTTCTATGTGGGGGTTGGAGGTTATTTGTCCGGGTTGCTCAATGCTGCCGGGGTTCCGTTGATTCTCAGTATACCCATAGCAACTTTACTTGGAGCCGTTATCTGTACGTTGCTTCTCTTACCCTGCCTGCCCCTGCGGGGGGTATATTTTGCCATTATCAGTTTCATCTACCCTCTTTTTGCCGGTAGACTTATTGCGGCAACGGGGTATTTTGGAGGCACAGACGGGATTCCCGGTCTGGATCGGTTTCCCAGTATCTGGGTAGCACTGTACATGGCAATCTTTATTCTCTTGATCGTTCTCTACGGTCTTTCCAGGATGGTCAACTATGAGGATGTGGGGCTTGTATTCCGGGGGGTAAAGGATAATGAACTGGCCATTAAGGCATCGGCCCTGAATTTAACCTGGTATAAGGTGCAGGCTGTTTTTATCAGTTCGGCAATGGGGACTTTTGCAGGAGCGTACCTGGCCCATCTTTACGGCTGGGTGGGGATGTCTTTGTTTGCCATTGACTTCTCCATTTTGCCCGTTGCAGCAACCGTAGTTGGCGGCTCTGGCACACTGTACGGCCCCCTCCTGGGAGCTTTAATCCTTGTTCCCGCTTCAGAATCCATGCGTGCATTTGGTACACTGCGAATTGTTTTTTACGCCGTTTTGCTCGTATTCTTTGTGGTTTTCTGGACGGAAGGAATATTAGATTTTCTGAAGCGTAAGTACGAACAATTTGAACACTGGGTGAGGATATAATTATGAGCGATGATATTATTCTAAAGGTGGAAAACGTAAGCAAGTCATTCGGTGGTGTAAAAGCGGTCGACAATATAAGTTTTACGCTACGCCGGGGCGAGGTTTTAGGAATCATAGGGCCAAATGGTTCGGGTAAAACAACGATCATTAATCTCATAACGGGATTTGTGGAAAAAGATTCGGGAAAGGTCTATTACAAGGGCGAGGATATAAGTGAATGGCAACCCCATAAAATTGCAGACGTGGGCTTGGCCAGAACATTCCAGGCAATGCGGCCCTATCCCACCCTTCCTGCTTACAAAAACATTATCCCCCCCCTGTATTCACCACGGGCCAGAAGAAGCGCCCGTGGAAAACTGGGGGACAGGAGTGCTGTGGCTATAGACTTGCTGGAAGAAGTGGGTTTTGAGCGTGACGCCCGTGTTCCTTACAAGCTGGCCGGGGCATTACCCCTTGGCTATCTTAAGCGTTTGGAGCTCTGCCGCTGTCTGGCTCTCATGCCGGAGATGATTATTTGTGATGAGGTGTTTTCCGGATTGAGTATGTCTGAAATCGTGAGTATGGTTCCCCTTATGGAGAAGCTGCAGCGCGACGGCATAACATTGATTATGGTTGAACACAGGCTGAGGGAACTGTTTAAAATAGCGAAAAAGGCTATTGTTTTAAACTTTGGTGAAAAAATAGCAGAAGGATCTCCGGATGAAATATTTAATGATCCAAAGGTAAAAGAAGCGTACTTCGGAGGGGAGGATAGTTATGTCTTCAAATAATATTGATGCCATCCTGGAGGTTAAGGACTTACTGGTCTACTATGAGAACGCCATAGCTATCAACAACGTCTCTCTGAAGTGCCCGAGGGGAAAAGTTACGGGGGTGTTCGGTGCCAACAGTGCAGGTAAATCCACACTGATGCATACCATTTCCGGCTTAATCCTGGACATGCGCATAAAAGAAGAGCGAAGGGGAGGCGAACGGATTACCTGGTATGGTGACGTCCTTTACAACGGGAAAAATATTACCAATATGAAACCCAGCGATCGGGCAAAAGAAGGCCTGATCCTTTCGCCGGAGCGCCGTCAGGTATTCCCGGAGAGCAGTACAATGGAAAACATTAAAATTGGGGGATATCTTGCAACCAGAGAAGAGGCGAAAAAAACAATGGAATACGTTTTTAAACTTTTTCCCGAGTTGATCAATCTGAAAAACAGGGAGGCAGGATTTCTCAGTGGGGGCGAACAGCAGATGTTGGCTATCGGTCGTGCCCTGATGGCTCAACCCAAACTTCTTCTGCTTGATGAGCCGCTCTTAGGGCTGGCACCAAGTATTGAAGCAAGATTGGCCCAGGCAATCAAGACGATTAATGCGGAGACAGGGATAACCGTGGTGCTGAGCGAGCAGTATGCCAGGCCCGTGTTCCCCATCATTGATTACGGGTATGTTTTGGAAAATGGGTCCATTGTGCTGGAAGGAACCAGCGAAGAGTTGATGGATAATCCTGATGTACTGGGTGCTTATTTCGGGATGTAATCGGATTATGGATGGAGAAATAATGTGGGGGTGAGTCATGTGAAAGGTGTCCGTTCCATTGATGAACAAGCCATCCATGGATTAGAACGGGTTGCGGAGCAGTATCCTGATAAAGTTGCTCTGATTTACCTGGGGGAAAAAATAACGTATCGCCAACTGCGGGAGATGATCTATAAATTCGCCACGGCATTGCATGAACTGGGTGTCAGAAAGAATGACAAGGTGATGATCTATATTCCCAACTGTCCCCAGTGGATTATTTCTTACTTCGGTATTCAAAAAATCGGTGCTGTAGCTGTACCCACTTCTCCCATATACACACCATTTGAAATCAGTTATCAGTTAAACGATGCTGAAGCGGAGACAATGATCTGCCAGGATACCAACTACGGCTATGTAACTGAAGTTAGTGAAAAAACTCCGTTGAAAAGAATCATTGTAACCAACCTTGTTGACTTGTTGCCGAAGTGGAAAAAAGCAGTGGGGTGGTTGTTTGACCGGGTTCCACGTGGGTATGTTGATAAAAAGGAAGGGGTCTATCAGTTTGAAGATTTGTTGAAAAAATACCCTGCCACTCCTCCAAATGTGGATATCAATCCCAGGGAGCAGCTTGCCTATATTCTTTATACAGGTGGAACAACCGGTATGCCAAAAGGTGTGCCCTGCACACAAAGTGGCCTTGTTTCCAATGTGATGGATTATTATGATGTTGTGGAGGGGCGTATTTCGGAGGGAGATGATCGCTTCCTTCTCATCAACCCTCTGTTTCACCAGATGGCCAATACCATGCTCATGGGTGTTGGACTGACACTGGGAAATCCCACGGTGATCATGCCTATGCCCAATGTTGATGCGATTCTGGAGGCTATCCAAAGCCATAAAATTACACTTCTGTTGGGTGTTCCGGCTCTGTATCGGATGATCCTGGAAAATGACCGACTGGATATGTATAACCTTTCCTCGTTGAAATTTTGCTGGAGCGGTGGTGATGTGCTGCCTGTGGAGATATTCCACCGTTTTAAAAAGCTGACTGGCAAGCCAATTTACCAGGTTTACGGATCCACAGAGGTTGGACATTTGTGTCTCAGTGATTTGGATACGGAACCATTGCCAAAGAGCCTTGGTAAACCATTCAAGTCACGGGAAGTGAGGGTTGTTGATCCGGACACGCTGGAAGAAGTTCCTAAAGGTGAGGTTGGAGAGCTGCTGGTTACTTCCCCCCATATACTGGATTACTGGAAAAAGCCGGAGGAAACAGCGGTGGCATTTGTGGAGCTGGATGGAAAACGGTGGTATCGTATGGGTGATTATGTTAAGTTTAATGAGCGGGATGAACTTGAATATGTTGATCGCAGGGCGGATGTGATTAAGCATAAGGCTTATCGGGTATCTGCTTCCGAAATTGAAGCTGTTCTGCAGGACCATGAAGCAGTGATTGGTGCCTGTGTTGTTGGGGTTGCTGATCCAAAGGTTGGGGAAAGAATAAAAGCAATCGTGGTATTAAAGGAAGATGTGCGGGGAGTAAGCGCCAATGAGTTAATTCGTTTTTGCCGTGAGCGCCTTGCAGCCTATAAAATTCCCCAGTACATTGAATTCAGGGATATGCTTCCCAAGTCTAAGGTAGGTAAGCTTCTACGCCGCGAAATTCGCGATGAGGAGCGCCGGCGTCAGGCATAAATTTAACTTACTAAAAAAGAATAGTCTTATAATTATGTCCCGTCACAGAGTAGGTGGCGGGGCATAATTTTTAATCGTGGAAGAGTTAACCCATTTATCATCCTTATTAATACATATTTAATCCTTTTAGGGATTGAGAAAGGGCACAGCATCGTATATCATATATAATAATTCACTCTTTTTGAAATATATTAATAATGGAATGTTAGGACGGATGAAGCTTAGAAAAGGAAGGTCAGGAGAAGGATATATCAAGTTGCCCGGCGAAATAACAGGTGAAGCAATTGCATGGAAAGAAAGAACAATTAGCCGAAGCCTGAAGCAAACATGTTTCCATGAATTAAGGTTTGAAAACAAACCAGGAAGGGATTGTTGCAAGTGGCTTATTGGGACGAGCAATGGGAGACAAAGCCGCTGGAAGAATTAAAAGAATTACAACTCAAGAAGTTTAAAAAACAGCTGCAACATATTTACAAAAATCAATTCTATCGCAATCGCTTTAAGGAAACGGGACTGGAGCCTGGTGATATCACTAACTGGGAGGACATACCAAAGGTTCCTTTTACCTTTAAGAGTGATTTGCGGGATAATTATCCAAAAGGGCTCCTTTCCGGTAATTGGGAAGAGGTGGTGCGTATTCACATGACTTCCGGAACAACCGGTGCACCAACAATTCTCGCATACACTAAAAACGATCTGGATGTATGGGCCGAATGCATGGCCAGGAATTTTGTGGCGGGAGGGCTTACAACGAGTGATATTGTGCAGCAGGCGCACGGACTGGGTCTATTTACAGGAGGCTTTGGTTTTCATTACGGACTGGAAAGGGTGGGAGCGAAAGTAATACCCACCGGTGCCGGTGGCACGGACCGGCAACTTAGGTTAATGCAGGAATGGGGCACAACTGTTTTTACCGGTACCCCCTCTTATGCCGCATACATGGCTGAAATAGCCATTGAAAAGGGTATTGATCCTGTTAAAGACTTGAATTTAAGGTTGGGCTTCCATGGTGGAGAACCTTGTTCCGATGGTTTGCGTAAAAGAATTAATGAGCGTCTCGGTTACCGGGCACATGGGGGCGGGATGAGAGTTTGTTACGGCTTGACGGAAATGGGCGGACCCATGAGTATGGACTGTGAGTGTGAATGTGGCCAGCATGTATGGGCAGACCACTATCTCATGGAAATAATTGATCCCGCTACACTTGACTATGTGAATGAAGGGGAACCGGGAGAACTGGTTATTAGCAATCTCAGTTTTGAAGCAATGCCTATTCTGCGCTACCGCACCGGTGATCGGGTTAATGTAAGTGTGGAAAAATGTGAGTGTGGCCGTACCCATCCCCGTATCAGTGGTTTTTTGGGTCGGGTGGACGACATGATCCTGGTGAGCGGCACGAACGTTTTCCCCAGCCAAGTTGAATATGTGCTGCTGAAGCATGCCAGTCTCAGTGAAAACTGGCAGCTGATTGTGGAAGATAAGCGGGGACTGCACACAATCAAAGTTGAGATAGAGCCAGCCACAGGATGTGTGATTGATCAGACCTTTGTCACAGTCCTGGAAAAGGAATTGCATAGTCACCTGGAGATTAAATGTGGAGTTGATATAAAAGATGGGGGAACTCTGCCACGGTTTGAGGGAAAGGCTGCAAGGGTAGTGGATAGACGGGAAAAAGGGTAAATCTAATCTCAAGGGGTTAGTGCTTATGGGTTAATCCATATTTCACCCATATATAATCATACAGCCATGCTTTTAAGTGATATTCAGAGTGTCTGGGATCGGGTAGATTAAGATTAAATGCCAGCATGAAAGCCAATTGCCAACTTATATTATGAACATAATTTAAGTATTTACTGAACAAAGCCTTAAAAGATTAACAGGAGGAGCATATGATGATTACGGCGGGAATTGACGTTGGCAATAAAAACACCAGGGCCCTGATTTTAAAAGATAGGGAAGTCATTTCACGCTCTCTTGTTCTTAGCGACTTCGATCATAAAAAAGCAGCCTTGTATTCCTATGAATTAGCGCTTAGCAAGGCTCATATGAATAAAGAGGACGTTAACTTCATTATGGCCACCGGTGCTGGCCAGGAAGAAGTAACATTTGCAAACGGTCGGATCACGGAAGTAGGTTCTGCTGCCCGCGGCGCAGTTTTTCTTTTTTCCAGCACCCGTACAGTTATTGATGTTGGTGCTGAAGAAAGCCGGGCTATTAAAATAGACGAAAAAGGGAAAGTCTTGGATTTTGCGATAAACGAAAAATGTGCAGCCGGTACCGGTTCATTTGTAGAATCAATGAGCCGTGCCCTTGAAATTACCCTAGAAGAGATGGGAGCTCTCTCGCTAAAAGGAGAAAAATCTGTTCCTATGAACGCTCAATGTGCTGTCTTTGCTGAATCAGAAGTTGTATCACTCATCCATGCCAGGATACCTGTTGAAAATATTGCCAAATCCATTCACGAAGCCATGGCCAGTCGTATTTCTTCCATGGTGCGTCGCATCGGGATCCAAAAAGAAGTGCTGCTGATCGGTGGTACAGCTTATAATAAAGGTTTTATCGCGGCCATGGAAGAAGATCTGGAACTCAAGTTAATCGTACCAGCTGATTACCCGGAATTTATAAGCGCGTTTGGTGCAGCCTTGGTTGCTGCCGATAAAGCAGGAGGGAAATAAATGCCCGAAGCAAGGGAATTTTGGAGATGGAAAGAATACAACTGGAAAACACCGGATTTTGACTGGAAAGACGCGACATTAATTACTGCTGGGGTAGATGTTGGATCTGTAAGTTCTCAGGCTGTAATCATGTGTGACGGCAAACTATATGCTTTTTCAAACATGCGTACCGGTTCGGACAGCCCGAATAGCGCTCTTAATGCAATGAAATGGGCCCTTGAAGGCACGGGTATGACCTTAACTGATATACACTGCAAGGTGGGTACGGGATACGGACGGATTAATGTCCCTTTTTCTGATCGTGCTATTACTGAAATTGCCTGTCATGCCCGGGGAGCCAACTACATGTTTGGTCCTACACTTCGTACCATTATGGACATGGGAGGTCAGGATTGCAAAGCCATTCGTTGTGATGAAAATGGTAAAGTTGTTTCTTTTCTCATGAATGACAAATGTGCCGCCGGTACAGGCCGGGGAATGGAAGCCTTTGCAGAATTACTTGGTGTTTCCATTGAAGAAGTGGGTGAGCTTTCGCTTCAGGTGGAAGAAGAACCACCCCCGGTGAGCAATACCTGTGTTGTCTTTGCTAAAACGGAGGCAGCAGGCCTTCTGCGTTCCGGTTGGTCCAGGGAGAAGGTTCTGGCAGCATATTGTTCGGCAATGGCACACCGCGTGGCCTCACTACTTAACCGTATCGGCATGAAAGAAGATTTTGCAATCACAGGTGGTATTGCTAAAAATGTGGGTGTTGTCAGTCGGTTGGAAAAAGAACTGGGTGTAAAAGCTCTTAAGACAAACTATGATATGCAAATTGCCGGAGCGCTGGGTGCATCCATCTTCGCTAAGGATCTGGCGGAAAAAGCAATAAGGAATAAATAAACAGTTGCAGGGAGGTGGTAATACGATCGCCTATTATGGCTATAAAGATGGCTCAGGGGATTTCTTCATTCGTTTGGATACGGATAAGTGTAAGGAATGTGTGAATAAACCGTGCGTTGATGCATGTCCGGCTGGCTTACTGGAGATTTTTGTGAATGATTACGATGACGTGGTAGTGCGAGTAGAGGAAAAACATCGTCGTAAAATTAAGTATTCCTGTTCTGTATGTAAACCGGTATTTGGCGATCGAATTATAGTATGCCAGGCTGTCTGCAAGTTGAAAGCGATTGCGCACACCTGGTAAAGATGTTTTTTTTTTTTTTTTTCTACAGGAATTGGTTTTAGCTTTTTTAAATTTGACAGGAGGGAATGACATGTCTTATAAGTTTCTGAAAACGAGCAATAAAGATGGGCTGATCAGAATTACACTTAATCGGCCTCCAGTAAATGTTTTAACAATTGACATGATGGAAGAGTTAATCAGGGCCCTGAATTGGGCCCAGGATGAGCCCGGTTCCCTGGTTGTTATCGGGAACGAGAATAAGGCTTTCTGTGCAGGGGTGGATATTGCAGACCATACTGCTGATAAAGTGGAATCAATGATTGATGTTTTCGACCGTCTTTTTATGGCCATGACCGCAGTGGAAAAACCACTGGTGGCTGCCGTAAACGGTGTGGCACTGGGCGGAGGTTATGAAATAGTCCTTTTCTGCGACATAGTTGTTGTATCTGAAAAAGCAAAACTGGGCCAACCGGAGATTGCTGTCGGTGTTTTCCCACCGCTGGCATGTTATCAACTGCCCCGTCTTGTCTCCTGGCCCCGGGCCATGGAATTGTTGCTAAGTGGCGATGCCTTTGATGCAGTTACAGGGGAGAAGCTGGGCCTGGTAAACAAGATACTTCCTGTTGAAAATTTTGATGCAGGTGTGGAAGATTATCTGAAAAAGTTCCTCAACAAAAGTCCTGTTGTCCTTGCATTGACGAAAAAGGCGGTAAATGCTGGAATGAACAAAGATTTAGGAACAGGTTTAAAAGCGATTGACGATATCTACCTGCGTGAACTAATGCTAACAGAGGATGCGGTTGAAGGATTACAGGCATTTATGGAGAAACGTCCTCCTAAATGGAAGGGCAAATAAATTTCTTTAAATTCAATAAGGAGGTTTTTGTCATGAGTGTTCCGTCAAAAATTGAAACATGGCAAATGGTAGAACCGGGCAAGTTGTTACGCACCAGTATAGACGTACCGGAGTTAAAACCGGGGGAAGTCTTAGTTGAAGTGACCGGATGTGGCGTGTGCCATACTGACGTGGGTTACTATTATGATGGTGTTCCCACAGTAAACAAACCGCCCCTTACCCTTGGCCATGAGATAAGTGGCCGGGTTGTTGCCGGTGATAGTGATATGCTGGGCAAAGAGGTTATTATTCCAGCCGTAATGCCCTGTAACAACTGTGATATTTGTGCTTCCGGCAGGGGAAATCGTTGCCTGCAGCAAAAAATGCCGGGAAACAGCATGGGTGTATTTGGGGGATTTGCCACCCATGTCCCTGTTCCAGCTGAAGATCTTTGCGTGGTTGAGGATCGTAAAGGAATGGCATTAGAGCATTTAGCTGTTGTAGCAGATGCTATAAGCACACCCTATCAGACAGTAAAGCGGGCTGATGTACAGCCCGGTGACCGGGTTTTGGTTATCGGTGCATGCGGTGGCATTGGTGTGTATGTGACTCAAATGGCAGCAGCTTTTGATGCAGCGGAAGTGATTGCAGTTGATATTAATGAAGAAAAACTGGAACGTTCCCTTAATTATGGAGCAACTCATACCATTAACTCCAAGAGCAAAAGTGTTAAAGAGGTGAGGGATGAATTCCGTGCATACTGCAAAGAAAAAGGATTGCCCACATATGGCTGGAAAATACTCGAATGTTCCGGCAGCAAACCGGGTCAGGAAATCGGCCTTGAGATTCTTTCATTTGTAAGCCGGCTTATGATTGTTGGTTTCGGTATGCACAAAATAGAGTATATGTTCTCCCGCCTCATGGCTTTCGATGCAGAAATAATTGGCACATGGGGCTGTCCACCGGAGCATTATCCCGCAGTATTGCAAATGGTTCTTGATCGGAAAATTGAAGTTGAACCTTTTGTGGAGTTACGCCCCATGAGTCAAATTGAGAAATCTTTTGAAGAGTCACATGCAGGTACTTTGCTTAAGCGGGTTATTCTTGTTCCGGATTTTTAATAATATAAATAAATGGAAACATAACTTTCATGTTTTTAACTCCAGAACGCCCGGGCATTAGTCCCGGGCGTTTATGTCAAGTAGGTAACTGGAAATTCTCTTCTAAATCGGCCGCTGCTCATAGTATACAAGGAGGGTTATTTATGGATAACTTTAGTGATCATTACGGAGTTGACAGGTTTGCCTCTTACATTGGTATAGAATTATTGGAAGTTTCGCAAGGTAAGGCGAAGGCAAAAATGGAAATCGGGGAGCATCACTTAAATGGGCTGGGGATTCTACATGGAGGCGCCCTGTTTACACTGGCCGACTTTGTGTTTGGTATTGCCGGCAACACCCAAAAAATTGATGCAGTGGCTGTGAGTGCGAGTATTACTTTCATGAAAGCGGTAAGCAAAGGGGCTTTATATGCGGAAGCCAAGGAGGTTGCTCTTACAACAAGGTTAGGCGCATATCACGCGTTTGTAAAAGATGAAGGAGGGGAAATAATCGCTTTATTTCAAGGGCTGGGTTACCGCAAAAAAAGTAATGAATAGTAGTTTAAATTTGAATTTAT
>SLRC01000139.1 GCA_007131175.1 Syntrophomonadaceae bacterium
GGGAGAAATTGCGGCAAACGTATCCCTGGAGGGGGAGATGCTGGCTATTGTTCCCGTTGCGAACCTGGAAAAAGATAGGGGCTACACCGTGGTGATACCTGTGGATGCTGTGAAAAACCACAGGGATGAAATGTTTATGGGCTATGAGCTGTCCTTTGCCACAGGGGATGGCCCTCCGGAGGGACCGGGTCCAGGTCCGGGCCCGGGTCCGGGGCCGGGAGAACCAGGTTCCGGCGATGACTCAACCCCCAGCGCTCAACTGCCGCACGGGATCATAAGTACTACTTCGGCAGACGGGAAAACGGTTGCATTTTCCGTTACGGTAGCTGTAACTATTGATGAAGAAAGTGGCCAGAGGGTTGCTCCGGTGGAGGAAAAGATACTGGGCGAGCTTTTACGTCTGGCACAGGAAGCGGAAGGCAAAGGCCAAAAAGTGATTCTGGAATTTGTGGTGGAAACGGGAGTGGACGCAGGTGCAGGTGCGGACACAAACGCAGACGCATTGGAAATTGAAATGCCCGGTGACATTTTCAGGCAGCTGGCCGGGGCGACAAATGCAGCGCTTCGCATCAATACGGGCAAAGTCCAAATCTTATTTGACGCAATGGCAGTTAAGGCGATTGCAGCTGCAGTAGCAGGGGGCGATATATGGATTGGCATTGAAAAGGCAGACAATAATCTGCTGCCGGAAGCAGTGCGGGGAAAAGTTGGTAACAGGCCTGCATACGGCTTCAGCGTGAGAGCAGGGGCAGTGTTGGTTTCGGATCTTGGGGGTGGGCAGGCCTACATCAGCTTTGCTTATACCCCGGGTAGTGCGGAGAATAAAAATGCTTTAATTGTCTATCACATCAATGATGCAGGAGCAGTGAAGATTATCAGGGGAAATTACAGCGAAGCAGCAAATGGGATGTATTTCTCTTTCTCCATTTCGGATTTTTCCTTATTCGCCACCGGTTATAATGCCTTATTTGCCACCGGTTATAATGAAGTTATCTTTGATGATGTGGGAGCAAACGAATGGTACTACGATGCTGTCAGTTTTGCGGCTGCCAGGGAAATTGTCAAAGGAGTAGGTGCAAACAGGTTTGCGCCTCAAAGTAATGTAACAAGGGCCGACTTTCTGGTAATGGTTATGCGAGCATACGGCATAGAGGCTGACCCTGATATCACAGAAAACTTTGCCGATGCCGGCGATATGTACTATACCGGGCGCTTGGCCACCGCCAAAAAACTGGGCCTGGTAAAAGGAGTGGGTAACAACCTCTACCTGCCTAAGGAAGCCATCAGCCGTCAGGATATGCTGGTAATCCTCTGCCGCATTCTGGAACAACTGGATGAACTGCCGGAAGAAACCGGCAGCCAAACCCTTGAAGATTTTGATGATGCAGATGAAATATCAGCTTATGCCAGGGATGCTTTGAAGCTGCTTGTGGAGACTGAAACAATCAAGGGAGACGGTAAGATGCTCTACCCCTTGAACAACACCACCAGGGCCGAAACGGCACAGGTGTTAAAAAGATTACTTTCCAGGTAAAATAACTCCTGCCTTAGTATCCCCGGAAAAAACAAATGCACACCCCTTTATACCCGGGGTGTGCATACTTTTTAGCACCCATCCAGAAATTGGGGCTCTGCTGGAATTGGTAGCTTCAGCCTTTGCGCTCTGTCCGGTAGTATATCAATTTGTAATGGCTCTTGCTTACCAATAACAGCCCTCTTTAGCACTATATACCATTCGACTCAAAAACTATACATTTTATGCAAATTTATTAAGATTATCTTTTTAATACCTGTGTTAGCCTGCCTAAGCAATGAAAGGCAGGCTTGCCTTTATTTAATTATCATTTATAATTTATCAAAGTTAACATAATTAACTCTGATATGAGAGATGTTGTTATAAAGACCACTATATAGCGGGCTCTCTCTTTCAGAAAAAGAAGGGAAGGTTACATAATGACCTTGAAACGTCTATCCGTCAAAATTCTGTTATCAATAGCGTTATTTTCCTTTGTTTTCCTGGCTTGGGGACAGGTTTTGGATGCTGCCAGTTCCCATCGTGTGGCGTCCGGTGATACTCTGTGGCTCCTCTCCCAGCGGTATGGCACCACTGTATCTGAATTAATGTCTGCTAACAGGCTCAGCGGTACGATGATTTATCCGGGCCAGGTATTAAGCATACCTTCAAAGATCCATACGGTGAGAAGCGGTGATACGATGTTCCTTATTGCCCAGAGATACGGCATACCGCTTCAGACACTTGAAGCAGCAAACCCCCGCATATTTCCGGCGAATTTAATTTACCCGGGGCAAAGAATTAATATCCCCGCAACGAGGGCGCCGCTGCCCTCAAGAGGAGGAAGACATAATTTCTCCCAGCAGGAGATAGACCTGTTTGCCCGCCTCGTTCATTCAGAAGCGGCGGGGGAACCTCATGTGGGACAAGTTGCTGTCGCCGCCTCCGTCTTGAACAGGCTTAGAAGTTCCATTTATCCTAACACATTGCGCGGCGTTATTTACCAAGTGGTTGGAGGTTTCTACCAGTATTCTCCAGTACTGGACGGGAGGATAAACCTTCCAGCTAATAGAGCCGCTTACCGGGCAGTATATGATTCCATCGGGGGCTGGGACCCTTCAGGCGGTGCCCTGGGTTTTTATAACCCCCGTAAAACAAGCAACCAGTGGGTGCGCCAGCAGGCAGTAACGACAGTAATCGGTAATCACATCTTCTTCCGCTAGTTGGACAAGCCTTTACGAGAGACAAGCCAGGTTATTAAAAACATGGCTTGTCTCTCTTTCCATTGGCAAAAAGGTAGATCTTCGGCAATCATTTCACAAGCGAATCGATATAAGTAAGGCAACTATCTGGAATATATACTTCGGCAGATCCATGAACACATCTAGCAATAAACATTAATATAATACGGTATGAAAAAGATTAAACACCTTCTTATCAGGCCTTTCTTTGAATACAGGAATCATTATGAATTGATTCCTGCCACAGTTGAGTTGTTAAAAAATGATGGGAAGCTGGATGTCTACGACTTTCTAAAAAGTACTAACCCGGCAACGGGGGAAATGTATTTAACTTTAATAGCAAAAGGGGCAATGGATGCAGATCTTCCATGGACGTTTGGCTATATATTTCATATGTATCATTTTCATCAACCCTGGACTCACAGAGGCTATCTGTCCTATAAAAGTGCAGCTGACGAATTAGCCGGATTATTTACCACTGCCCAAAAATTATGGACACTCGGGCGTAAGGAGCGGGCCGTTTATCAATTGGGACGGATGATGCATTTACTCCAGGACATTTTTATCCCGCACCATGCAGCTGTTACAGCCATAAACGGGCATGGTCCACTGGAAAGTTGGTTGGGCAACAATTGGCATCTTTATCTTGTAGAAAAAGGAGGATATTATTCCTGGGAGAAGATCTTCACAAGTTCGGCAGCCCAAATTCATACTGTCAGCTCTAAGAACCCCTATGGCTGGATTGACGTTGGCAGCCATATTTCCATTTCCTGGTACAAAGAGTATTTCCAGGATTATGAAGAAGCTGGGGTAAATGATTTTTTCCCCCAGCTTGCATCAAAGATTATTCCTTATACGCTCCGCTATTCGGCAGGTTTTATTAACAGGTTTTTTATTGGCTTAACGCTTTAAGCATGGCGATTTACATTTAGCATTAACAAATCAATACTCCCTGACATGTTTTACAGCATCAATATGTCTGGGGGTTTTTTTGTGATTATTAAAGATGTTGCATGGATTCGTGATCCTTAATAATGTTTTCAGCCACCCGTTCTTTTCAAGAACGTTAATTACTCGGCATTAATGATTTTTAGAGAGAAGCTGTTAATCTCATTAAAAAAATTTTTAGTTCCCTGGCTCAAATCGGCTTTGCAACAAGCTTAATGGATGTTTACGCAGTGTTACCTCCAAAATGAAGCAGGAGCCCACAGACAAAATTGGGAGTCTGTTAGCCTCCTGCTTGGAAAACGACCTCTAAATTCTTAAACAATTTTAGAGGTTTGCCGGGAGTTGCAGCTCCCGGCTTTTTTGTTGTTTATACAGTTTTCTCAGTTCCTTTTTGCCTT
This sequence comes from Syntrophomonadaceae bacterium, assembly GCA_007131175.1. Taxonomy (GTDB): domain Bacteria; phylum Bacillota; class Dethiobacteria; order DTU022; family UBA8154; genus UBA8154. Next base: position 4,101 of record SLRC01000139.1, read on the forward strand.
TACCTGTTTTTCGATTGTGTCAATATCTATGCCGTCAAGCCATTCGGAACGTTCTTTGGTATAATCGCCATAACCGGAATCGAATTGCCGTATAAATTCAACCATACCAACAGGACCAAGCTTTTCTGTTAAAGCTTCGATACCCATCCTGCGTATAGTGTTTAAATCTCTTGCTCTACTACTCAATTTCATTCACATCCATAAACCAACCAATTTACTGGATTTGCGGTTTTAATATCCAGCTTTAACCGTTCTGCTGTATGTAGCAAGTTTTTATCGGTAGTTAGAAAAACATCCGCTTTAGAATATTCAGCAGAGGCTATATGTAAACTGTCAAAAGCTTTTAAACCGGAGTTTTGAAGCTCAAATGCTCGTTTTATAATTCTTTCATTTAACATTACTTTAACATTACTTTTCCCTTCGCCAGCTCATAAAGCTTATAGACCTTGCTTTATTTACACTCGTCTGGTGTTTTTTCAATCTCAATGTCAATTACTTCACTAGATAATAGCTTCCATTGGTCTGATATACATTTTGACAAAACTGCCAGTATCGCATCGCTTTCAATTCGTATTTTATCTTGCGTTTGATCATCAAATGGCCTGTTGTAACAACAAACATCCATATAAATTTTCATGAGCTGTACCTCGCTTCATACTTCATATTATACAATATTTCTGCTGAATATCAATCAGCCTGCATTGAAAGATCGTTACTGTGTTAAAACCCAGCGGGTGATTTTGTTGGTTATTTAAAAAAGTTACTGAAAAATTTGCCTCGGAAGATCGGCAGAAATTTGCAATAAACAAAACAACAGGCAGAAACAGGGCATCTTGTCGATGCCCTGTTTCTGCCTGTTGTTCTGGTGGACCCGAGGAGGCTCGAACTCCTGACCTCTAGAGTGCGATTCCTGAAGCGAGTCATTTTTTACAATTTCATATTGTTCATACAGTATTTTCCTGTATCATAAACACCGATAAAACCGGCATTCGCTGTCAAAGAGAGATTTCCATATTGTTCACAGTGTTCATAGAGTTTCGTTTTTTTTACATAGTTTTTTGCTGAACCCAACGGTAACTCAACGGTAACATTATAGAAAATATGCTAACTCGTGTATTTCTTCAACTTAAGTGTGAGACTGCAATTAAGAGATAATTATTATGTAAAGACGGGGTCACGAGAGGTAGTTTCTCTGATAAATATCATTAAGAAGGTTTACGTTAAATAGTTCTGGAGACTCGTATTAAATCCCCTTTTAAATATAATGAGGAGTAATGTGTACGCGCGTATGCGATGTAGGTGCCAAGCGCATTTAAAGAAGATAAGGAAATTTACAAAATTAACTTCAAACATTTGGTTTGAAAACTGCCATGGTGACAATTAACCAACTGACTAGAAAACTGCCATGGTGTCACTTTTTGTCCTAGGTATTGCCAGAAATATTAAGTTCCTTTTCGAAAAGCCCCTTTTTATGACTAGCGGTGGACATGAAATTGCCCAGGTCTATTATTAAGGCAAACAAAGAATGGTATTTCGGTGCCTGGTAACCCGTTACTATGAAATTATCGGTGACGTTTATAATGCAAACCAGGACAAATCTGAAGCATTTAACCGTGCATTGAGAAATTTTCTGTCAAAAATTCAATAATATAGCAACCATTTAATAAAAAAGAAATACTTTGGGTAGTTATTGCTTTATAATTTATTCTTCCACCAATCTTCTTGCCAGCATGGTGTTTCTTTTTTGTATCTTATCATTGGAAACAGCAATCCCAATGGCCCTTTTGGTTCCCACCAGCACAAACACTTTTTTCGCCCGGGTGACGCCTGTATATAATAAGTTTCGTTGCAGCATCATATAATGCTGCATGGTTAAAGGCATAACAACAACGGGATATTCGCTTCCCTGGCTCTTATGGACTGTGCAGGCATATGCCAGAACAATCTCATCAAGTTCTGTAACATCATAATCTACTTCATTACCCTCAAAAGTTATAACAAGTGTCCTGTCTTCCGTATCCATACCGGAGATAACACCAATATCCCCGTTGAATACATTCTTATCATAATTGTTCTTTATCTGCATTACCTTGTCCCTTATGCGGTATATAGTCCCGCCGTACCGGAGCATCACATCGGTAGGGTTAAGGCTTTCCTGTAATAGCAGGTTCAAATTTTGTGCACCGGTTTCTCCACGTTGCATCGGACAGAGCACCTGTATATCACGGATAGGGTTTACTTTATAGTAAGACGGTAACCTCTTTGTACAAAGTAATTTAATAGTTTCAGCAACTTTCGCCGGCTCATTTTCTTCAATAAAGAAAAAGTCACTGCTTGGCCCACCTTTGAGTCGGGGCATTTTACCCTGGTTAATCATATGGGCATTTGTAATAATTGCACTGCCCAGTGCTTGCCGGTATATTTTCTGTAATTGGATAACCTTTACAGCACCCGAAGTTATAATATCTTTTAGCACATTACCTGCACCGACCGACGGGAGCTGATCCACATCCCCTACCAGGATTATTACTGCATCATCCGGCACGGCCCTAAGAAGGTTATACATTAAAATTATATCTACCATAGATGTCTCATCTATGATTAATATATCGCATTGTATTGGGTTATCTGCGTTTATCTGGTACCCGGAAGCAGGCTTATACTCAAGTAACCGGTGAATTGTCTTAGCTTCCATGCCAGTAATCTCAGATAATCTTTTGGCTGCCCTTCCAGTAGGGGCCGCCAGCTGTATCCTATAACCCAGCTTCCTAAAAATACTGATGATAGCCATGGTGATGGTGGTCTTACCCGTCCCCGGCCCGCCGGTAAGAACCATGAACTTGGAATATATGGCGGCGCTGATGGCTTCCTGCTGTATATCATCATACTCAATACCGCACTCCTGCTGGAGCCTCTGAATATTATTATTAATATTAGCAGGCAGAGCTTTTGGTTTGCCCGCTAGTATAACTTTAATCTTTTGTGCTGTGCCGGCTTCACTGTAATAAAAAGGCGGCAGATAAACGGCATCTTCACCTTCCAGGATAACAGAACTGTCTTTGATCATCCTCACCAGCGCCTCTTCCAGCAAAGATGCTTCGACTTCCAATATCTTTGTGGCATCAACAATAAGCTGCTTTCTATTCGCATAGCAGTGCCCCTGATTTGACAGCTCACTTATAACATACATGATACCACTGCGACAACGCTCATATGAATCTTTATCAAAGCCCAGCTGCTGTGCTATCCGATCCGCTGTTTTAAAACCGATACCCCATATATCATCAGCCAACCGGTAGGGGTTATTCTTGACGATACTGATACTCTCGTTACCGTAGGTTTTATATATTTTAATGGCATATGCAGTGGATACACCGCTGCTTTGCAGGAAAAGCATCACATTCTTAATTTCTTTTTGTTCCTGCCAGGCTTTCTTGATCATCTCTACACGTTTTCTACCGATACCTTCCACCTGGATCAGATCATCCGCTGCCTCTTCGATGACCTTCAGAGTATCTTCTTTAAAATGCCTAACAATCCGGCGTGCATTTACAGGGCCGATACCTTTTATCAGTCCACTACCCAGATATTTTTCAATACCGGCAATTGTAGCAGGCACAGTTTCCCGGTAATCCGCAGCACTGAACTGGCGCCCGTATTTGCTATCGTGCTTCCAGTCACCTTTAAGTCGCAGCACAGCCCCAACATTAACCGCGGCCAAGTTTCCCACAACCGTTACCAAATCCGGAAAGCCCCTGGCCCTGATCTTGATCACGCTGAACCCGTTATCTTCATTCATGTAAGTGATA
>SLRC01000174.1 GCA_007131175.1 Syntrophomonadaceae bacterium
AGGGGGACGGGGTACTTGACACCAAATGGTGTCAAGTACCCCGTCCCCCTGTCACCATCTATTACCAGCCCTGGGTGCCCGGACCTCCCTTGAAAGGCCCGGTGATATTGGAGGTAACCCAACCCCCATAGAAATCTCCCACTTGAGGATCTACTTTTTCCCCGTCCACATAGCAATCGTCCATTTTCCCGGCATAAAAAGCAAGGTGCCCCCTGATGGCTTCGTAGCCTGCACGGGGGTTTTCATAACTCCAGGCCACATCTTGTTGGCGCTTACCGTTTATATTTATTCCCCAATAGGAGGCCTCCCCCTTGAACTCACAAACCGTTTTCCTCCGGGTGGGAAAGAACATATCCATACGGATATCATCCCTGGGAATGTAATATCCGGGAGGGTGGCTTGTCTCCAGCACCCGCTGGGCAATTGTACTGTTCACCACCATGATCCCGCCGTGCACAATCTGGATGACACCGTGGTATGGTTCCACTCTTGGTGGACGTGGATAATCCCAAACCGACTCCACAGCTTTATCTTTCATCTTATCATCTCACCCCCGCTCTTTTTTAGCATCTCATCTTTTTGATACAGCAATATAAACGATAATGCCAAATATCCCGGGATAAATGACAAAAAGGAAGAAAAGCTCTAAAGGATGAAGGGATAATGTGGCGGTTTTTAATCCGAATTTAGAGATACTTAGTATATAATCATACCAGGTGGTTCCTCCCAAGCGCTTCACAGCTCCATTCGCCAAAATGGCAACCACCAGAACAAGCCATCCATATCCCAGGTATTTTAACAAATTCATCTTAAATCATACCTCTCTGACAGGGGGACGGGGTACCTGACACTTTATGCTTTGCAAACAATTCCACGATTTATCTCCGTTAATCTTTCTATTTGTCTGATTGACAGTTTGTATTCCAATTTTAGTTGCCTAATATATGCGTCCCTTTGTTCCTTGTTCATTTTTTGTAATTCAGTCCCACGCTTAACTTTACATAGTGATTGAATAATTTCCTTTGCTTCCTGGTCCGTGATGCGAAAGCTTTCATCTATATCCAGGCAAGTATCATCCTTTACTTCTTTATGATAATCTGCAAATATTTTTGCTGCTTTTTTTTGGTCTTCGCTGAATATATTTAGGGCAAAATTCACATCAACCAGTTTTGCTTTATTCATCTCCCCATTTGTATAGGCACTATAACTGCTCCAGCTATAATTTTCAATATCACTTGCCAAGCCTGCTTTATAGGGGTTCTGGTGAATGTACCTGAGAACAGTTAAAAAATAGGCATCATCCTCCACAGGCTCGCTTTTAAACCTGTCCTGGAACAAGTTTCCAATCCGTTCATACTTTTTGTTGTACCAATAAACAAAACTTCCACATATCCTGCGCATTATCTGTTCCAATGGTTCGTTGCCCACACGCATTAAAAGGTGTATATGGTTGCCCATTAGACAAAACGCAAATAACTCATATCCACTGGTTTCTTTATATCGCTGCAGCACATGTAAAAATCTTTGATTGTCTTTCCTGTCTTCAAAGATATTTTGCCGGTTAATTCCCCGCAAAATAATATGATAAACTCCACTTTCACTTTTTTGCCTGCCTCTTCTTGGCATAAAAACACCCCTGCTATAATCTATTCTATAACAGAAATGTTGTCAAGTACCCCGTCCCCTTGTCACTTGTATTATTATGGAATATAGAATATAATTAAACTAAATAATCAATTTAATGATTATAAACTAAATTTTGGAGGTGACAGGAAGGTTCCCCGGCTATTTTCCAAAAGCGGCTCTTAGCTATAATACTCCTATTATAAGTTCATGAAATATGCTAAATTGATTGGCATAAATTTCTAAATTAGAGCCGAAATATTTAACAGGGAGGACTATTACTAATGAGAAAAAGGGGTTTACTTGTTTTAAGTCTGGTCATAGTAATGGGGGTTTTGTTGTTGTTTTCAGGGTGGGGGTGTGGCCCTACTACTGCTGATGTCACGTATATTACGCTGGCTGCCGGGAGTCCCGGTGGGGCGTACTTCCCCCTTGGTGCAGGTATTGCCAAGGTAATTACGGACAAAGTGGATGGAATTTGGGCCCAGTCTGAAACTACGGGGGCCTCAGTGGAAAACTGTCGCCTTGTAGCAGCAGGCGAATCGGAAATGGGGATGGCCATGGCCAACATAGCTTACTCTGCTTACAGCGGAACCGGAGCTTTTGAAGAGGATGGCGCACTGCCCATCCGCAGTCTTTTTTCCATGTATCCCGCACCGCAACATCTAATTACACTTGAGACCTCCGATATTAAATCCCTTGATGATCTGGTTGGTAAAAAGGTGAGTATCGATGCCGCAGGTAGCGGTTGTGCGGTAACATCGGAAGTGATCCTGCGGGCTGCCGGTATCTGGGACGAAGTAGAGACTTACCACTACTCTCAGGAAGAAGCAGCAGAAGCTCTCAAGGACGGCACTATTGATGCGCTGTTTTACAACATTGCCACTCCTGCTGCAGCCGTTACTTCCATCGAGGCAGTCCGGCCCATCCGCTTCATCTCCCTGGGTGATGACCTGATTAGCGCCATCAACGCCGAGTATCCCTACCTGACCAGGGGTGTTATCTCTGCCGGCACGTATACTTATGCGAAAGAAGATGTAACCGTAATCAACATTGGCAACCTGATTGTTGTAAATGAAGCTATGGATGATAACATGGCTTACAATCTCCTGGAAGCGATTTTTGATGAAGGTTCCCTTGCTGAGCTGGTGGGGATCCATCCAGCCGCCGGTGCAATCAATCTCACAGATTCCCGGGTGGTGGGAATCCCCTTGCATCCAGGCGCCGAGCGCTTTTTTGCCGATAACTAGGCTTTAGCTGCCCTGGGAGGAAAATTGATTGAGTCTTCCGGGAAAATATTATAGAAATCTTGGAATCTTCCTCCTGATAATGTTTATGGGTGCCTTCTTGATCCTGTTATTGTGGGTGGGAAGGCACCACTGTCATTTCTTGTCCCTGAACATATACCAGGTGGATCAACAGAAACAGAGCCTGGTGTCCACATCACCTGTTATTGCAGGGGAAAAAGTAATATTACGCTACATTCATTCATCCGATGGGACACCAGTGGAGCAAATTTTTAAGATCAGTGAAGAAAATACCCTCGCTTTATTGGAGGAAAGATACCGCTGGTACGGAGCGGGACTGGAGTTTAGTGCCGACTATATATTTACTAATCAGGACGGGTGGGTGAGTGTTAGCGGTTATGACCGTCATTTCTCAGCCCTGCCTATCCGGGTTGCTGTAACTGTCCCCCAAGCATTGATATTGGCTGATACAACAAAGATCATCCTTTCTGACTTGGCACCGCCTGCTGCCCGTTTGCTTATAAAAGTCGAACCATTTAGGTTGCCTTGGTACAGGTTTTTTCTGATTAACGTTTTGTTACATTTTTTTAACAAGGAGTTGATCAACCCCCGGTGCAAATGCGACAAATTTTAGAACAATTCATGGAGAAGAATAAGGATGAACTAACCAGGGAGGCGTTGGAGGGAAAGCAGCGGGAACTTAAAGGCATCATTTTTTATGTTGTGGCCGCCCTGGCTGCGGGTATAGCCCTTTACCACCTTGCTGTTGCCTCGCCTCAATTTGACGCACCCTTTGCCTTACTTTTTCGGAACATACACTGGATGATGGCCGGGACGTTGATATTTCTTTACTACCCGGCAACAAAACGCTCACCGGCGAACCGGCCGACGCTCCTTGATTTAGTTTGCGTGGCCCTCACGATCTTACTGGGATTATATGTCTGGCAGCATTGGGCCGCCATCGCAGCACGGGCCGGCGCTTACACCACCACTGACATCGTCTTAGGCTTTATAATGACGCTGCTGGTCCTTGAGGCTGGCCGGCGAACTGTGGGATGGCCCATTGTCATTGTAGCCGTGGTCTTCCTCATTTATGCGTATTTTGGGCCCTACATGCCTGGCTTACTTAGACATGGCGGATACTCCTTTATCCGCATATTTCCCTTTCTTTACCTTACAGATGCGGGTATCTTCGGTATTCCCCTTGGGGTATCTTCCCGCTTTATTTTACTCTTTGTTATTTTCGGTGCCGTGCTGGAACGTTCCGGGGCGGGGATATTTTTCCGTGACCTTTCCCTGGCCATGGTGGGGCGCTATACGGGTGGCCCGGCCAAAGCGGCGATCCTATTCAGTGCCTTTATCGGATCTCTTACGGGAAGCTCCACAGCCAACGTGGTCACCACCGGGACCTTCACCATTCCCCTGATGAAAAAAGTGGGCTACAAACCGGCCTTCGCCGGCGGGGTAGAGGCCGATGCCTCCACTGGAGGGCAAATCCTTCCCCCCGTGATGGGAGCGGCCGCCTTCGTGATGGCCGAATACATTGGCATGCCTTATATTAACGTGGTGATCGCTGCCATCATTCCTGCCTTTTTATATTTTACCACTTCATTTTTTATGGTCCACTACCGTTCCCTCAAGGAAGACCTGGTGGGGCTTCCCAAGGAAGATCTGCCTGAATTAAAAGATGTATTGAAAAAGGGACTTTACTACTTCGTCCCTTTAATATTATTGGTGGTCCTGCTGTTTCGCGGTTTTTCGCCCACCCTTGCCGTATATTATGCAATCCTTACGACGATTTTGCTCAGTTGGCTGCGCCGTGAAACGCGCATTGGTCTGCAGGATCTCTTTTGGACACTGGGTGAAGGGGTAAAAAAAGCCCTCGAAGTAGTGGCGGCTTGTGCTGTGGCCGGGATTATCATCGGTATGGTCACCATGACCGGCCTTGGTTTAAAATTTTCCACCATCATCGAGGCACTCTCCGGGGGATACCTGCTGCCCGCACTTTTCTTCTCAGTCATTGCTTCCCTGATCCTCGGTATGGGGGTACCCACCACTGCCAAGTATATTATTTTGGCCACACTTGTGGCGCCAGCTTTAGTCAAGATGGGGGCGCCCCTATTGGCGGCCCACCTCTTTATCCTTTACTTCGGCACAGATGCGGATATTACGCCTCCCGTAGGCCTGGCAGCCTACGCCGCCGCCGGGCTGGCAAGGGCTAACCCTCTGGAGACAGGTATCGAGGCATTTAAAATGGGAATTACCGCATACCTGGTGCCCTTTATGTTTATCTACGGCCCCCCCCTCATTTTAAAAGGATCGGTTACAGAGATTGTCCTGGCCGTCGTGACGGGGATCATCTCCTGTATTGGCCTCGGTGTGGCTATGCAGGGCTGGTTTTTAAGTAAAACACCTTTCTGGCAGCGCATCATCATGTTTGTGGGCTCAGTAATGTTAATGCAAGTCGGTTTAATTTGGGATTTGATTGGATTGGTTTTGCTGGCTTTGATATGGCTTTTACAATCCCTGGCAAAAAAAGCTGAAATAGAGATACACCATGCCAAGGGATAGGGGAACAGGGTGTCAAGTACCCCGTCCCCCTGACAACAAGAACAGAAATGTTGTCAAGTACCCCGTCCCCCTGACACTAAAGCCGGGAGCAAACTAATGCTCCCGGCTTGGGAAAAAATATTTGCAAGCTTTGTGACAATGTTTTATTCGGGAATGATTACCGTGTCAATAACATGGATTACCCCGTTGGTGCACTCGATATCGGTGATAATAACTTCCGCATCGTCCACAAAAACTGAACCGTCGATCACAGCTATGCTTACAGACTGACCCTGCAGCGTCTCAGCCGCATCAAGGGTTACGACAGTTTCGGCCATTACCTTACCCGAGACCACGTGGTATAACAAAATGTTCTGCAGCGTCTCCTTGTTTTCCGGTTCTAACAGTGATGCCAGGGTTCCTGCAGGCAGTTTGGCGAAAGCATCGTCGGTGGGGGCAAAACAGGTAAAGGGACCGGGCCCTCTCAACGCATCAACCAGGTCGGCAGCCTCCAGGGCTGCAACCAGCGTTGTAAAGGAGCCGGCTGCAACTGCCGTGTCCACAATATCCATGGTCACAGCATCCTGGTCATCATCAACAGTAACTACCGCCCCTGCTTCTTCCAGAGCATCCATTCCACCCACTACAACATAAGCATTAATACCGGCCATATTCAAAATGGCTACAGCATAAGCGGAATTAATATCCATGACGCAGTAAACCAGGTAGGTTTGGTTGCTGTCAAATTCGTCCAACCGGTCGGGGATAGCAGGAAGGGGGACATACATGGAATTCATAACATAACCGGTTTCCCTGGGAGCAGGCGGGCGGACATCCAGGACGACCGCAGTTCCTGCATTTGCTCTCTGCATCGCCTGCGTGGCATTAATTTGATACATGCCCCGATCCACGAAGTTACCGGCAAACTTCTTTGCGGGCGATACAATATCCACCGTCCTAGTTTCCGCAACCCAGTGCACATCGGCCCCGAAGTTTTCTGCAATAAAGCGAATGGGGACCAAGGTTCTGCCATCCACTATCAGCGGCGCCACGTCAGTTTCCAAATTCCTTCCATCAACTTGAATCATAATCATATCATGCTGGGCCGCATAAACAACACCACTCACTAATAACAACAATGCCATCCCCACTACAAAGACCGTCAACTTGCGCTTCTTCACAACAGAACGCCTCCCTTTAATTTGAAATCAATGATGCACTTTGTTATTACAAGCCCCTGAATTAGGGGCCTGTCCCCTGCTTAAATGTACCTATCATATTATAGAAAAGGAAATGCTTAGAAATCTATGGGAAATTTCTCAATAATTTATAGGTTATTCCCTATCTATATATAAGCATAGATGGCAGTAAACCAGGAGCATAGTATGGAGTATGAATAGGGCAGCGGATAGTTATGATTAAGTTGCTTTAAATAACAGGCTAACAGATTAATTTTATATTAAATAGAATAATATCTCAATATTCATTTTAATTAATTCAACTAATACTAAAGCAGCAGATATTCTTATTCAAAAGTAGCATAAGGGTCATGGCCCTCTGGCGCTTTAAAAACCCAAATGCCGCTGCCCTTGTTGACAGACAGCGGCACTTGGGTTGTATTATTCAGGCTTCGAACCTTAGCGTTGTTTGAGGATGCGCAACCCCACACCCGCCAGGGAAAGCCCTGCAAGAAGCGTGAATATTGAATTTGAGCCGGTCCGGGGGAGTTCACGGGATTTTTCCGTCTCAGTTACCTCAGCTTCAGAAGCTTCAATTTCAGGAGCTTCAGCTTCAGGGGCTTCCACTTCAGGGATTACCACTATTTCAGTAATTTTTTCCGGGGCCTGGCTTGGTGCTACTGGCGCTTCAGTTAATTCTGATTCAGCTTCATCAGCTGCGATATCATTTTCAGGATCATCCTGGTTAGATTCACCGCCAGCAGTGCTTGTTTTGCTGGCATTACTGGACTGGGAGCCTGCTTCACCATTTTCCCTGGTATCTGTAGTGCTATTATTGCTGCCGCTATTGCTGCCTGTATTGTTATCATTATTGTTAGTCTCACCCGAATTGCCTGAAGTTCCATCATTGTTTTCACCCACCGAACCTTCCCCTGCTTCGCCACCGGAGCTTCCACCGCTATTATCTACGTATCCACCGCTGTTGCCACCGTTTCCGTCACTGGAGTTTCCACTGCTATTGTCTGCCGGGGCATTGTTACTGTCCCCATCGCCGTTGCCAGCATCATTACTGCCACTTCCGCCACCAGCATTCCCACTATTATCGCTTGCAGGGGGGTTGCCGCTGTTACCCGGATTATTGCCGCTGCTGCCAGGATTGTTACCGCTGTTACCCGGATTATTGCCGCTGCTGCCAGGATTGTTACCGCTGTTACCCGGATTATTGCCGCTGCTGCCAGGATTGTTACCGCTGTTACCACCGTTTCCACCA
>SLRC01000029.1 GCA_007131175.1 Syntrophomonadaceae bacterium
ATAATTTTGTTATAAACCTTTACTGGCAAGAACTGATTTCAATTTAAAGCAAATTATGGCGCAAAGGACACATTAATGAAAAAAAGGAAAACTGCTCGAAAGAAATTATGCGTTTTCGGAAGAAGATGCATTCCTTATATTTACAAGATTACCGGGTGTCAGATGCGGTGCTAAACACCTCAAACATATTGGACAAGCATATCTACACTTACATGAAGAAAGCCGAAGAGGAATGAAAATGCCAATATGACGCAGTATTTTCAGTATTTAAACTGACGTAAGCGAAAAGCAAGGTTACTAAAGCGCTGCTCTACTTTATTGTTACGCAGGGCAATGGCAATAGCTTTACGTGTTCCCACAAGGACAACAAGGCGGCGGGCCCTTGTAATGGCGGTATAAAGAAGATTGCGCTGCAACAGGATGTAGTGTTGCGTAATCACCGGCATGACCACAACAGGGTATTCGCTTCCCTGGCTTTTGTGCACGGAAACGGCATAGGCAAGGGCCAGTTCATCCAGGGCCGTAATATCATAAGCGACGTCACGGCTGGAGAAATTATCTGTAAAAGTAACAATTAACTCTCCCTCTTCTCCATCAATTGCTGTAATACGGCCAATATCTCCGTTGAAAATCTCTTTTTCATAGTTGTTCCGTATCTGCATTACCTTATCCCCTAGACGAAAAGTAAAGCCACCACTTGCCAGTTCACCCTTGTAACGTGTGGGCGGGTTAAGTTCTTTTTGCATTAAGTTATTCAGGATCTCCACCCCTGCTTTTGTGCGGCGCATGGGAGTCAAAACCTGGATCTCCTCCAACGGGTCAAAGGAGCCAAAACGGGGCAATCGGTCCCGGCAGAGCTCTACAATAAGCTGCGCCACCCTTTCCGGGTCGTCCTCAGGGATAAAGAAAAAATCCTTTTCCTGTCGATTTAACTCCGGAAAATCCCCCTTATTGATTTTGTGAGCGTTTACCACGATCATGCTTTCACGGGCCTGGCGGAAAATAGTTTGCAGGCGCACACTGGGCACCGTCTCTGAGTTAATCACATCACGTAAAACGTTACCCGCACCTACGGAAGGAAGCTGGTCCACATCGCCCACCATGATGAGGCGACACCCCGGTGGCAGGGCCTTGAGCAGATTATAAAAAAGAATAAGATCCACCATGGAGACCTCATCCACAATAACAACCTGTGCAGACAGAGGGTTGTCCTCTCCACGCTGAAAGCGAAAACCCTGTCCGTCCGTATATGTATATTCAAGCAAGCGGTGGATCGTTTTTGCTTCCATGCCGGTAGCTTCGGCCATACGGCGGGCAGCCCGTCCCGTGGGCGCAGCGAGCATAATCTTCAGGCCGTAGCGTTGAAAAAGCCCGATCAGGGCCCGGATTGTGGTTGTTTTGCCCGTGCCCGGACCACCGGTAATAACCATAACGCCATTCTCACAGGCCCCCGCAATTGCCTTAATCTGCTCCGGCGCCAATTGCAATTCTTCGTCTTCTAAGACTGCCTCAAGATAACCTGTTTCCTGGAGGCTGAATAAAACAAGCTGCCGTTGCAGCAATGCAGTCAATTTTTGAGCCGCCCCTTTTTCCGCATAATAAAAGGGAGCTGCATAGACAATTTGTTCTCCTTCAGGATCATGTTGACGGAAAAGAAGATGCTCGTCAACCAACTTTTTCAGTTGCTCCATGATCAGCGTATCCGGTAATTCCCTTGAAGCTGCCTTCGGTTCAGTTACATTCCCGGTACTGTTCCCATTGTCTGACCTGTCTCTATCGTTAGGCTGCCCAATTCCTGCACCCTCAGTTTCACTGTTATGAGGCATGTTTTCTGTGGCACATAATAGTTCTTCAATTTTACGAATCAACTCTTTGAGAGGCAAGTATACATGCCCCTGGTCAGCTGCCTGATTTAACAGAAAGAGCGCAGCAGCACGTACCCGTTGTGGAGAATCATAGGGAAGTCCCAGTTTACGCGCTATCTTATCCGCTGTTACAAAACCGATCCCGTAAACCTCTTCAGCAAGGCGGTAAGGATTTTCACGGAGCAACGGGACACTTTCCTTACCATAGTGGCGGAAAATGCGCACTGCCAGGGATGGACTTACTTCGTATCCCTGCAGGAAAAGCATTACTTCCTTAATTTCCTGCTGTTTCAAATAACTCTGGTGTATGGTGGTCGCTTTTTTCAAGCCAATACCGGAGACCTCCGTGAGCCGTGACGGGTCTTTGGAGATCACCTCAAGCACATCCAGGCCAAAATGTTTAATCAGCAGGGTGGCCGTATGGCTTCCCACTCCCTTGATCAGCCCGGAGGACAGAAAACGTTCCAAGCCCTTGCGACTGGTGGGAGTCACCGTTTCACATTCTTTTACCATGAACTGATGACCATAGCGGGGATGGACCGTCCATTCTCCCCGCAACAGGAGACTCTCCCCCTCACGCAGGGGAGGAAAATAACCCACTATGGTTACATTTTCTTTACCGGAACGACCTAAGCGGCCCACCATGTAGGATGTTTCGCTGCTGTAAAAAGTAACCCGTTCCAGAATTCCCTCCAAACTTTCCAAGGGTGAAAGCCTCCCATATGGTTGTAAAGTTTCTTCCCCGATGGGGGTTAACTGGTCAGACCGGCCTGCTTGCGCAGTGTTTCAGCCTTATCCGTTTTTTCCCAGGGAAGCTCCAGGTCTTCCCGTCCAAAATGACCATATGCCGCTATCTGCTTATAAATAGGGCGGCGCAACTTCAGGTAGTCGATAATGGCAGCAGGGCGCAGATCAAAATTATCGCAGACAAGCTGCTCTATTTTTTCCACCGCAATTTTCTCCGTGCCAAACGTCTCCACGAAAACAGAGAGGGGACGGGCCACACCAATGGCATAGGCCAGTTCCAATTCACATTTGTCCGCAAGTTCTGCCGCTACAATGTTTTTGGCCACATAACGGGCCATATAGCTGGCAGAACGATCCACTTTTGTAGGATCCTTACCGGAGAAACACCCACCACCGTGCCGGGAATAACCCCCGTATGTATCTACAATGATTTTGCGTCCCGTAAGACCCGTATCGCCCTGCGGCCCTCCCACAACAAAACGCCCGGTGGCATTGATATAATATTTCGTCCCGTCAAGCAGTTCCCGGGGGACAATTTCTTTGATCACCACTTCCTCCAATTCTTTGCGCAGGCGCTCCAGGGATATCTCATCGCTGTGCTGTGCCGCCAGGACAATGGAGGAAATGCGGGAAGGCTTCCCGTTACGGTATTCCACTGTTACCTGGGACTTACCGTCGGGCCGCAAATAGCTAACGATTTTTTCCTTACGCACCGCGGCGAGGCGCAGTGAAAGCTTATGGGCCAATGCAATGGGCAGGGGCATTAACTCCGGCGTTTCGTTGCAGGCAAAACCAAAAATGATCCCCTGGTCCCCTGCTCCGGTGGTATTGTATATTTCCTCTTTTTCCTCACCGCTTTTTATCTCCCAGGACTTGTTTACTCCCAGGGCTATATCTGGAGACTGTTCATCGATGGAGGTAAGCACCGAGCAGGTGTCCCCGTCAAAGCCATACTTGGCCCGTGTGTAACCAATTTCCTTAACCGTTTCCCGGGCAATCCTGGGAATATCCGCATAGCATTGTGTAGTAATCTCACCTGATACCAGGACCAATCCTGTGGTGACCAGGGTCTCCGCCGCCACCCGGCCCTGGGGGTCTTCCGCCATAATAGCATCCAGGATGGCATCAGAAATCTGATCCGAAACCTTATCCGGGTGTCCTTCAGTTACAGACTCTGAGGTGAATAAAACAACTCCGTTCCTGTTCATTTGCAATAACCTCCTCATGACATTAATTTATATTATCTCCGGGCCAGTTTACGATCCGAATGTAGCATTTCATATTTTCACTTTTCATTAGCACGTTCCGCAAGGGCAAAAACAAGTTCACCGGACGCAACCATCTTCGAACCGACGGAAGCACGTGCAGTAGCCCGGCCAGCCACTCCTTTCATCGCCGTCAGCTTAATTTCCAGGTTGAGTGTGTCCCCGGGGCGCACGATGCCGCGGAAGCGAAATTTGTCGATACCGCGGAAAAGAGCCAACTTCCCCTTGTTTACTTCCATGCTGAGCAGCGCCACTGCCCCCACCTGGGCCAGTGCTTCCACTATCAGTACCCCGGGCATAACCGGATCCCCGGGAAAATGACCGGCAAAATAAGGCTCATCCGGTTTCACATATTTAATGCCGGCAGCTTTTTCCCCCGCTACCAGCTCGGTGATCCGATCCACCAGCAAAAATGGTTCGCGGTGAGGGATAATTTGCTGAATTTCAGTGGTCGAATATTCTTTTTCCAGTTTGCTCCACT
Organism: Syntrophomonadaceae bacterium; assembly: GCA_007131175.1. GTDB lineage: Bacteria > Bacillota > Dethiobacteria > DTU022 > UBA8154 > UBA8154. The sequence goes on from SLRC01000029.1 coordinate 4,359, forward strand.
CCTTTGATCGCTTGTTTACCCCGCATCGTTCATGAGCACTTGCGGGGGCTGCCAATCATCGTCCTTCTCCGCAAGAGGGCCAAAAAGGCGGGGAGGAGTTTCCATAATTCCCTCCGTCTCCTGCTGCAGCATAACGGTCACTTTTTGCAAGCGTTTCTCCAGGGCAAGGAGGCGATCCAGGTCTTTCTCCCCTTCCAGGTATGAAAAAAGCTGAGACTGGAAAGCGTAACTATTTTGCTCCCACGAATTAAGTATCTGCTGTGCCTTTAAACGGGCAGAAAGCTCAGGCGAAGGTTTTTTCTGCTGTTCCAGCGGCATCAGCGAAATTTCTTCCATGTATGCCGGAATGTATACGGAAGCACCCAGCTGTTCCTCTAGGGCGTCAGCAAGGCTCTGCAAAGCGTTTTTCTCACCGTGGACCAGGATAACCTGTGCAGGCATCTTTTTGAATTTGGACACCCAATTTATAAGCTCATTCCGATCAGCGTGGGCTGAAAATCCTTCCAGGGAAACAATGCGTGCCCGTACCGTAATATCCTCACCAAACAGGGTTACCTGCTCCACTCCCTCAAGCAGTCTTCTTCCAAGGCTGCCTTCCGCCTGGTAACCAACAAAGACAACCGTACTTTCAGGCCGCCAGAGGTTATGTTTGAGGTGATGTTTGATGCGCCCCGCATCGGCCATGCCACTGGCGGAAATAATCATGGCACCACCGCTAACATCATTAATCGACCGCGATTCCTGTGGTGTGGGAGTGAAGTAAGCTTCGGGAAAATGGAGCGGCCTTTCACCTCGGGCAACAGCAGCACGCATGGGCAGGTCAAAATATTCCCTGTGTTGCATAAAAAGATCGGTAGTTCGAATGGCCATGGGACTGTCGAGATAAACGGGCAGGGAAGGTATCTTACCCTGGTCAATAAGTTTGTTCAGGGTATAAAGCAACTCCTGGGTACGGCCAACGGCAAAGGCAGGGACAACGATATTACCCCCACGCTGCAGCGTGTCTTTGATAATTTCCGCCAACATGATTTCTTTATTTACTTCCTTTTCATGGACCCGCTGTCCATAAGTTGACTCCATAATGAGAAAATCCCCATCCTCGATCAGGTCAGGATCCCGAATGATAGGTTGATTACTCCTGCCCAGATCTCCGGTGAAAACAAATTTTTTCATCTCCTTTTCAACGGTTATCCATAATTCCACCAAAGAAGAGCCAAGGATATGTCCCGCATTGCTCAGGCGAAAAGAAAGTTCGGGAAAAGGGGTAATAACCTCACCATGGCTTACACCCTGAAAGTAAGGAAGGGAAGATTTTGCATCGTCCACCGTATAAAGGGGTAAAACCTGGGGACGTCCTGCCCGCATTGCTTTGCGGTTTTCCCATTCCGCTTCCATCTCCTGGATGTGGCCACTGTCAGGCAACATGATTTTGCAAAGTTCCACTGTGGCAAAGGATGTGTAAATCCTGCCGTTAAAACCATCACGCACCAGTTTGGGCAAAAGTCCGCTGTGGTCAATATGTGCATGGGTAAGAAATACTGCATCGATGGCAGCGGGGTCAAAGGGGAAATCCTGGGTATTACGTTTCCGTAATGCCTGTCCTCCCTGGAACATTCCGCATTCAACCAATACCTGCCGGGAAGCAAACTGCAGCAGGAAACACGAACCTGTCACCGTTCCTGCCCCACCGCAAAATTTGATTTTGATCACCCTTTCCACTCCTCCACCAAAGCTTAAAATCAATTATGCCACTCTAGATGTCCAGTTTGGCAACAATCTTGGATACTGCCTGCATGGCAGGGGCATCCTCAGGCAGATTAAAAAGGGGCTTGCCCTGCAGATCGTATTCAACAACCAGGTCATCCAGGGGAACGGTGCCCAAAAGCTCCAAACCCGTTTTTTCAATTTCCCCGGCCAGCACCTGGGCGCTATTCTCACCGGCCCGGCTGATCAGCAGGTAAACTTTTTTTACTTTTATATTAAGTGTACGCACGATCTCATATACCCGTCCCGCAGAACGCACACCCCGGGCAGTGGCATCGCTGGTGATAATCAAAACATCCAGATCGTCAATAATGCGGCGGCTTAAATGCTCCAGTCCGGCCTCGTTATCCACCGCCACAATATCATAATTAACACGCAAACCCTCCAGGTACTTTTTTAAAAGGTCATTGGGATAACAGTAACACCCGGGACCGTGGGGGTTTCCCATGACCAGGAGGTCAATTTGTTCCGTCTCCACCATTGCCTGGCTGATCCTCATTTCCATAAACATATCCTTGGTCATGCCCTGGGGTACCTTGCGGAAATCCTTGATATCATCAAGGGCCATGGAGATTGTTTCTTTTACCTCCACTCCCATGGCCTCGTTTAAGTTAGCATTGGCATCCGCATCTACAGCCAGAATATCTTTGTCCTTATGGTTTTCCGAAAGGTAACGCAACATCAGTGCGGTAAAAGTGGTTTTGCCCGTTCCTCCTTTACCGGCAACAGCAATTAACTTTTCTTTTCCCATGTAAAGTACCTCCTTGTTATGGATAATCTTTTCCCGTTAATTTGCCGGGAAATTATAAGACACTGAAAAGCTTCTATTTCAGGCAGGAAGAATCCTGCGGGAAACAACCTGCTCCAAATCGCCCAGGGTATTACAGGGCAGCATGGTCACCACTTCCTGAAACGCTGCCACTGAGGAATATGCTTCCCAATCCCTGGCGGGCAGGGTATTTAACCAGATAATCTCCCGGACTTTCTCTTTTAACTTCTTCAATTGCCACACCCCTTCCTGCATACGGATGGTACGGGTGTCACTAACGATAATCACAATGGAATTACGGTGAAACTCCTCTTCATAGCGGGACATCAGCTTTTTCAATGCAACTGAAAGGTTGGTTCCCCCACCCCACTGGCTGCTTTCCTGTACAAGCATGGCCATAGTTTCACCAAAATCTCTCTTCTCCCGGAAATATGGTGAAACTTGTTCCAGGTCGTCAGAAAAAATAAAGCTTTTAATACGGTGCACTGCGGCATTGATCCCGTAAATAAATTGGAGGACAAAGACAGCATAGCGGATCATGGAGCCGGAAACATCACATAGCAGTAATAATTCCGGTTTTCTGAGCCGCTTACTTTTAAAACGGAGGCGAAACGGCATACCACCATACTGGATACTGCTCCGAATGGTGGACCGCAGGTCCAGTTTCAATCTTTTATGACTGCTGCGGTAACGCCGGGAAAGACGTGCCACAAGTTGGCGGGTCATTCGCCGGATCAGGGCAGCTGCCTGAGGTAGATCCTTACGGGCAATATGCTGCATATCCTCCGTAAGGATCCCGCTACGCTGCCCCTTTCCTGCAGCAACGTCGCGGATTGCATCCAGCTCTGCATCACCGCTGGAGGGCTGAATTGACGTATCATTTAATTCCTTATTCAGCTGCCTGTGCCAAAAGCGTAAACGTCCCTTTACCAGGGTTTCCAGGAAAGGGCGATAATCACGGCTTAA
>SLRC01000104.1 GCA_007131175.1 Syntrophomonadaceae bacterium
CTACTAAAATAGTAGGATTAGTGGTTTTAGGGTATTATACATGCCCCGGGGGTAAATTGTCAATAAAAATAGTAAAATATTTATAAAATTTACTTAAAAAAAGCGTTTTTATAATAATAGCTGTCTGTCTCGTTGGTAACGCTGGATCATCCACCAGGACAAAAGCAGGATAAAGGGGGTTGCCAGATGGGTCATGGTAAAAAAGCCCACGCCCCAGAGTTCATTTACATAACCCCAGAGATAAAGGGGGTTGGCCCGGAAGGTTTCCTCGATTACTCCCCGTAGGAGGGAGTAATAAAAAATAAAGAGCCAGAAGAGGACGCCAGGCCTGGCGGGAAGGTTACGTGCCAGGTAATTGTGTATGAGCAGGGAAACAAGGCCGATTAGAGAGCCATAAATTTGGGTGGGATGTTGTTCAAAAAAGAAAAGCTCAGCAGGGCGACCCAGAATCTCCTGGTTAAAAATATTGGCTATGCGCACCAGCATATACCCGATGGCAAGGCCAGGAACGGCCAGATCCATTAACAGCCTCAGGTTCATACCCGTTTGCCGGGTTACAAGCCAGGCGCCAAGAAGGCCACCTAAAAGCCCCCCGTGAAAAGATAACCCCCCCCGGTCAATGCGCAAAGCTTCCAGGGGAGCGCCCATGAAAGCAGGCAAGTTTGTCAGTACATAGAGAGCCCGTGCTCCCAGAACCCCTCCCACAATCACCACAATTAACAGTCCCAGCAGTCTTTCCTCGTCCATTCCCTTACACATACCGTTTTTTATAAGGTAGTAACCGCCCAGTATAAACGAAAGGACCATCATTAAACCATACCAGCGGAATACAAGGGGTCCTAGAGTAAAAATGACCGGGCTTATATTTTCAATATACAATTGATTTTATCTCCTTATTATTATCTTTTATTTGCACAACGGGGCATTCTTACGCGGCTTTAGGCCGATGCTGGTTCGGACCGGAAAAAAGAGCCGGTCCTGCAGCATGTTATCAAAGCAGTCAAAGGTTTCCTGATCAAGGGAATAATGGATCCATTTTCCCTCCCGGCGGTCCCGCACCAGTCCCGCCTGCCTGAGAATTTTCATGTGGTGGGAGACAGCGGGCTGGGATAAACCAAGCTCCTCCATAATCTCACATACACATAGCTCTCCGTGAAGTAGCAGTTCCACAATTTTCAGCCGCATTTCTTCTCCCAAAGCCTTGAAAAAAGGGGATAGGGTTTTCATTTTAATCCTGCTTTCCAGTTTTATTATTTACCATACTTTAGTTTCAATCCTTTTGGGGTGGCTCGCTAACAGGGTCAGTTTTGCCTTTTAACATGGAGGGGAACAAGTGCCTGGTTCTCAGGCAAAGACTTACCAGCAAAAGCATTACCGGCACTTCAATAAGCACACCCACCACTGTGGACAATGCAGCCCCTGAACCAAGGCCAAACACTGTTACAGCGGTAGCAATGGCAACCTCAAAATGATTACTTCCCCCAATAATGGAAGCAGGAGCGGCTTCCTCATAAGTGATTTTAATAATTTTGGATATGACGAAGTAACCCAGGGCAAAGATTACGATGACCTGGATAGTCAGGGGTACGGCGATCATTACCACATCCCAGGGATTTCGGATAATGACCTCACCTTGCAGCATAAAGAGGTAAATCAGTGTTGTCAGCAGGGCTACTATGGAGATATTGCCCATGTTCTTCAGAAAAACGGTTTCGTACCACACCATTCCTCTGGACTTAATGAGCCGGATGCGCGTAATGTAGCCTGCTACCAGGGAAACTCCCACGTAAAGCATGATACTGAAAAAAATGGTCAAAAAAGGTATGGGCATATCGGCAACACCAAGCAAATAGTTGCCCAGCGGTGCATATAAGACCAGCATGGTGAGGGAGTTTATCGCCACCAGTACCAGGGTAAGCCCCATAAACCCTTTGGCCAGATAGCTGAAGACCAGGACCATAGCTGTGCAAGGAGCAATTCCAAGAAGAATCATTCCAGCAATGTATTCCCCGGCAAGCTGCGGATCCACAAAAGGAGCCCAGATTACACGGAAAAAAAGCCATGCAAAAAATAGCATTGTAAAAGGCTTGATGCCCCAGTTGATCACCAGTGTCATGATTACAGCCTTAGGTGCCTTAACCGCATTGACCACTTCACTAAAATCAATCTGCAGCATAATCGGATACATCATGGCAAATAACAATATGGCAATGGGAATGTTCACCTGGGCCACCTGAATTTCACTTAAAGTTACTGCAACCCCGGGAATAAACTGGCCAAGCCCAATGCCTACCAAAATACAAAGAGCCACCCAAAGGGTAAGATATTTGTGAAAAAAACCCAGTTGATATTCTCTTGTTTCTTCTGTCATAACAACCCTTCCCTTAATTTTTAATTTAATGTTTGGCATTGCATAAACATATTTAAATGTATGAATATAATAACAACATTATTCCAACCTGTCAACTTAGAAATCCATAAAAAAAAGAAAGAAGCGGCAATTTTTGTTGCCGCTTTAGAATAAATTTAGGAAATAGGATCACCCCTACATGCAAGAGGCATTAATTTCTATTCCGGGCAGCCGCAACTCACATTCCCCGCCACAATCTCCTGCCATTCTCCCAGCACATCATGGGTCCAGCAATCATCCGCCCCCGCAGCTTCCCGCATCACCAGGGCAAAGATGTAGGAAAGTTCTTTTACTGTGGCTCCAGCTTCCAATGCTTCCTTAAAATGCTTCAGCACGCAGGGTTTGGAACGTCCCTTAATGGACAGGGCAAAACAAATAAACTGGTATGTTTTTTCATCGATCATTCTCTTTTCACGGTACAACTGATCGATCTCATCAAGCTTCTCCACAAACTCGGGGAAGAATTCTGCCAACATCCGCATTTTTGACCCTCCCGGTTTTGTTATGATAGTGTCCCGTATTGCACCGGACTATCTGTTTACCATCAGTTTGACATATTGGAGGTAATAATCCTGGCCAGCTCACTTTTTGAGGGAACCTTCCCGCAAAACTTAACATCATTGTCAATCATCAGGCCAGGTGTTAACATAACTCCTGCCTGGGCAATTTCCTTTAATCCGGTTACCTTTGAGACTGTAGCCGCTAAATCATTTTCCTGAACGATTTCTTCTACCAGTTTGCTCAGCTTGTTACATTTGGGACAACCTGTTCCTAATATTTTAATTTCCATAAAGACCCTCCTTTCATTTTATTATCGGCCATATAAATGGCTTATAACCCCTGGTGGATTACATATTCGTCCAGTATCCCCAGAGGAAGGAACAGCACAGGGGTCTATTCCTTACGGGACCAGAAATCCATAAATGAGCCCTGCCAGGGTGGACATAACGACGACGAGGATAATGAAAACTGCTGTTTTTTTGATTCCCAATATACTGTGGATTACCAGCATGTTGGGGAGGCTCAGTGCCGGTCCTGCCAGGAGAAGCGCCAGGGCGGGCCCCTGACCCATACCCATACCCAGCAGTCCCTGCAGAATAGGTACTTCTGTCAGGGTGGCAAAGTACATGAATGCTCCCACAACGGAGGCAAAGAGGTTGGCCTGTAGGGAGTTGTCTCCTACCAACGTTTCAATGATTTCCGGGGGGATAAGGCCTGCTTCCGTACCGGGACGCCCCATGAGCAACCCGGCTACCAAAACACCGCCAAAAAGCAACGGCATAATCTGCTTGGCAAAGTCCCAGGTTGAGTCGACCCAGGCAATCCGTTCCTCACCATCAAACCAGCGCACCAGGACATAGGCTAAAATTGCCAGCAGGATGACCACAAAGTACCACTTTACACTAAAAACAAGCGCCCAAAAGCCGGTAACACCCTCAGGCCTTCCCCAGGCGGCAAAAATTAGAATGAGTATCAACACACCGAAAAAGAGAAGGTTCTGTCCGGGGTTTCTCTTTTCTTCTTCCTCAAAGCCCATTTTGTCTATTGCTTCCTTCGCTTTTTCCATTTCTTCCTGCCGGTAAAAATAGGCCATGAGCAGTCCGATAACGATGGCGAAAAGGACGGCACCAACCGCCCGGGCCAAGCCAAGTTGCCAACCCAGGACGCGGGCCGTGAGAATGATCGCCAGAATGTTAATGGCCGGCCCTGAGTAGAGGAAAGCACAGGCCGGACCGATCCCGGCACCTTTTCTCCAGATTCCGGAAAAAAGAGGCAGCACCGTGCAGGAGCAGACAGCCAAAACGCTTCCCGAAACAGAAGCCACTGAGTAAGCCAGCCACTTTGGGGCTCCACCACCGAAATAATTAAGCACAGAACCCTGGGAGACAAAGTTGGCGATTGCCCCGGCGATAAAGAAAGCAGGGATTAGGCAAAACAGTACGTGCTCCCGCGCATATTCCTGCAACATGTGAAATGCTTCCAGGATCGAGGCCGCAACATTGGGATGGCCAAAGGGGATAAAGAATGCAGCCAGGAATACGCCAATCATCAGTATTAGCTTGTGCCATTCTTTCATTTGCGTTTCACCTCTGCATGGGCGGAAATTCTGTCCTCACACGAATGTGCTTGTTATCTTTAAAAGAATTCGCTTTTTTCTTGATAGTAGCTTTTCAGCATTTCCCGGCACAGGTCCAACAACTCAAAAGCCCGCCTGTCCCTGACCCAGTACATAACCCGGGTTCCGTCTTTGCGGCAGCCGAGGATACCGTCCTTTTTCAGGATAGCCAGGTGGCGGGAAATGTTCGGCTGCTCCTTCTCTGTGTCCACAACCAGCTCACAGACACACCGTTCGCCTGGTTTCAGCATCTGTAAGATCTGCAAGCGCACCGGATGAGCAAGGGCCTTGAAGATGTCTGCCTGGGATTCCAGCAGTTTTTCGGTCATGTTCTTTTCCTTTCCGAATTTCAATAATTTATATATAACAATATATGAATATAATGATTATAAAGCATTGCCGAGGAAAATGTCAAATAAAAACCAGAACCATCTGCGGTTTATCTTGCTTTAAACCCTGGGAACATATATTTTTTAGCCTTGCAATAGGAAAATTGTTATAATTTATATAAATTTTTAGGGAAAGAAAGGCGTTATGGAACAAATGTATTCAGTATTCCTTGATTTGAAGCTTAAAAAATGTCTTGTGGTTGGTGGCGGTAAGGTTGCTGCACGCAAGGTTTCATCTTTACTTTACTGTGGAGCAGCAGTAACTGTTGTAAGCCCCGTCTTGTCACCGGAGTTGGAAGAAATGGCTGCTGCGCAAGAAATCCAATATTTTCAGGAGCAATATAAAGTGAAGCACTTACAAGGTGCTTTTTTGGTAATCAGCGCTACCGATGATCAAGTTACAAATAACATTGTTGCTAATGATTGTTTTGCCCGTGATATACTGATTAACGTCGCCGATGCCCCGGCTTTGTGCAATTTTTTTGTGCCGTCGCTGGTCAGCCGCGGACCTTTAAGTATAGCAATCTCCACCGAAGGGAAAAGCCCTGCTTTTGCGCGGTTGCTAAGAGAAGAACTGGAGCAAAGTTTTAGTGAGGATCACGGTGAATTTGTAAGATTCCTGGGAGAATTAAGACCCCTAATCATGGAGCAGGTTCGGGACCCGCAAAAAAGGAAAGAACTTTTCCGGGAAATGGCCGGAAAAGAATTCTTTAAACTGTGTAGGGCACTGCCTTCGGATCAACGGGAACTAATGGCAAGAGAGATGATTAACCGTTACTGCAGCTGAATTAATAATCAGGTATAATTAGACACCTTATCTGGGGGACATTTTATGGAGAAAATAGTGGTTGGAACTCGCGGTAGCCGCCTTGCTCTGCTCCAGGCTGAACATATAATTTCCCGGCTGCAGAATATTGCCCCTGCCACCCGGTTTTACCTGAAAGAAGTTAAAACGATGGGGGATAAGATTCTCCATGTTGCTTTATCTAAAATCGGTGACAAGGGCCTTTTTGTGAAGGAGATAGAAAATGCCCTGCTGCGCAATGAAATAGATATTGCAGTCCACAGCATGAAGGATCTCCCTACGGTTTTGCCGGAGGGGTTAAAGATAGGGGCAATAGAAAGGCGGGAAGACCCGCGGGACGTTATTATCAGCAACGGCAGGATGAAGCTGGCCGCCCTGCCGCCTGGAGCCAATGTGGGGACGGGCAGTTTGCGCCGTGTTGCCCAGCTCACTCGTTTTCGTCCCGATTTAAATTTTAAACCGGTGCGGGGCAACCTGGATACCCGTTTACGTAAGCTTAAAGATAAGGAATTCTCTGCGCTGGTGCTTGCTTATGCCGGGATTAAACGCCTTGGCTTACAGGAAGAAATTGCAGAAATTATCCCCGTTAATATTTGTCTGCCAGCGGTGGGACAAGGTGCTTTGGGGGTAGAAATGCGTGCAGGGGACAAGGCCGTTGAGGAACTTCTCCTGCATATTGATGATCCATCTACCCATGCTGCAGTTACAGCGGAAAGGACTTTCCTGCGCAGGCTGGAAGGGGGCTGCCAGGTTCCCAGCGGCGCCCTTGGCGAAATCATAGGTAGATAAGCTGCAACTCAGGGGAGTAATCGCTTCCCTGGACGGCTCTGCGCTTCTGCGTGATGCAGTGGCTGGTCCGCCTGAAGGGGCAGCAGAGCTGGGAGTAATACTGGCGGAAAAACTCCTTTCCCGGGGCGCAGGTGCTATCCTTGAAAAAGTAAGGCGGGAGTTTAACCAATGAATAATGCAAAGACAGGTAAAGTTTATTTAGTGGGAGCGGGTCCTGGGGATCCGGGCCTACTAACGGTAAAGGGAATGCATTGTATAAAAGCAGCAGATGTCATTGTCTATGATCGCCTGTTGAACCGCAGGCTTTTAAATTATGCCAGATCTGACGCCGAGCTTATCTATGTGGGCAAACTGCCCCAGCGGCATACGCTCAAACAGGAGGAGATAAACGAGCTGCTGCTTCAAAAGGCGCAGGAAGGCCATACCGTTGTACGGCTCAAAGGCGGCGACCCATACCTTTTCGGCAGGGGAGGGGAAGAAGGGGAAATGCTTGTGGAAAATGGAGTGTCTTTTGAAGTTGTGCCAGGCGTTACTTCCGCCATCGCTGTTCCGGCTTACGCAGGCATTCCTGTTACGCATCGCGATTTCACATCGAGTTTAGCTGTGATTACGGGCCATGAAGACCCGACCAAGAAAAATACCAGTGTGGCATGGGATAAACTTGCATCTGGGGTGGGGACTTTGGTCTTTCTCATGGGCGTGGAAAACCTACCTTTTATTGTGAAAAAGTTGTTGGAAGGGGGACGTGCGCCGGACACCCCCGTGGCCCTTGTGCGCTGGGGTACCCGCCCGGAGCAGGCGACCCTTACAGGAAATCTGGATAATATAGTAAATAAAGTACAGGAGGCGGAGTTTCATTCTCCTGCTGTGATTATCGTGGGGGAAGTGGTTTCCCTGCGGGAAAAACTGAAGTGGTTTGAGGATAAGCCCCTCTTTGGCAAGCGTATTGTTGTGACCCGTTCCCGCAGCCAGGCCAGTGTCCTTTCACAAAGAATTGAAGAGCTTGGGGGGGAACCGCTGGAATTTCCGGTTATTGAAATAGTGCCTCCTGCCGACTATACTCCCATGGACAGGTCCATAGCCCATATCAGCACTTACCACTGGCTCATATTCACCAGTGTTAACGGGGTTGAGAGCTTCTTTGACCGCCTCCGGTATCAACAAAAAGATATTCGGGATTTAAAGGGACTGCGCCTTTGTGCCATTGGCCCCAAAACTAAAGAAGCCC
>SLRC01000131.1 GCA_007131175.1 Syntrophomonadaceae bacterium
CCCACGGTTTACCATCAGGCCATATTGGATTATTGATCTGAAAATGAAATAAAACTGCAATAATAAGACTCCCTCTGGATGAATTGAACAAAGCTGTCATGATAACGGAAAGAGAGATAACGCCAACAAAAAATGCAACAAACGTCCACTCCGCGTGAGGTGTTCCCCTAATAAAGAAAGAAGGAAGATGCCATATTCCCCAGACAGCACCGAGTAGTAAACCTGACCAGAGGGGAACAAAGCGCCGCTGTAATAATGGAAGGGCTACCCCACGCCAACCAAACTCCTCTACAGGCCCCAAAACAAGCATGAATAATAATGCTGGAAAAACCGAGTACCATGGTTCAAATGGGAAAGGGTCATCAAAAGAACCGGTAATTAATGCTCCAAGGTAGTAAACAGCAGGGATACCAAGTAAAAGAAACAACCACCAACCAAGACTTGCCCTTAACAGTGTAAGTCTTCTTAAAAAACTACCCAACCCCCTTAAACCGTAGTAACGTAAAACCAGGAAAAGGCCTGCAAAGCCCGGTGCGTAAACTGCCAATATGTACAAAGGATTGGTATAACTTACTTCACCAAAGATTGAAGTAATTAGTTCCGGAATTAAAACCATTAATAAAGCCAGCCCACATGTCAATCCAAAAGATATAGCTAAGAAAGGAGACAATGCTCTCACCGTCAATAATTGTTTTTCGTTTACTGTCATAAATTCTTACTCCTTCTCTTCTTTTCATTAATACAGTTCATGATAACGCTTATAGTTCCTGAGGCTGGATGCAGTCCCTGTCCTCGCAAGCACTGGAGCAGCAGCGAAACTTGCTTTAGCTTGCCTTACAGCAGCTTTAATAACGAAGAAGGGGTTATGACGGAACCTTTGTTCCTGTAAAACTTTTTAATCAATGCATGATAACAGTAAGGTTGGCTGAACTATTTACTGGAGTGGTGATAGTGGTCCATTTTCATGTAAATGAAAATATGGCTTTAAGGCCCTAAGGATTTTGGGTGTAAACTGGAAGGGTACCGGAGCAGCTGTGATCTGGCTGACATCTCCGGCCAATAAAATATCCAGGGGAGGGCAGTAAAAGAGCCATGAGCCGGTTGCCCCGGTATGCCCAATAACCTCGGGGAAAGGGCGAAAAGGGGTCAGACTGCGGGGAACCTTCATACGCATCATGCCCAGGCCATACTCAATTGGCCAACCGGGACCCACGGGGCTTATGGAGAAGCCGAAGCGGTTCCACTCTGTATACATAAGTTTAACGGTATCCGGATCCTCAAAAAGCTCGCCGCGGAGCAGGGCCCGCATAAATACCAGCAGATCGCCGGTTGTGCTGAAAGGATCTTTAAATGAAGCCAGGGCTTGAGGGATATTCAGAGGTCTTTCTTTGTACCAGAGTGAAGCAGCAGGTGGAAGAGGCCCGGCCGGTTCTCTCCCCGGATGGAAAGTTTGTTGCAGGCCCAGAGGCCCGTAAATCATCTCCCCAAATGCTTCATGGAGGGGCTGCCCGGTAACTTCCTCAATGATGGCAATCAAGAGCTGGTAATTTGTATCGGAGTAACGAACCCGCTTCTGCTTCGCTTCCAGCGGTTGCGGAGGAAAGAAGGGGGAATTTACATCCTTCACGATCCCGGTGATATCCTGAAGAGACCACGACATGTCTCCTTCTGCAAGGATTTTATCAAAAAGGCTTTTTTCACCTTTCCGGTGTATTTCAATGTAATCCGGCAGGCCGGATGAGTGGCCCAACAGGTGCCTTAAGGTGATTTTTCCGGTATAGTCCACACCGTTAAACCGGTGCAAGCCGTTAATGAGACTCCCGGAGAGGTAAGACGCCATGGGTTGTTCAATGGAGATCCGTCCCTGTTCATGGAGCTTTAAGATGGCTGTGGCGGTATACAGCTTCGTTATACTGGCAATCCAAAAAGGGGTTTCAGGTGTCATGGGGGTTCCGTCCGCGTGGGCTATACCCTCAGCTCCCGACCATTTAAAAGTTCCGTCCATACTCTCAACGGCTGCCACAGCATGCTTGATCTGCCTTGCTGCAGCGAGGCGTTGTAAGTGCTGCTGCAGGATCTTCTCCAACTCATCTTTTTGAGTTGATAATTTAATCGAGTTGCTTTTCCCTGCTGCGTTCAATGTTAAAACCTCCTTGGGGTTAATGCCCGGAACTATCCGGGTGCCGGCATTGTTGAATCATGTTGAGATATGCAAGAATCCAGATCCGCCCTATGGATCTGACTCCCCTGGTCCAGCAACCGTTTTCCCAGGCCAATAGGGCAAAAGGGATCATAACCGCCGGCATCTTCAAAGCGTATGAGGGCAAGTTTTTTTAACGGAAGATAAGATATTTATTCAGCACTCACACTGTATTTTAATTTGAACCTAAATTGCTCGCCTTATAAGTAAAGCGGGATTAATAAAGGGTCCCCCTGAAATTCCGCTGGAACCAGTTCCACAATTGTATCTCTCCCAGGGCCGGGAAATGAATGTTCTCCAGTTCTTTTAATTTCAACAGTTCTTTGGTGGGACCCGTTAACACAACGCCGTAAACCTGGATACCGTTTTCTTGAATATAATTATAGCGCTCAGCCAGACGCAACTCGTCTGGATTGCCCCGGTAAAGGCGCCGGGCAATTTTTTCATTTTCCACAAGATGCTGCATGGAATCAAGGAAATATTTTTCAAGCAAAAAATTGTATTCGCTGAAATCGAACTGTTGATACTGCTGCAGCATATTGCGGGACAGGTACGGCAATCCCCAGACCCCTTTAAAAGCAGACAAAGGCTCGGGGTGTTCCCCCCTTATATCTTTGCTTTCAATACCTGTGTCCACTGCGTACCAGGTAATCTCCAGGTCATAATCCTCCAGCATCGCCCTTACCTGGTCAAGGGAGTAAGTCTGGCGAAATGAGACGGACATTTCGGCTACGGTCCCTTCAGGTAAAATATCCAAGGCTTCCCAGGTCTCTCCGGAGAGAAGGTTATCCGGCGCTAAACCGGTTGTTTCCCCTTCCCTTAAGTTTAGCTGGGGCAATTCAAGTTGGGAGGGGTGAAAGAAATAAAGGTATTCATCATGGGCCTCATCTGTCCACTGCCACTGTGTCAGGATCGAAGAAAAAAGGTGATTAACGTTGAGATATCCAATCACGATGCTTTCCTTGCCTACTTGTTTTTGCAGGGCATAACTTCCCCGGGCCACGAAGTACGGTTTGATTTCCAGGCTGCTGTGCCCCCAGCCAGCCATGCTGATGTACGTCGGCATGGGACGTATACCCAGGGGCAGGGTGACATTGGGAAAAGAGAATTCCGTGAGTAGGGCTGCGGTCTGCTGTGTCCTGTATAACCTGGATTCTTCCTGCCCCCAGTTGAAATAATAGCTTGACAGAAATCCGCCCGCAATGCGCAGTCCGAGCAGCAGCAGCAGCAGAAATACAGCTATGCTGAACCGGTTTTTGTGTTTTGCCCGTCGCAGGATTTTCCGCTGTTTTTCTTCGTCAAGGGCGTGGCCTGAGGCCAGATTCACTGCCTTATCCCTCGCTGCAGGACTTTGCTTTTCACTGGCAGCCATTAAGTCATCAATAACCTGGCGGCAGACGGAACAGTTTTCCAGGTGAGCCTCCACTGCCTGTTCCTCAGAAACATTCAACTCTCCCCTAAGATAACTCTCTTGTAATAGCTCAAATTCTCTACAGTCCATCACTCTTCACCTCTCGTATTTTGCGGCGGGCCCGCAGTAATGTTACCTTAACATTACTGCGGCTCAGCTTTAAAATGTGGGCAATGTCCTCGTAGGTAAAGTCGTAATAATCCCGCAAGAGGATAACCTGGCGGCTCTTTTCCGGCAGAGCATTCACTGCTTGAAGCCACTTTTCCACCCGTTCCCGCAACAAATAATCTTCCTCTGGCCCGGGACTTTGATCCCAATTTAGCTCTGCCAGCAATTGAGGATCGGTCAGGATTTGCCTTTTTTCCCTGCGGTACCAGTCGATATAGGTGTTGTAAGCTATACGGAACAGCCAGGGACGCACATTTTCCCCCCGGTAGCCCTCCAGGTGGTCGTAAGCCTTGATAAAAGTATCCTGGACCAGGTCCTCCGCTGTCTGGGGATGGCCACACATGCGCAACAGATAGCTGTACAACGCATTCATATGGGATTGATATACGTCTTCCAAAGAGTTTGTTTTCATTGCCCACCTTCCTTAGAAGAACGAGTAAGCAAAGAGAAAAGTTACATCAGCTTAAAAAATAAACAGCTCAATAATAGTATAATAGAATATTCCACAATTAAGGTGTAATACCTTCGCACAACTATACCCTTATACTTGGCACTCCTACCCATACTCCAGAATATCACAAACTTTTTTAAATAACCCTTGACGTTATAACGCATGTTATATATAATAACAACTGTAATAGAAAATAACATTTGTTATATTTAATATGGAGTGTTATTTAATTATAAGCGGAATGGAGGAATTAAGTATGGATTATTTGGTGTTTAGTTTTTGGTTTATTGTTATCCATACGGGTGCTTACACAGCAGCTGGAGTGATCGCCCTGAAGTTAAGCAAAGATATCTATGAGGGAAAAAACCGTTATGCAGATTTTATCAGGGATATGTCGGACCCTGAAGAAAGCAAGCATGTGCAGAAGCTTTTTCTTCCCGCTCAATTGGTAAGGGGCCTTCTCATGTCCATTGTACTCTATCCTGTTTTAGGCCTGATGGGCGATCTTTCTTTTGGCCTGCGGTTCTTCTTTTTTGCTGGCTTGATGTTTATTTACACGGAAATATCCAGTGCAGTACCTTTCCCTACGAACATTGAGGGTTTTGTATATATGAAACAGCGTTACCTGAAAACGGGCCCTATCTGGAAGTTTTGGCTGGAGATAATTATTTACAGTGTTCTGTTCGGACTATTGGCCGGGGCCCTTTTGTTTTAAGTTTGAAATTGAAATAAAGGATGGTGATTGTTTGAAACAGCCAAGCGTTTATTCAAACTCCCAAATTATTGATGCTGCCTTTGAGCTGGTTCGTGAACAAAGTTGGAGCGAGGTCTCCACACGTGCTATCGCCAAAAAGCTGGGGTCGTCCACCATGCCCATTTATTCCCATGTAAAATCCATGGAAGAGTTGGAAAAGGAACTGCTCACAAGGGCCCGCAACCTCCTCAAAGACTTCCAACAACGGCCCTATACTGAATTTGCCCTTTTAAACCTGGCATTCGGATATGTTACCTTTGCCCGGGACGAAAAACAGCTGTTCCGCTTTCTCTACCTGGAGCGGCCAAACAAAGTTGACTTGGAGGATGTGTCCGGGATGAAGGAATCATTTTTTGCACAATTCGGCGGTGAGAGTGAAGCGGGAAAAGCACTCTCAGAATTACAGGCCTCCGGGCAGGAAGCATTAATACAATACACCTGGATCTTCACTCATGGCCTTGCCATGCTGGTAAACTCCGGTGCCTTCGGTCATAATTCGGATGAGGTGATTCTAAGTTACCTTAAGAATGCAGGAGAAGCATTCTATATTTGGGGAACACAAAAAGGAGGAGAGGACCTTGAAAAAAAAGCTGAATAAAAATCTATTGGGGTTTATTGGAAGGTTTACCCTACTCTACGCAGTCACTTATACCGCTGTTGCCATTGTTTTTTTGAACATCCTAAATGCACTGCCCGCATCAGGGCACATTGGCCTTGATTTCTTTGAACCATATAGTGTGAGTCTGACGGGAACTTTGGCGCAATTAATAATTGGGGTCGTAATCGCCTTGGTGCTGTATCCCTTTTATGACAATATTGTCAGAGGAGAACGGGGCTGGTTAATTCTATTTGCGGCAATGTGGGGGGTTGTCCTTTTAGGCTCCCTCCATCCAAAACCGGGAACTATTGAAGGGATGCTCTATACAGAAATAACATTTGCTGAACACTTTCTGGTGATCGCTGCAGGTGCTGTGCAGGTGCTCTTCTTCGCATGGCTGTTCCTGCGCTGGGAGAAGTGGGCTGCTGGTGTCGGGGGAAGCAGTAGCAGCACAACAGTGGAAGCTTCAAAACCTGAAAAAAGTAAAGGTAAAGTGATCAGAGGTTACGTTGGTCGATATACACTGCTCCACTTGCTCATTTATATGGTTGTTGGAGTATTGTTCTATGAGATCTCCGGGTATGAAGAGGCTTTGGCCACCATGGAAGAATTTGCACTGTGGCGACCTTTGGAAAACCTTGTTATGCCCTTTGTGATACTTTTTGGGCAGGTCATACGCGGAGGGATCCTGGCGCTGCTGCTATATCCTTTTTACAACACATATATTAGGAAACAGCATGGCTGGTTATTACTATTCGGGTTATTATTCGGCTTAAAAGTCCTTGCTTCAGTAATATCTGTTCCTGAAACGGTGGATTTGTTTATGCAGGGGTTACAGGATATGAAAACAGGAATGCCGGAAATTACTGCTCAGACCTTACTGTTTGCCTGGGCATTCTTTATCTGGGAAAGAAGAAGGATTAAAAAAGTAACAACAGCTGGCTGCGCTGCCACAACCCGTATTAATAATTCCTAGCAAACCTGTCCTCATGTCCTTTATTCAGGCCTGAAGGTTAACTTTTTTGTGTTTGCCTGTTATATAGAAATCTTTTCCTCCCAGATGATGTAATAGTTCGCCCCTATCACTCCAAGAATTGGAGGAGAAAAAATCCTCTTCTGCAGAAGCTGCCAGCACTTCTCCCACAAAAAATGCGTGGTCTCCCACTTTATATCTTTCCACAACTCCACATTCAAGATGGCCCAGGCACTCCCCAATTAATGGTGCCCTCACTTTTTTCGCCGTTACAGATGTAAGTCCTGCCACCTTGAATTTGTCCATTTCCCTTCCTGATTTTTCCCCACACCTGCTAACCTGCTCCAGCATCCCAGAACCGGGAATGTTTAGGACAAACTCCATGCTTTTATCAATTAATTCACAAGTAAAATGGGGAAAAGCTACAGCAATACCCACTAATGGTGGTCGGCCGGAAAGGGGAGTCTGCCAGGCCAAGCTCATAACGTTGCTACTATCCCGATAGGCAGCAGTCACCAGAAGAACACAACCGGTGTTAATCAAGCAGTGAGCCTTTTCCAGTTGGACCTCTTTCTTCATTATAAACCACACCTCTTTCCTATTTCTATTAAATCATATACCCAGGGGTCAGACCAACATAATCAATGGAATGGCTACAAGCGTTATTGTTATTTCCAAAGGCAAGCCCATCCGCCAGCAAACTCCAAAAGGGTAATAAAGACAATATATTGTTGGAGCATATCTAATATATACTCCCCCTAAACGTACTGCGAGTAAGTGGGAACATAAATAATCTTATTTTAGCACCCTTTCTCCCGGAGTCAATATATTACTGCAGGACTTAATAATCTCCTGGCAGAAGCGGGGCAAATCACCAGGCACACGGGAGGTAATTACATTGCCGTCCTTTATCACCGGCTCATCCAGGTATTCAGCTCCGGAATTGATAACATCGTCTTTTATAGAAAAAAAACACGTGGCTTTTTTCCCCTTGAGTGCTCCAGCAGAAGCGAGCATCCAAGGACCATGGCAAATAGCCGCCACAACTTTGCCCAATCTAAAA
>SLRC01000066.1 GCA_007131175.1 Syntrophomonadaceae bacterium
AGCGGCGCACTTCTTTAAAATATCCCTCAGGCGGCAGGATAACACCCGCTTCCCCCTGGATCGGTTCTACAATAAAGGCTGCGGCATCATGTTCCTGTAAGGCCTTTTCCAGGGCTGCCGCGTCACCGAAAGGGATGGGTATACAACCGGGCACCAGGGGTTCAAAAGGTTCCTGATACCGTTTTTTCCCGGTCACCGAAAGGGAACCCATGGTTTTACCGTGGAATCCACCGGCACTGTAAATAAAATTCTTTTTCCCGGTGTACAAGCGCGCCAGTTTGAGGGCACCTTCAACCGCTTCCGTGCCGGAACTGCAGAACCAGCTGTTTTGCAGGTCTCCCGGTGCAATGCGGGCCAGGTTGTGGGCCAGGGCAGCAGCAAATTTTGGAAGGGCAGACTGCAGCATAACGGGGACATTTTCCACTTTGCGCAATGCTTCCAGGACAGCAGGATGGTTATGCCCCAGGTTTAATGAGCCGTAACCACCCACAAAATCAAGATACTCCTTCCCATCCTCATCCCAGACTTTACACCCTTCGGCTTTAACAAAATTAGTATCAATCCCAATTAACGCCGACAGGGTAGCCCGACCCTGGTGAATGTAATTTTTATAGGTTTCCAGGACCTGTTTCCTGTTTAGCCTCAGTGTATCATCCACAGATAATAATCCAAGTCTTTTATCATTGCTCATTTATTAATACCTCCAATAAAAGCTGAAGTCGAACAGTCCCGGCCATGTATGGTAGCCAATCCCCGGGGTTAGTTCCTACAGGTAAAGCTCACCGTCTTTATGGTGCTCAAAAAAACATGGGCTTCACTGGCTGCATAAAAAGAGGAAAAATATTATTGCTCTTGAGAATACCAACGACCTTCATAGCCCTCATCTTTTAGAGATTCAAATATTTCACAAAATTCACCGGACATTGTATGCTCCATAACAGGGAGTATCCGGCACTGCAGGTGCCGGCATGGTCGTTTGCCAGATATTGTGAGGATCACCATTAGAAGTATGCGGTAAACAGACAACCCGCAGACTTTTCATTCCCTTGCCCCCGTAACTGCCCCTACCCACACATTATTACACCGGATTAATAATGGAGATGGCGTGCCTTTCTTCCTGAAAATGCTCCTGCAACATTTTTTCCACAGCAGGCATGGATATATCACCCAGCAAGCTGTATATTTCAAAGAAGTCTATATCGCGGAAACGATAAGCAAGGTAATTGTTGGCAATAAACTCTAGTGAGTTAAAGCTGCGCAGGAATTCTCCCTGCATTTTTCTACGGTGACGGTGGAACGTCTTTTCATCAAGCCCGTTTTTTCTTACACCTTCAATCCCCTCCAGAATTCTTGCATGCAGTTTTTCCGGATCACGCGTTTCGCCTCCCATCAGGGTATAACCATAGGTGCACTCTGCCACATAACCGGCAGAAAATTTCTCGTCAATTAACCCCTCTTCGTAGAGGCTGTTGTAAAGAGATTCGCTTTTACCAAAGATCATCTCCAATAAAATTTCCATAGTTAATTCACGCTGCAGCAATTCCCGACCACTAAGATTGTTATAATTATCCTTATAGCCAATATTTACTATGGGCTGGGATACGGCTAAACTCTGGGTGATCTTCTGCTGCAGGACAGTTTCATCCTCCGTGGGATAGAACCGTTCTATCCCTGCCAGGGGTTTAAAAGTACGGCTTGCCAGACTGCCTGCCACCTGTGCCCCAACCTGTTCGGGGGAAACGTCCCCTGTGACAAAAAGGGCCATATTCAGGGGATGGTAAAAAGTATGGTAGCATTTGTAAAGGATATCCTTGGTAATCTTATTGATGCTTTCGAATGACCCGGCAATATCGTTCCGTACCGGATGGGAACTGTATAGAATACTCAACAGGTTAAAATAAACACGCCACTGGGGATTATCCTCGTACATACGAATTTCCTGTTGAATAATTCCCTGCTCTTTTGCTACGCTTTCTTCTGTAAAAAAGGGGCTCTGAACAAATTCTAAAAGAAGTTCAAAGTTTTCCGGGAAAAATTCGGTACAGGAAAAGAGATAGGTTGTATTGGTAAAACTGGTAAAAGCATTGGTTGAAGCGCCGTAAGCGGCAAACCTGTCAAAGACGTTGCCTTCTTCATCTTCAAACAACTTGTGTTCCAAAAAGTGTGCCACCCCGTCAGGGACGCTTATTACCTCTTCACCGTTCCCTGAAACGCGAAAATGATTGTCAATAGAACCAAACCGGGTGGAAAAGATAGCATATTTTTTGTTATACCCTTTTTTAGGAAGAATGTAAAGGTTTAGCCCCGGATCAAGCACGGTATGATATATTTTTTCCTGCAGCAATTCGTTCTCTTGAATGGACCACTCCATTAGCTTACTCATGCTTTTACCTCCTCTTCTGCCCGCAGAAAATAAACAGTATCGAGATAGACCTTATTTGCCGCGGCCACCACATCATCAACATCGATTTCTTCCAGCTTGCGGATATAATAGTCCACCCCTTCCTGCCTGCCGCCCAAGAGGCCATCCAGGGACAGGCTGAGCATACTGTAAGGGCTGTCAGCAATAATTTTGTACTGATTAATCAGGCCGCGGCGCGTATTTTCCATCTCCTCCCGGTTAATCTCACCCTTTTTAATATCTTCAACCTGCTCCATGATAATTTCCAGGGCAAGTTTATAGTTTTGCAACTCAATGCCCGAGCCAATAAGCTGAATTCCTTTATGTTTCTCCAGGCGGGAAAAAGCATAATAGGCAAGACTTGCTTTTTCCCGTACATTTTGAAATAGTTTGGAATGGGGGAAGCTGCCGAGTATACCATTATAGAAAAGGAGCGACACGTAATCATCATCGCTGTATGTGGTGTTGGTGCGGTAACCAAGGGTTAACTTGCCCTGGTTAACTGGTAATTTTTCCTCGTGATAACGCACATCCCGGGGAATATTATGCACCATGTCAGGGGGCATCTCCCGGCGCCTTTCCCCGTTTGCCCGGGCAAAAGCGTCCTCCGCAATCTTGAAGGCCTCATCGGGGTTTAGCTCGCCCACAATGTAGATGTCCAGGGGGTTTTCTGCCATGAGCTGGCGGTAATAATTATACAGATGTTCCGGGGTGATTTGCTCCAATTCCTCAATGCTGCCGTATTTAAAAATACCAAAGGGCTCCGTGCCACACATCTCTTGTACGCAGCGCTCCAGGGCATAATTCACCTTATCGTTAATCAGCCCTTTAATCTCTTTTGCAAGCTGCTCCTTTTCCTGCTCCACGTACATATGTTTAAATCCACCGTTTTCCAACAGAGGCTGGTCGATCACACTTTGCAGCATGGAAACACCCTGTTGCAGCAATTCTTTCCCCGGTGCGTACAAATCGTTAATGACTTCCAGGGAAAAGGAAAGAACCTGCTTTTCTCCCTTCTTCAATACATCGGAACTAAAGCCTGCCCCGTAAAGTTCTTCCAGGCGGGTCATCAGATCCCGATATGTGGGGTAGTCCCTGCTCCCCCGTTCCAATACGGAAGGCAAAAGGGCTGTTTTTGAAGCCAGTTCCCGGGAAAGGACCTGCCGTGTAACGACAGAAACCAAAACCGTTTTAAACTTTTCCGTGGGAAGTACATATACATCAATTTCACCGGGGATTGTCTTTTTCTCCACTTGTAACAATATGCATGCCTTCCTTTCTTCACGCCGCAGCCGTTATTTTCTTGCCTGTTCCGCTGTATGTAATACTTTTTCTTTGGCAAAAGAATGATACAATTGTTTACTGATACTGACTACCTGCTGAGTTCAGTTTGTTTTATTGCTGCAGTATATTTCCATGCCGGGAGTTGCATTTCCTGCCAGATACGAATATTTTATCCCTGTTTCAGGAAAATACTTCCCGCATTGACAACATAAAGAGGGGCAATCCACCGTAAAGCATAATTGTGGCGGCCGCAACAACCCCCGAATCATTCAGGCAAAAAGCAACAAAGCTTCCCAGAATGGCTGCGCCAAGGATTGCTTTAAAATACGGCTCACGTTTGAAAATACTGCTCATTAGCCCCACAGGATAATAATAAAGGATGGTTAACAGGGCAATAAAACCAAGCAAAACCCTGCTCCAAAGTGAATACCGGATCAATTTAAAATTCATCTCCATTTTACGCAGGACCACATTTCTAAGTTCGGATAAACCGTCACTGCGCACCAATTCCCAGGTTCGCCCCAGGTGAGAAACGTGATCTCCCCCACCCGGCGCATTTAAAAAATATACAAAAAGAGCTGTGATAGTTATAAACAATACGAGCAATCCTGTTATGGCCAGGCGGGGTGGGTAAAACCAACCTCCCCCTTTTTCTTCAATGTCAGTATTATGTCCCTTTTTCTCTTGCGCCTGACAAAAAGCTTTTATACTTATTTTTTTTCCCCGGGGTAATAAAAGCAAGCCTCCAAGTGCTACCGCCAGAGCAAATCCGGCAGTAACGGCCCCACCAAAATTTGCCCCATAGACGGGAGAAGCAAGCATGAAGACAAGGAGCAGCGATACGGCTCCGAAAAAGCAGCCTTTCAGGATGTTCAGACCAGGAATTACCCTTTGCCCAGGAGGCGCGGGCAGGGAAAACAAAGAGATGGCCCCTAAAATAAAAGATCCCACCAGTACACCCATATATTCATTCCCCAGGCCGTAAAAACGGGCACCGCTAATGGGATCGTACCCAAGCAGAGAACGACTGATTAACACCCCTCCCTGCCAGAGATCAAAAATCAACATTGCGCAAATAAGGAGGCCGCTGTAAGCAAAACAGGCTGTCAGGTTGCGGCGCATTAACAGCAGCGCCGGGATTATTAGGGGTAAGGCGATAAAAAATAGCAAGAAGATACTGTGACGAATATCCGCTGCCGGGAACTGGGGAAAAGCAGCAGCCAGGAGTAAAACCGCAGGAAAATTCAGCAACACACAATGGAGGTAACGTAGCGGATAAAAAGCTTTTAACCGGGTCATTACGGCGAGCACTCCCAGTAATGAAGTAATAATCAAAGAAAGGATAAATCCCCTGATTACGAAAGGCCGCAGCTGATAGACACGTGCCGTGTGCGTGGAGATCTCTCTTAACGTTTCCAGATGGCCGGGTGCGGGTATTAATTCCAGGGGCGCCCCCCAAAGAAAAAAAGGTGCTTCCAAGCCGAGGTGTTTAAGCACCGTGGGAGCGATATCAATATTGGCAACAATTCCGGGCCTGCGGGTGGTACTGGAGCGGATCAGTCCACCTTCCCGGCGGGATGGCTCGTAAACAACGAGGGGGGTCATACGTTGTCCATTAACGGTACCGCCCTGGGGAGGCGAAGGTGAAAGCAAAACAAACAACACGTTATGATCCAGATAGGCAAGGATACCGGCAAGAAGTTGATCAAACTCTCCCAGGGAAGATTTCAGCAATTGCTCCCTTCTCCCTTCCGGCAAGTGTTCCCGGTATGCATCAATGCGGCTGCTGTCACCCCATTCCATAACGATTAAAGAACTTTCTTCCCAGATACCCTGCATAGCTTCAAGGTATGCGGCGGGATCACTGCTCAAACCAAAGGGGAAATAATCATTTTTCCGTAATAAGGTGGAGCCAACATCGCCAAGGTGTACTGACCCTAGGCTATCCATGGCTATAGTAACAGCCTGTCTCCCCGGTTCATCAGTGTCGGCATTGCCCAATACAGCGGCGGAGAGACCGTTTAGACGCAATGTTTCGCCTAAAGCACCCACATGGGCCGGATAAGGCCGTTTTCTGTTCAGGACAACCAGGTTCATCCAATAGGGGTGGATCACCGCTCCGGGAGGAATGTTTTGCACACCCGTATGCCTGCGGTAAAGGGCTTCTGCAGTACTTCCCTGCCAACTGTCTCCCCGGTTAAACGCAAGGCGGGCAGCCCAGTGACCCTGCAAGCGCGCACCGGCCCCGATCGTGGCGTATCCTCCCTCCGTCCCCGGCAAACCGGCTGTATTTACATTCATCAGTGACACGGCACTCTCTTCCAGGATTGAGTGTAACAACGGTCCGCCACAGGTGAGCAAATCATCGAGAAGCATTTTATCAAGAGTTATAAGCAAAACCTTTTTTTTTCTGAACTCGTCCATGGACACCAGGTGAGCTGCTCCGTCATTTCCTGTGGTTGTTTCATTTAAAGCCTCTGTCACAACGGCAGGTGAAAAAACAGCGCCGGCAAGGAGAAATATTAATACAATCACTAAAACCCTTTTATTATTTAACACTATAAACTTTTCCTTTTCCCCGTTCTTCAAATGGAATCAGGTAATCCCGGTAAAGGGAAGCGGTTTGGGCCAACATTTTCTTTTCCGTAAAACGGCGGTTAACTTCCTCCAGGGCTGCCGTTCCCAACTTAATCCTGAGTTGTGGCTGTTTCACCAGTCGGCTCAGCGCCCAATTCAATGCCGTGCTGTTTTCAGGAAACACAAGTAAGCCTGTTTTACCATGGGAAATAACCTCCGGGATACCACCACAAGCAGTCGCCACAATGGGGAGCTGAGCTGCTGCCGCTTCTAAAAGAGAAAAAGAAAGCCCTTCACTGCGGGAAGCGAGAACAAAAATATCCAAGGAAGCAAGAAATGCATCCATATTCAATACCTTACCTTTGAATATTAACAGATCCTGCAAACCCAGGGAGTCACGCAGTGTTTCCAAGCGAGCCCGCTCCGGCCCGTCGCCGGCAATATAAAAACGAAGGCTCCGCCGGGGATAGCTATCAGACAATTGTGCTGCCGCCTGGATAAAAATATCCATACCTTTTTGCGGTACTAACCGCCCAACAGTACCAATGTGAATGGTTTCATTTAAACCTTTCCCTTCCCATGAAGGAGCCTTTAGAAAGGCACATCTTGCGGGAATAAAATCCGGGTCTTTAAAAACTCCCGGCACACCGTTATAAATAGTCTTAATTCTGGCAGGATTAATCCCGCAATCGGTGAGAAAAAGGCGCAGTGCATCGGAAACTGTAATATAGCAACTAACCAGAGGATCCATTAAGCGCAGTGCACTGTTAAAAAATGGATGGGGAAGAAAACTTTTTTCCGGATACGCCAGAAAATTATGAACCGTAACCATTAAAGGATAATGGTATAGCAGTGCCAACGGCAGGCTAAGCATGGCCGCTTTAAATCCGTGAGCATGGATCAGGCCCGGTTGCACTTCCTGGCACAACCTGGCCAATCGAACCATTGCTTTCCCCCCTCCGAAATATGCTCCCCCTTTGTCCAGGGGAAGATTGTGATATGCAATATTACATTTTTTCCCCCCTGCG
>SLRC01000106.1 GCA_007131175.1 Syntrophomonadaceae bacterium
GCATAGTGCAGCCGCACGGGCTGGTAGGCTGCTTCAGCTTTATTGTCGCCCTGTAAGCTTAAGCTGGTCATGGTGGCCGCAGCCGTCGCAACCCCCGTTAACTTTAAAAATCCACGTCTTGAAAGCTTCATGAAATGCCTTCACCCCCTAATTTACTCTTTCATCAGGTTTCTCTTCAACCCATTTCAGCCCGGAACCCGGAATAAACCCTTCTTTCTGGGCCAGCCAGTCAAAATGTAATGTATGCAGATGGTGTATAAACAACAAGACTTCTGCTTCAGCCAGTCTACGAACATCGTAAACCTTGTGGTACTTGCTGCACTGGCGGCAGAAATACACCCGGCAGACCTCGTTGTTCTCAGCAGTAAAAAATCCCAGCTTTTCCTGTTCAATATTGTCACAGTAAGGGCATTTTATCCTTGGGTACCTCCAGTTGATCCCGCAGAACCAGCACTCCAGCCACTTTTCTCCACTTTCTTCTTGAAGAAAACCATAATGGGGCTTTACCCCGCAAACAGGGCAGTCGCTTTCTTCCCAGTAAGAAGTGTCAAGATCTTGCAGGAACTGCTCCAGGGGAGCGCAGTAAAGGGATGACAAGATAAAAACCAGGAGAAATGTGACAAAATCCCTTTCCACAGAAACAGTCTCAACAAGCTTTTCCACCAGATCCGGGAGATCATTAAGGGAAAGCTTATTATCATTCTGTTCAAACTGGTTTTTCACTGCTGACTGTAAATTTTCCAGGGGATCTTTAAAACCAGGGTTATTACTGCTAATACCTGCACACACAAGGGCCAGAAAGTCCAGCACCAACTCTCCGTCAAAATAAGCGGAGGGGAGCAGTTTTTCTGCCTTTTTAAATTTAACCCCTATTTCTTCCGGGCTTAAACTAACATCCGCTGGCAGAAAAGCTTCTTGCTTTTGCTCCTTAAAAAGATCTTTTGCCTTATAAAACAGGCTTATCATGGTTTCCAGGTCCTTGGATCCCGGGTACAACTTGAAACATTTTTTGCTTTCTTCCAATGCTTTCCGTTGAGAAATATTCTGCAAATCTACAACCTCCCGTCTCCTCACCTCACTTTTAAAAACACAATTTTTGCTTAGGGAATTAACAACCAAGACTGAATATTATAAATAATTGCTTCTTAAAAAAGCATTACTGGCAAAAAATAAGCCAGTATCCTCATCTTGATTGTTAAGTTTCCAAAGCACACAGTCCAAAGCATCCCCCCTATTACCTGATTAGGTAATTATATTTAAGCAACAAGCAACCAAATAAAACTATTTATATTTTGTCAAGTAATTAACTAACCTGGCTGCTCATTATTTCCCTAGTTGAATTATCTTATATACTAGGTATACCGCTTAAATATACCGTTTATATGTTTTAGCTATTCTACATAAATCAAAAAAAACCCTTTTTGTAGATAAATTTTTTTTAAATAAAATATACGGGTGTTATTTGAGCACAATTTGAAGGAAGGGCTAACAGCCAATAGTATAATACAGGTATAAAACGAATTCGTCAACCCAGTAATTTTATATAAAAAAGAGTATACCATATATATACTCCATATACTAATTAAAGCTCTTGATAGGTTTATTTTATTTGCCGATATGGATCAGAAGCCATAATGACTTCTCCCTGTAGTTTTTTTTGAATGAGCAAGGAAGGATGAGATCACACATTTGTGAAATTTTGATGATAATTATTAGAGGCTTATGCAACAAGGTGGTGATATTATTGCTATAACATGCGAATCAAGGCATTCACATAGCATGTCATGCAAAAATGAGGAAATAATGCAAGAGGTTATCTTTTATCTATATGTCTAACAAATACGGGGCAAGGGTGTCCCGGAAAGCATTCTTAAACGCCTTGTTCCTCCCAGCCTGGTGTGCAGGTAGATGCTGCCATCACCTTCCCTGGCAGCGCCGATCATGGAGCTTTCTTCGGCACCGGGGACTGTTTTAAGGGCTTCAACAATATTACTGGCTACGGTGGCCTCTGCGATAATAAGGGCCCTTCCCTCGGAAGCAAGGTAATACGGGTCTACACCGAGAATGTCGGCAATGGCACTCACTTCAGGTTTAACATATATTTTGCTTTCCTCCAACAACAGATCAACAGCGCCGGCAGCGGCAAGTTCAATTAAGGTAGTGGCCAGGCCTCCCCTGGTGGGGTCACGCATCACTCTTATTCCACCATAGAACGGTTTGAGTTTTTCGGCCAGTCTGGTTAGAGGAGCGCAATCGCTGGTGGGAGTTTTTTCACCGGTAAACTGAAGCCTTTCCGCAAGAATTGCAGCACCGTGGTCTCCAACACTTCCGCTGACGATAACCACGTCGCCAGGTTTGATATATGCAGGATGAAACCTGGCCTGGGGATAGACTGACCCTATTCCCGTCGTGTTGATAAACAGGTTGCTTGGGTTACCGCTGTCCACCACCTTTGTGTCTCCCGTTACGATAGGAAGATTTAAGCTGTTGGCTGTCTCTTGCATTGATTGTACAACCTTCTTCAGTTCCGATTTTTCCATCCCTGCCGGCAGGATGAAAGCGGCGGACAGCCACAGGGGCCTGGCACCGCTTACCACCAGATCATTTACAGTTCCGCATACAGCCAGTTTTCCAATATCTCCTCCTTTAAAGAAAAGGGGAGAAACCACAAAAGAGTCGGTAGTCATAGCCAGCTTTTGACCGTTAAAGCTTACTAGTGCAGCATCACCCTGCTCCTGTAACCATTCGTTATTAAAACAGGGGAGAAATATCTCCTGCAAAAGCTGGTGGCTAAGCAGTCCCCCGTCGCCATGGCTGGATATGATAATATCGTGTGCATTTTTTCCCATTTCAAGCCGTCTCCTTTTTTACCTGTAATGATAATGGGCGCCGCATGCACCTTCCGGTGATACCATACATGGACCCACCGGTGTTGAGGGAGTACAGCGCCTGCCAAACAACGGGCACTGCTGCGGTGTGCATTGGCCGGTAATCACCAGGCCGCAGGCACACTGAGGGTCTGTGGAGGCAGCAGAAACCTCCATTGTAAAGTGAAGGCATGCGTTTAAGTGAGAGTAAAGTGGCTGCAGCGTATAGCCACTTTCAGATATTAATCCCAGTCCCCGCCAGCGGGTTACAGGTTCTATAGCAAAACATTCTTCGATTAACAGGCGCGCTCTCTTATTACCCTCTTCCCTGACCACGTGAGAGTAAGCATTGCCTACGTCCTGCCTTTTTTCTGCGATCAGCGTTAGCAAATTGTAAAGGCCCCACAACAGGTCAAGGGGTTCAAAACCCGTAACCACTGCCGGATAGCCAAAGTCCGGCATAAAGGTAAAAGCCTTGCGGCCCAGCACCGCTGCCACATGGCCCGGTAAGATGAAACCATCCAAACCCATGGGGTGTTGCAGCAGGGCCTTCAGTGCCGGAGGAACACGCTTAAGGATGGGATAGATCCAAAAATTAGTGAGCTGTTGTTGGGAAGCAAGTTTTATTGCTGCGGCAATAGCGGGGGCTGTGGTTTCAAAACCAATGGCGATAAAAACCACCCTTGTGTCGGGGTTTTGTGCCGCTGTTTCCACCGCTTCCAGGGGCGAATAGCATATTTGAACCCGGCTGCCCCTGGCTATTTCTTGTTCCAGCGTCGTATATGAGCCTGGCACCCTCAGTAAGTCACCAAAGGTAACAATAAGGGTATCCTCCAAGCGGGCCAGCGAGAATATCCTGTCCAGATCGTTTTGATGGGTAACACAAATGGGGCATCCTGGGCCGCTTCTTAAATCAATGTAATCACCTACCAAGCCAGCAATCCCTGTACGCGCATACTCAACCGTATGAGTACCGCAAACCTCCATTAATACAAGTTTGCGCCCTTTTTCTTCGACCAGTTGCCGCCCCAGCCGTTCCAGCCGTTGCAACAACGACTGGCTTAATTTATGGGATATATTTTTCCTTCCCAACTGATAATTCATCAATCTGACTCCTCCAGCATACTTTCAAAAATAATCATACGTTCTTCCGCTTCTTGCCGGTTAATTTTTTCAATGGCCATGCCGGCATGGACCAGCACGTGTTCACCCGTCTGAACATCAGGAACCAGCAGAATGCTGATTTCCCTTTTTACTCCCATTGTTTCGCCCACGGCCATTAAATTCTTTTTAATACTGTTTACAACCATTGGCAGTGCAAGGCACATCTTCTTTCCACCTCCAGTATGCAGACGCCGCCTGGCCCAAAGAAAGTCCTCCATCGTTTGGAGGCACTTTGCCATGCAACAGCACCTTGTATTTTTTCTTTTCAAGCAGGTGCCAGACTTTATGCACCAGGTAGGGGTTGAGCCAGGTACCTCCGGATAGAGCCACAGTTCGTAAACCGGTATTTCCGGCGGCAATATCCACCGCATCCAGAACAGCCTGGATCACGGTGTCATGAAAACGCCGCGCCAGGAAAGTTTTATCCTCTCCCGATCTCAGATCTGTAAGCAGTTCAGGAAACATGGGATAGAAATCAATTTGTTTTTCCCTGATCAGGAAAGGATAAGGATCCATTGAACACAGCAGATCTTTGGAGCTCAGCATCTCAGAAAGCTGAACCGCCGCCTGTCCTTCATATGTGTTTTGGGTGCAAATTCCTAGAATAGCGGATACCGAATCAAAAAGTCGGCCACAGCTGGAAGACGGCACCATTTGAAAATCCTGCTCCAGTTGTCTGCTAACGAGCGAGCATTCCGCTTCGAAATGTTTACCAAATAACATCTCACCTATTGATAACCCTTCACTGCCCATGGCCTGGTACAGGTAGCTCAATGCCATGCGCCATGGCCATTTAACCGCCGCATCCCCACCGGGCAGCGGGGTATATCTTTGCGAAAGTTCCCTTTTAAAATTAATGTAATCCCCTGAAAGAACCTCAAAACCCCACACCGCCCCGTCATCTCCATATCCCGTCCCGTCCAGGATTACACCGATGGCCTCGCCTGTATGGCCGTTTTCCGCCAGGCAGGAGGTAAAGTGGGCATGATGGTGATAAATACCGTAGTAATTTTCTGCCGGTATTTCTCTGGCCATTGCTGAGATCAGGTATTGGGGATGCATATCGTAAGCCACCAGATTAATTTTAAATTTAAAGGAATGAATGTAATGGTTCAGGCTTTCCCAATAGGCCTGTTCTGCTTCCACTGTCTCTATTTCACCCAGGTGCTGGCTCAAATATGCTTCATTGCCTTTAATAATACAAAAGGTGTTTTTCATCTCCGCTCCAGCCCCCAATATGACAGCTTCACTGCGAAAATTTAGTTCCAGCGGTCTTGGCGTAAAACCACGCGATCGGCGATGCAGCTGAATACGGTTGCCTGTTATGCCGGCAACCGTATCGTCACAGCGCTGGATAATGCCGCGGTTGTGAGTTAAGAAAAAGTCTACAGTCTCCTTTAAAATCTCCAAAGCCTCTTCATCATCCTTGATCATGGGCAACCCTGTAGGGTTTGCGCTGGTCATCACCAAAACATCGAATGGCCCCTGCATAATCAGGTGATGAAGCGGGGTATAGGGAAGCATGACTCCCAATGAAGAAAGCCCGGGATTAATATTAGCCGGTAACGAGTTTCCTGCAACAGGGGGCAGCAGCATTATGGGGGCGGTTGGAGATATGAGCCACTCCTCTTCCTGCCGGGTCAAAAGGCAATATTTGGAAACTGTTCTCAGGTCCCGGCACATTAAGGCAAAAGGTTTGGCTGGCCTGTTTTTTCTTTGCCGCAGCAAAGCAACAACAGCTTCCCTGGTGCTGCAGACCAGGTGGTAGCCACCCAGGCTTTTCACGGCAAAGATCTTTCCTTCGCTAATCTTGCTCCAAAAAAATTGCGGCCAGTCATTATCCCCAGCAACAGCTTTGCCAAATCGATCTAAAACCTGTACACGGGGCCCGCAGGCAGGGCATGCTACTGGTTGGGCATGATAGCGGCGATCCGCCGGGTTTTCGTACTCAGCCGCACAGTCTTCACAGGTGGGGAAATCCTGCATGGAAGTATTGATGCGGTCATACGGCAGAGCTCCCGTAATTGTAAATCGCGGGCCGCAGTTGGTGCAATTAGTAAACGGATAGTGGTAATGGCGGTCATATATGGTCGCTATGTCTTTCAGGCAGTCCCTGCAGGTGGCGATGTCCGGCGGAACAACACTGCCTTCATCCCTGCCACTCTCACTAACATGAATAGTGAATTTTTGATAACCACAAAAGGCTGCAGATTTTTTATTGATACCGGTAATTTTGGCCAGGGGAGGAGGTTCTTTTATGAGACGGTCCATAAAAGCATCAAGATTTTCCGTATCCCCCTCGATTGCCAGCAACACCCCGTCGCTTTCATTGCGCACCCAGCCTTTAATATTGTGTTTCTGGGCCAGATGGAAAATAAAAGGTCTGAAGCCAACACCCTGGACGATACCGTGTATTCTTAATTCGAGCCCTGCCTTTTTTTGGCTTGCAGCTGTTTGTCCAGCCATTGGTACCATGAATCCAGACCCTCCCCATTAGTACACGAAACTTTAAATATTTCCAGACCCGGATTTATTCTATGAAGATCCTCGTTTAAAGTTTGCAGATCAAAAGTGCAGTAGGGAAGCAGATCCATTTTTGTAACCAGTGTGGCAGCAGCACTCTGGAAGGGTAGGGGGTATTTCCTGGGCTTATCGTTACCCTCTGTGACACTGATCAATGCCACTCTCAGGTCCTCGCCAAGGTCAAACTCAGCCGGGCAAACCAGATTGCCAATGTTTTCAATAAACAGGATGTCTTTCTGTAAAAGGCCTTCTTTAACCATTAAATCGCCAATGTAACCTGCTTCAAGGTGGCACCCTCCCTCCGTATTGATCTGCAAAATCTTGTCGCACCAGGGGGCCAGCTTCTCTGCATCTTCAGATGTGTAAAGGTCTCCTACAATTACAGAAGTCCGCCACTTTGAAAAGTGTTTTAGAGTCTGCTGCAGCATAGTGGTCTTGCCGCAACCAGGTGAGCCGATTATGTTAACCATAAGAGTGGCATTCTCTTTAAGGATGCGGCGATTTTCATCGGCATTACTTTGATTGGCCTGCAGTAAATCTTTAGCCAGATAGACGCGCATGTCTATTCCCCCTCGTAAAAATCGATATAGACTTGACGGTTTTCAGAGCTCGGGAAGA
>SLRC01000068.1 GCA_007131175.1 Syntrophomonadaceae bacterium
AACAACATAACCATAAAAGGGGAATTTCCGTTTCAACAAAAGGGGGAAAAGATCTTTGCTGAAATCAAAAAAAGTATGGGGAGGAATTAGGTTAAGGGCCTCCGGCTCCATTATGTATGTACCTGTATTAATTAAATTACTAAAAATATCCTGATCCGATGCAGGCTTTTCATGATACCGGGTCACCCGACCCGTTTGGTCAAGGGATGCTATGCCAAAAGCCCGTGGATGCGGATGATGCTTTAGCAAAACAGTTGCCATGGAATCATTTTTTTTGTGGAATGCAAAGGCTGAAGAAAGATCATAAGAAAACAGTACATCGCCGCTTACCACCAAAGTAGCCTCCCCCAATTCCATAACAGCATTCTTTACACTGCCCGCCGTCCCCATTGGTTCCTGCTCCAGAGCGTAAGAAATATCCAGCCCCAGGCTTGAACCATCGCCAAAATAATTCATAATCGTTTCAGGTCGGTATTGAAGCGTCAGCAACACCCGCTTAATACCGGTTTTCTTTAATGCTTTAAGGATGTAAAGAAGTAAAGGTCGATCAAAAACAGGAATCATTGGTTTGGGAAGCAGGCAGGTAAGGGGATGCAAACGCGTACCCAACCCACCTGCCATCACAGTTGCAATCATTTCCATCCCTCCTAACCCATTATAATAGCTTCTCACATCATTCACAATCAATTTTTGATAATTTAAAAAATTAAGGGTATAGTTTTAATTTTTTTAAGATTTAGGCTTGACAAACAGACTGAATGGTGGCATAATAAATTTGCAGGTTCCGAGAGGCAGGGAAAAATCCTGCCGGTCCAAACCAGCTACAGCAATGGACCACCCGAAATGTTAGCGGCAACTGCAAATAGGGAGGCCGACTACCGGAAAAAGGGGTTCATGTCCTGAGCAGGTTGGGTCAGGCTACAGCTTGAGGAAACGCCTAAGTCTGGATAGTAGTGGAGCAGCCATGTTTCCATGAATGAGAAAGACGGTGTGACCGAAGCTGGTCCTTCTGCAGATGGGTAAATGACTTCCTCTAAGTGAGCACAATGAAACATGTGCTGGCAGAGCCACACGGTTAATGAGGTCAACCTAGAAGAAGGATAGGATTTTAGAAGCGTCTGTTGGGACCTGCACCTCATGTACATAAGTCCATTAGCCTTAAATATTTTTATGTTTTCACATTACAATTCCTGTAATTCTGCTACAAACTCAAGATTGCGGTAACGTTCATGATAGTCCAACCCGTACCCTACCACAAAAAGATCGGGCAGGTTAAAACCACAATAATCCACAGGTATATCAACGATGCGTCGTGCCGGCATATCAAGAAAGGCACAAACCCGTAAGCTTGACGGATTGCGGGTATTAAGGTTTCGTATAAGGTAATTCAAGGTCAGCCCCGTATCAAGAATGTCTTCCAAAAGAAGGACATTCTTATGTGCAATATTGCTCTCCAAATCTTTGGTGATGCGCACGATTCCCTCATAAGCAGATCCCCTTCCGTAACTGGAAATGCCAATAAAATCAAGGATAAACGGCAAATCTAAGTGGCGGCTAAGATCCACGGCAAAGTAAACACTGCCCCGCAACACAGCCGCTAATACCAGTTCTCCCGCTCCCTTATAGTCCCGTGTGATCTCCTCACCCAGTTGGGCTACCCTTGTCTGGATTTGTTCACGGGTGAGCAAGACTTCGAGGCTGTGCTCCCTTTTTTGTTTCATCTTCTATTCATTACTCCCCTTCCTCTTCAATGCCGTATTTTTTTAGTAATCCCCGGTAATCACGCCCATATATGATCTTTATCTGCACCTCCGGATAAATCTCTTTTAAGCGGCGAATTTTTTTATTTTTCTTCCACACTAATTTTTGTTTTTGGGTTGTAAGCTCCAGGTAGAGATCCTGATCGGGCAAATAAAAATCGGGGGAAAAAGCTTCCGTCACCGCCCCTTCACTGTCCCATTCCAGGGGAAATGTTTTAGGCTCATAAAGCCATTTTATCCTGTAAAAATCAAGCATACGGGCGAATTCAGCCTCACTGGGATGGGCAAAGTGGGGTGATGTGCCGCTGGCATCGTGGATGGCTGCAGTATTTTCCTGCTGCTCCAATAAACGTTCTTCCAGTTCCTGGATGGGAACCTCTCCCGCACCTTCTTTTAACTGGGCAGCTTTAACAATAATTGCAGCAGATTCTTCCAGACCCGTCAACCCTGTATTAATAACCAGGTTGTATAGTTCAGGATCAAGCCAATTACAACCAAAAACCTGGCGCAAGTATGCTTCCCTGTCTCTGTCCTGTTCTGAGATAAGACGCGCTGAAGCCGCTTCATCAAGGTGATAAAGCCTGGAAACTCTTGCCAGCCTGTTTTGCAAAGGAGCCATAATTTTTACATGTAAAGAAGGAGGAAAGTCCCGGAAAAGAATCTGCCCTCCCCGCCCCAATATTACCAGATTTTCTCTTATGGCCATATCATAAAAGAACTCATGCAATCCTTCCAAGTAATTTCGGCGTCGCTGTTCCATCTCCAGGTTCTTTTCCCCATTTTCGAGCTTGACAGTCTTTTCGTCAAAGTAAGCCATCTCCGGATCATAAGTGCCAAATGAACGCATATTTTTAGCAATAATCGCCTTGTTAACAAGCAGGTAACCCATTTTTTCCGCTACCAGTTGTGCTACAAATTCTCCACCACTACCAAAGTGGCGAGATATGGTGACTACAGCCATCATTCCCTCCCCAAACATTCCTGTTTTGTATACATTTTACCCTACCCGAAAATTATAACACAAAGGATACACATATTGGTGTGAACATATAAAATTTATTAAAATTATTAAATAATACCTTGACAAAAACATCCCTGCTTAAATATAATATTAGCAAGCAGGTTCCGAGAGGTCCCAAGGTTTATCCTGAATCCGGTTTTTCCACGGGCAGTCGTCCGTATCCAAGTGAAAGCTATGAGCACCGGGAAGGCAGCGTGAAAAAGAGCGCCGAACCCGGCTCGAGGGGAAGGTTGGGTTTCCAAGGACTGCTGCAAGGTCTGATCTGAAAAAAAGGGGCATCGGTTAAAAGGCCGGTTTTTTGTGCCGCAGTTGCCCGGGAAAGTAGGATCGGGTCAGGGAATAATTCCGGGGGATAGACTGACAAAGGTCTGTTGGGACCTGTTTAATTTTATAAATTTTATTTAGGAGGTTTTTCCATGGACAAGTATGTATGTGAACTTTGTGATTACACCTACGATCCTGCAAGCGGCGATCCAGACAATAATGTTTCTCCGGGCACCTCTTTTGAAAACCTACCCGCAGACTGGGTATGCCCCGTTTGCGGAGCAGAAAAATTTGAGTTTCAAAAGGTAAAATAAACACCATTGCCTAGGCTTCCATTTGAATCCAGATGGGCTTCATAAGCAAATGCACATCATTAAAGAATCTATCTATATCGGAGATGATATTGCTTTTACCTCGCTCTATAATATCTTCGCATTGTGATAAATTCACAGAATTGCTTCGGTACCGCATATAAATATGTTCCTGGTACCGTAAGGCCAGGGACCTGGCATTCATGGGTCCACGCTCCACAAACTCCTTAAAAAAAAGGTAGCCCTTTTCCAGGGAACAACGATCTTTGCCGAGGGAAGGGGCTACTTTGTTACAGATTTCCCTAATCAGAGTGCCCTGGGAAAGGGCTTTATGTAAGTAGTGCAAAAGCTCCGGCCTTTTTTCGAAAACAAACAGTTCCACCCCCATTTCGATAAAGTTGTGCGCTTTCCACCATCCATCACCACTGGATATATTGCAAGCTTCCACGACTCCATCAATCAGGGAGCGAGCTTTTTCGTAACAATAACCTTTTTCGTAGTCCCGGTACTGCTGGTCACTGTAATAATCGAGACCCTGGGGCTTAATGCCGTGACTGACCACGCCATGACAAAAATTAACCATCCCCTCACCATTGCTGTGAAACTCGCACCACAGGTCCTGGCCTAAGGAATGGCTGTGCTGCCAGTCAAAACCGCTAAAAAAAGCAATGTCAGGAAATATACTGCCAAGGATAGTCTCTTCGCTTAGCCCTCCTAGTGCCTTTTCCGCAAAATATAAATGGGCCAACGGATACATAACCGTTTCCCCCCAAAGATTAGCAAAAAAAAGATAAAATAATGTATATAATTAAAACTGAGCGGTTATATTAGATAGTAACAGCCGGGAATGTAAATCTCCTGCGTTATGCAGGGAGTAGCCTTGTTAAAAGGTTAGTATTTACAATTAATCCCCGGCTGTTATTTTATGTCGTCCTTACTTAAATTTAATTCCTGGTCCAGTTCTTTTGGTCGCATCGTGGGAAAAAGGATAACATCCCGAATTGATGTAGAACCTGTTAAAATCATGACCAGTCGATCGATACCAATACCCAGGCCCCCCGTAGGTGGCATCCCATATTCCAGGGCATTAAGAAAATCCTCGTCCATCATATGTGCTTCTTCATCGCCACCCGCACGTTTTTGCACCTGCTGCTGGAAACGTTCCCGCTGGTCCAGGGGATCAGTCAACTCGGTAAAAGCATTGGCAATCTCTTTGCCGGCCATAAAACACTCAAAACGGTATGTAAAAGCCGCATCCTCATCGCAGCGCCGTGCTAATGGGGACACATCTACGGGATAATCCTGAACAAATACAGGACCCCATAGTTTATCCTCACAATATTCCTCAAAGAAACGGAATAGAATTTCGCCCCATGTAGACCCTTTTCCCGGCTCCAAACCCCGTGAGGTGGCAATCTTTCGCGCCTCGACGTCCCCCGAAATCTCGCGAAAATCAATACCCGTAATTTCATTTACCAGGTCAATAAGTTTTTTGCGGGGCCAGGGCAGGGAAAAATCAAGCTCCCGCTCCTGATATATTACCTGGTTGCTGCCCAGAACCTGTTGGGCAATAGCCAGCACCATCTTCTCCATCAGTTCCATCATATCTTCATAATCAGCATTAGCCTGGTAAATTTCCACAGATGTGAATTCGGGGTTGTGACTTGTGGATATACCTTCATTGCGGAAGATACGACCCAATTCAAAAACCCGCTCCAAGCCTCCGACTACAAGGCGCTTAAGGTGCAATTCTGTGGCAATCCGCAGGTAAAGGTCCAAGTCCAGGGCGTTGTGGTAGGTAACAAAAGGGCGTGCCGTAGCCCCGCCCGTTACTGTGTGCATCACCGGGGTTTCCACCTCAAGGAAGTCTTTTCCCGTTAAGAATTCACGCATTGCCTGGATTATTTTACTGCGCAATATAAAAACCCGGCGCACTTCCGGGTTAGCTAATAGATCGGCATACCGTCTTCGGTATCGCGTCTCCACATCCTTTAAGCCATGCCACTTCTCCGGCAAAGGTCGTAGTGCCTTGGAAAGAAGTGTAAACGTTTCAACGTTAACGGTAATCTCACCTGTCCTAGTTTTAAAGACCGCTCCACCGCAACCGATAATATCTCCAATATCCAGGTTCTGAAAAAGGGCGTACTGCTCATCGCCCACGTTATCAAGGCGGATGTATATCTGTACCTGGCCGCTGCCATCCTGGATATTAGCAAAACAGGCTTTGCCATGCCCACGCCGAGTCAACATCCGCCCAGCTAAACGAACCGTTTTACCTTCAAGAATAGCAAAGCCTTCCTTCACTTCGCGGGCAGAGTGACTTACAGGGTACTTTAAGCCATACGGTTCAACACCCTGAGCCCTGAGTTCCTTGAGTTTTTGCCTGCGCAAAAGAAGCTGTTCTCCCAGATGTTCTTGTTCCATTAACAACCAGTCCTTATATATCTTTGAAATAGAGGAGCATTATTTGAGTTTTTGTGTACTACTTAATTTCCAGTATTTTATATTTTATTGTTCCGGCCGGGACCTTCACATCCACTTCTGCACCGACAGGATACCCAATAATGGATTGCCCCACGGGGGACTCATTTGAGATCCTGTTGTTTGCCGGATCCGATTCTGCCGTTCCCACAATGGTAAATTCCATTACCTCATCTGTTTCCATATCTTGTAATTTTACTGTGCATCCTATACCCACAATATCTTTGCTTACTTCGTCATCTTCTATCAAACGGGCATTGCGCAACATTTTTTCCAGGGTAATAATCTTTCCTTCAATAAAAGCCTGCTCATTCTTAGCGTTGTCATATTCAGCGTTCTCACTTAAATCGCCAAAAGAAATAGCCGTTTTAATCCGTGCCGCTACTTCCCGTCTTTTCACCGATTTAAGATGTGTCAGTTCCTCTTCCAGCTTTTTCAAACCACTTTGGGTAAGGATCACCTCTTTGGATGACATCCAGCTCTCTCCTTTATCATATAAATGCAATACGGAATAACTGCAATCTCCGGAAGTATATGCCTTCCCTCAACTAAATATTCCGTTGTTTCCTCGAGCCGGTTCCGATTAAAGGCAAGAATTAAGTGCCAAGGACACTGCTCCTGACACTTTGAGGAAAGGCTATAAATTATTACCCTTTTGAAGGAAATTTGGGGATTGGCTTAGATTTTAAGATATTATAGACAAATTTATATAAAAAGTCAAACATAAATATGAATTTCAGAATTCAACCTTGGCAATATCAAGCTCTAAGCCATTCTAAGGGCAATCCGTTTATGCCGCGCCCGTTCCTTAATACCTGCGATCATCTCTTCCGTTACTGCCCGCTCAAAGCTGCGAAATCCAGCCAGCTTGAATCCATGTTTCACTGCCAGGGCGGAAATTTCATCAATCTGCTCCACCGTCATTTCACGGCCCAGCGAGAAGTTTTCGTAACGATTTTCCAAAGCCAGGATCATCGTTTCCGCCATGCAGGCATAGGAAAGATTTGGTGGGAACCCAAAGTTGAAATTAAAATTAACATTTCCCGGCACTTCCACAGCACCTCCTTCAATCACCAGCACATCATCCCGCTGCTGTGCCACTCTTACGGAGACATCACGGGGGCGGGCCACGTCACAGACAACTGCTCCCGGTTTTAAATCATCCGGTTCGATCAGGGAGTCAGCGGCACTGGATACGGCAACAATAATATCAGCATTGCGTAGCGCTTCCTTTGTATTGGAAGTAACCTTCACTGCCAGTCCGCAGTCATTCTTAATATTCTCCGCTACCTTTTCCAGGGGTGGCAAGGTCCTGGCAATAAGGGTAAG
>SLRC01000101.1 GCA_007131175.1 Syntrophomonadaceae bacterium
AGATTATATTTATATCGGAAAAAATAATTTCAAGGAATCGGGTCAGGATTTGCTGGGAAATGTTTCAGAAGAAGTGGTGCGCATATCTCCAATTCCTGTAATTATAGTTGAAAGTTGATACTGTATTAATAACCTTTCGAGGAGGAATAGAACATATAAAAATAGATTACAGCAAAATGCTTAATAATTATTATGAGTTTAAAGAGAATTTTGATGTTTCCGGTATATGAGGGCTGAATACATCCAACGGAAATATTAAAGCCGAAGTACAAAGCATTGTGGGGGGTTGTTGATATTAACAGCAGCACTGGAGACGCTCGGCTGCCTGGCGCTTGCTGAATCCCTGATTCTTCATTGTGTAAATCTGCAAAATCCATTTTAACGGGGGAGCGAAGATGAAGAGGTGGCTAATGTATATGCTAAATTCGAAAGATACTTTCCACCGGTGCTTCAAAGAATTTTGCAATCTTCAGCGCCAGTTTCAAAGTCGGGTCATATTTGTCGTTTTCCACTGCAATAATTGTCTGCCTGGTTACGCAAAGAGCGACGGCCAGTTCTTCCTGGGTCATGTTGCGCTCCTGCCGCAGTTCTTTGATCCTGTTTTCCATCAGCCGCCCAGCTTTTTCGTGAAATATAGATATGAAGCCCAGAATACAGCCTGGGAAGCTGCAAAAATAGCAAATTGTACCGGTTGTTCCGTCATACTTCTTCTCCTTTCTGTTAATAAGCCAATCCTTCTTGGTCCTCTTCACTTCCTGTAGGCTACAAATGTTACAAACATTATCCATATATATGAAATAATTGCGGCCACCCACACTGGTATGCCATCCTGGTTAGCGGCATTATCTGCAGGCTCGCTCCCGAT
Organism: Syntrophomonadaceae bacterium; assembly: GCA_007131175.1. Classification (GTDB taxonomy): domain Bacteria; phylum Bacillota; class Dethiobacteria; order DTU022; family UBA8154; genus UBA8154. The sequence continues at coordinate 866 of SLRC01000101.1, forward strand.
TTGCAGTGGCCTGTCTGGCAAATTATCCTTATGATCTTCATTTTAGGTCCGGTACAGAACATATATCCTTGTCCCCCAAAAGTACAGTGGTGTTTATCCAGATGCAGTTGCCTTAACAAACTAAAGGAGATTGAGCTATGGTAACAATTTTAATTACTGTGTTCATAGGACTCACATGTATTGTTTTTAGCTATCTGATAGGCAAAAGGCAAATGGTGGAAATTCTGGCCGGGTATAATCCGGAAAAAGTAACCGACCGGGAGGGACTCGGCAGGTGGGTCGGGACCAATCTGATCTTGATGGGTATCCTCGCCTTTGTATCTGCGGGGCTGATGGCCATTATACCTGAAGTAAGAGGAACATTGTTTTTGGTGTATGTTCTAGGGGCAGTGCCATTGCTTTGCTTAAGAATTGTTCTAGGAAACAGGAGATTCTTTAAGAAATGACCGGATTTATTTCAGTGGAATAGGGGGATTTCACCACCATATACTTGCTCATAAGTGTTTTTTACGTGATGCTGTAATTATTTATAGGAAGGTGATATCATTGGATTTTTTAACTATTTCACCAATTTTGCTTGTGATTTTTATTGTCATGCTAATTATGTGGCGTTCTGTTAATACACAACTTAAAAATCCATTTTAAAGCAAATAAACCGGTGAATATAATAGGGCTGGATAATTACTTTTTGGATGATTTTGAAGATGTGATTGAGCTCAAGTTAAACGGTAAATCACTGTCTGAAATTTTGTTTCCCATCTCTCTTGAGGAAGGGGATACAATCAGGGCAGAGTATGCCTTTTCATTTGATCACCGGGAACCTGATCAACGTAAGTACAATTATTTATTCTTCAGTATGTCCCTGGTGACTGAAAATGCAAACGGCGAGTTGGGCAACAACCCCTTTATTCTGGCCAACCATCCCCATATTCCGTTAAGGGATTTAAAGAATTTGGTAAGGTATGGGGGTGAGCTTTAAATGTACTCCACTTATTACACTAATTTATTTTGGGGTTTTATGCTTGTGTTAATTAATCTTAGGATAGGAGGAGTTAGTATACTGCCTGATTTTGTTGGCTTTATACTGATCTATTATGCTCTGGACAAACTGGCTTTGCAGCATCCCTGCTATGGAAAAGCCAAACCTTTTGCTTTTATGTTGTTTTTTTTAGCACTGCCCAATATCTATGAAGGCCCAACCCAAAACTTGTTATATAATCCTCTCACAAGCCAGAGCTTGTTGCTATTATTACTTGGACAGATTTATGTAGTTATGCAAATAGTAATGATTTATTATATTTGTCGTGCCATCACCGCATTAGCTAAGGAAAGAGCTCTAACTGAACTTCTTCAATATAACAGATCTGTGTGGCGATTTTACCTTGTGGTATCCGGCTTATCATTATTAGTTACACCATTCATGCTATCTGTTTTAACCGGCAGGATCGGTATTTTTATTGCCCTGATCGTTCTTATGTTTATTTCTTTTATGTTCGTTATCCACTTAATTTACCGTGCCGGGAAAGAACTTGGATCAAATACTGAAGAGTGTGGAGAAATTCCCGGATGGTGATCTTTGCAGGAGCGGCTTGGCGGAAAGGGTATTGGCGAATCCCAGGGTGGTGCGGATATTGAATGGGATGGGCATTCAACTGTTCTTAGTGACCGTAGTGCGTTGGATGGCCGGACGGAAAGAGATAAACTGATGAACTGTTGGAGGTAAAAATATGCCAGAAAAAAAACGAAGTAGAATTAGACGAATACTTCCGAAGGTGTTGTTGGTTTTGTTGGTGGTTGTGGTAGTTTTGGCTGCGTTAAACTACAGAACCCTGATCCATATCTATCATGGCCTTTATTTGTTTGACAGTCCAAGGATCGCTGAGAACTTTCGCAACTTAGATCAACGATTCCCCTCTCGTTTGATATCTGCAGGTATGGATGTCTCAACATTTGATTATGATCTCCGGGAACTGCCCGAATATTAAACCTATAGTGGTAAAAAAAGAAGCATATCTCAATTCATTGAAGACACTGGTACCACCGGGCTTGTTGTATCTCGTGGAGACCGTATCTTGTGCGAAGAGTATTTTCACGGCTATACGGACACGGATAGGGCTATCACCTGGTCTATATCGAAATCCCTGGTTTCTGCACTGGTAGGTATTGCCATTGATGAAGGTTACATTGAAGATATCTATGATCCAGTCACTGCTTATGTTGCCAGTCTCAGTGAAAGCGGCTACCATGGTGTTAGCCTCAAAGATGTGTTGCAAATGTCTTCTGGTATTCGATTCAATGAGGATTATGCTGACCCAAACTCAGGTGTCAATCGAATGGGAGCCCTTTCCTTGGGTCTGGGTGGCTCCCTGGAAAGCTTTCTGCTTACGCTAGAACGTGAAGGGGAACCGGGTACATTCAATAGGTACACAAGCAGCGATACGCAGGTGTTAGGGATGGTTATTCGCGAAGCAACAGGGATGGACCTATTCAGGTATACGCAGGAAAAGTTATGGCAACCAGCAGGGATGGAAGCCGATGCCTATTGGCTAACAGATAGTGCTGGGGTAGAAGTTGCATTTGGAGGTTTGAATGCAACTTTGCGGGATTTGGCTCGTTTTGGCAAGTTGTATTTGAATGAAGGTTTCCTAAATGGGCAACAAATCGTCCCTCAAGCATGGGTAAGGGCTTCTCTCACAGCGGATGCACCTCACCTTTTACCTGGCGACAATCCATACTCCGACTGGGTCCTGGGTTATGGGTATCAATGGTGGTTGCCAGGTGGTGAATATAACGATTATCTAGCCTTGGGCATTTACGGACAGGCGATATATGTGAACCCCCACTATCACATTGTCATTGCTAAAACCTCAGCGTATCAGGAATATAACGACGATGGGGAAGAGGTGGAACTGGAGAGCATCGAATTCTTCCGGGCCATCGCTCGCTCTATATAAATTTGGAAAGGGAATGGTTAAGCTATGCGAGTAAACCTTAACTGGAAAAACGCCTTAATGCTTATCTGTGTTGTTTATACATTGCTTACCATTACCAGTTCCGGGTATGCATTATTGGTTGGCATAACCACAGAGACACATTTCCACCTGCTGGCACGCTTTGCAGTAACCGCTATCGGAATTGGCAGTATCCTCATGTTTAACTTGCTTCCCCGCTGGCCTCTCTGGTCAATGTTTGCTTTACATTACGCCGCCACAATGGGGATCATTTTATTGCTGGTGTGGGGTAGCGGTTTTTTTGTAGAGCTGCACCCCCATGCTTACCGGGACATTTTTTTAAACTTTACTCCAATTTACCTGTTGATTGCAGCCGGCTTTTTAATAAAAAAAAACAGAAAGTAGGGGTTTGATGAAAATAATCAAGCGAAGGCAGATGCCGAAGTTTGATGAGAGCCTGCATCATGAACTGGTCAACAACGGATGGGTGCCATTAAAAGAACCTGGGAGTATAGCAGTTGCAATTATCTTATCAGTTCCTTTTATGGCCATCAATCTTTATATTGCCGTACTGGCCATAAGGATTTTTTCTACAATATCTTTGGAGGAATTCGGGTTTACCCCTGACTCGTTTTCCATAACCATCAACCTGGGTGTAATTATTGCACTGATTCTTCTCATCATAATCCACGAACTGCTCCATTTGATTTTCATCCCAAACTTCATAAGCTCATCTAAAACCTATGTTGGACTGGCTATATTTGGGGGTTTTGCCTTCACGGAAGAGGAGATTGTGAAATCAAGGTTTATATTAATAACAGTGGCACCATTTCTTATAGGCTCAATCATATTGCCGATCATATTGGGCATTTTCGGAGTATTAACATCACCTTTAAAACTTTTAGTATTACTCAACGCCATGGCTTCGTCTGTAGATATGCTAACCCTTTTACTTGTTATGATGCAAGTGCCAAGCAAGGCCATACTAAAAAACAATGGGCCGAAAACATATTGGAAAACCACATAAACTGGTTTTTGGGAATTAAAAGCCCACTTAGGGGAGGGGCTTGGCAGTCCTGTTGCTGGTCAATTATTTCAGCGGTATAGGGGGCTTTCAAATGCTCCTTTCCCTTGGAATCCTGGCCCTGGCTCTTACTTCTGCGGCGGCCTTTTTGCAATTAACCGCCCTTATGGAAGCCGGTTCCCCCGGGGTGGGTGTTCCCCTGTTAAGCAGAATTATAAGGGAAGTTGCCCCTGTTATTTATAATGTGCTTGTGCTGCTACCCCTGGGAACTGGCTTTTACTACCGGCAGCTGGGCTTTCTTTCAATTATGCACCCGCTTCCCGGGGGTTGGGTGCTATTCTTTTCTATTTTCCTCACCCTGGTTCTGTCAATCCTGGTGTTAAGGGAATCCCTGCGTCGCATGGCTGACCTGTGGGATGGTATGGAAATTAAATAAACTTCTCTTTCAGGTGAAAGTGCCTGGCGGAAAGGGTGTTGGCGAATCCCCGGGCGGATTCATTACACGCTGTTCACTGACATTTAAATTTCTACCAAAATTGTTATTAACAGTGTAACTTTTATATTGTTATCACCGTCACTACTATAGAACTTAATATTTTTTGAAAGGGATGATAAAATGGCAGATAATAGTCAGGTCAATACGAATGCAGTGATCTCCTTAACCACGGGGATTCTGTCAGTGGTGTTCTTTCCAATAGGCTGGATTCTTGGTTTGGTCGGCCTGGTTTACGGCAACAGGAGTCTTCTGCAAATAGAGGAGACGCAAGAAAAAGGGAAGAATTTGGCTGTAGCAGGGAGAGTGTGCAGCATCGTTGGAATCGCCCTTGGGTTGGTCTCCATTATTATTGTAGTAGGCGGTTTTCTTTTGTTTTCTTTCCGGACCGGCGTTTACTAAGGGGTTTTGAGATTAAAAAAATACCTGCGGTTGAATGAAAGGAAGATCATAAGTGAAACAGTATGAATATAAGTGCGTGTTCATTTGGGGACTGGGGGAGGCTACGACAAGCAGATTAAATGAATACGGCCGGGAAGGCTGGGAACTTGTTGAGGTTGTTTGGTGCTGGCATTATTTCAAAAGAGTTATTGACACGGAACGATAAAGGGAATAGCGGTTTAAAAGGAGTGTCATTTACTTGGGAGGCAAGTGTATTTGCACAGTCTATATTAATATGAGCCAGGATAAGGTAATGTCTGATATACCAACAATAATTAGAGGAATTGCAGGAGCTAATCAGGCAGTTGGAGATGCAGTGGATGGATTGAATAATAATGTGGGGTCAGGTTTAAATTAATAATGCAAGCCTGACCCCCGGTTTGTTTAAAGTGGTTTTACCCCGATACAAATATCCACAATTGATTTCCCTTCGGGGTGGGTTTTCGGATCGTTGTGATACATCTCAAAGCAGGGGCGATCATCAGGCTGGTAGCCGCTCTCGGGCAGCCAGGTGCGGTAAACCCAGTCCCAGGCTTCCTGGTATTCATCATTACCTAACTCAAAACGGGCCAGAGCATACTTGCCGGCAGGAAGAACCATCTTGCCAATTTCTCCGTCAACAGCTGTGTCGGCGGGCACAGAGATAGAAACACTGACCCGCAGCTTCGCTTCATCGGTGATCTCCGGATTGTCGTGGTAGATAATAATTGTTTTGGTTTCGGGGAAGCGCAGCAGGTTGCGCGGACCTGCCCACTGAAAGAGCTTTCCGAAGAGCCCTTCAAAAAGCTGACCGTCACCCTTGTATGGACCCACGTAGCGCACGTAGGCCAGTGTTGTTGCCGGAAGCTCCTTTACTTCAACTACCCTGTTAACATTTTCCATCAATTCGTACCTCCATCGTTGAGTATTGTTTACATACTCAATATAGACGTTTGACGGAACAAATACTTTTCCATCATTGCGGAGCTGTTGTCCCCCATTGCTATCTGCTTTTCCGAAATTGCTCCCGCTCATGCAGGCGGTATGGCCGAGGTCACGCCAATTTGTTGCTGTATAACCAAAATACTGCTTGAAGCTTTTTGCGAATGAAGATGAATTGGCAAAACCGCATTCCAGGGCGATGTCGGTTACGGGCTTGGCGGGATCGTTAAGGAGCATGGTGGCCCCTTTTTCCAGCCGCAGCCTCTGAATAAATTGGAAGAGGGTCTCCCCGGTAAAGATAAAAAAGATACGGTGAAAGTGGTATTTTGAAAAACCGGCAACAGCCGCAATCTCTTCCAGGGTAAAATCTCTGCCAAGGTTTCTTTCAATATAGTCTACAGCTAAATTTATCCTGCCCCTGTATTGTAAGGCCATCTTTGA
>SLRC01000161.1 GCA_007131175.1 Syntrophomonadaceae bacterium
AGCGAGTTTAAAATGTGTGCCGGGACGGAAAAGCCGCCAATATAATCTTTATTTGAGGCTGCGCGTTGTGAACAGGTACCTTGCGCACCGGTACCACATGTGTACTTATTTTCGGGACAGACGGCCACGGCGGCCCCTGCGGCGCCGGCACCATCAGATTAATGAAAATGCACAAGCGGGGTGCAAACTTGCGAGTGATAACTTATCTGTGTGCTGACTCCTTGTACTGAGCAGTTAAATTTGTATTATATTATTCCCTGAACGGAGGCGCTTCCATTATGACCGCTCTTTATCTCGATTGTCCCGCCGGTGCTTCCGGTGACATGATTTTGGCAGCTTTACTTGACTGCGGCCTTTCACCTGTTTCGTTGCACGATCAACTAAAGCGCCTTCCCCTTAGCGGTTATAATTTCAATACTACAACCGTGAGGAAGAAAGGATTGCGCGCTCTGCAGGTGCAAATCGACTGTACTGAAAAGCAACCTCCCCGTAATCTGGCAACAATAACAGAACTGCTTGAAAATGCACCTCTCTCTTCCTTTGTACGGGAGAAAGGCGTGGCCGTTTTTAAGGCTTTGGCCCGGGCTGAATCCCGGGTGCATGATCTGCCTGTAGAAAAGATCCACTTTCACGAGGTTGGTGCGGTGGATTCCATAATTGACATCGTTGGCAGCCTGTTGGCCCTGGAGATGCTTGGAGTGAAGAATGTCCTGGCCTCTCCCCTTCCCCTGGGACGGGGCTGGCAAAACACGGAGCATGGACCCGTTCCCCTTCCCGCCCCGGCAACCCTGGAAATAATCAGGGAATATGCAATCCCCTGCTACGGCCTTTCCCAGGAAGGCGAAACAGTAACACCTACGGGGGCGGCACTACTTGCCGTTATCTGCAGCCGGTTCTCCAATTCTTTGCCCATGTGTGTTGATCGAATAGGCTATGGTGCAGGTCAGCGGGATTTTCCCTATCCCAATGTATTACGCGCCTGGCAGGGCGTTTTATACGCCGGCAGTGCAACGGCAGTAACAGGAGTGGAAGGAGAGCTTACGGCAGGGTGCGTTGAAATTATCGAAGCAAATATTGATGACCTTAATCCGGAGATTTATGCATACCTGCTGGAGCGCCTGTTTTCCAGTGGTGCCCTCGATGTTTATCTTTCTCCTGTGCAAATGAAAAAAAACCGGCCCGCTGTCAAGATCACAATCCTCTCAGAACCGCAAATAAGTCACTTGATGGGCCAAATACTCTTGCAGGAGAGCACAACTATCGGTTACCGCCGTCTCCTGGCAGAGAAAATTATGCTAAAACGGGAAGTGCGCGAGGTAGATACTCCCTGGGGAAAAGTAAAAATAAAAGTGGCAGGCTCTCACCCCCACTTTTACAATATTGCTCCCGAATATGCGGACTGTCTGCGTATCGCCCGGGAAAAAGGAATCCCTCTAAAAAAAATTTACCAGTACCTATGCGCCAAATATTCCGAATTTAGCAGTCAGGAGCCGGAATAAAAAATAATTATTTATCTTTCTTCCCATCTTGCCGGCATGAAGGACAATAACCAAAAAACTGGAGGTAATGGTTTACAATTTGAAAATTATGTTTTTCTTCCACTACCCGTTCAAGCTGGCTGAGGAGATCCTCTTCCACTTCGAGGATGCTGTTGCATTCCAGGCAAATAAGATGATGATGGTGGTGATGGCGGCGGTCCTGAACGTCTTCAGGCACCAGTTCATAGCGGCTGCGACCGTCTCCGAAGTTCATTTTCTGTAGCAGGCCCAGTTCTTCAAGCAGCTCCAGTGTACGATAGATTGTAGCTAACCCGATATCTTCCCCTTTTTCCCTGCTAAGCTGGTATAATTCCTCCGCACTGAGGTGCCGCTCCTTGTTTTCCATAAAAATCTCCAACACAAGTTTGCGCTGAGGGGTGAGGCGATAATCTTTAAACTGGCTTTTCATCTCCCCGATCTTTTTCTGCAAGGCTTTCACCGCCAGGGTAAAATTATTTTTTAAGCTAAAATTCAATGGGTTTATTATTCGATAAAGAAGGATATTTTTCCTTTAATATACAGGTAAAAATTTTAAAGCAAATCATTCAGGTATTCAATTCCTTTTTAGATAGTCAACTATCCAAAAACGTATCTTCTTTTCGTCATTTGTTTTTTTATTTTCTGCCGACAGGTCTTGCTGCTCCGTATCATGAAGCTCCCTTTTTTCTGATAAACATGCAGGAGCAGGCACAACATTAAAGCAAAGGGGCGGGTAAAGAACACACCACCAGTTTTCTCCTTTTCCTGCACCGATAACCACCATTAGGGCCTCATACTCCCCGGGGGGATAATAATTGTTTTCATAAAGGCGGGCAGGGAAGGTGCTTCGCTCAAGCAAAACAGCCACATCCTGCTCAAAGCCATGCTCCCGCAGGGTCTGCCTGGCTGTCTTAGTTATTGCTTCCTGATCTTTTATAATCTGGTGGCGGAGCGCGTCATGGTTTTCAAGATCCCGCCATGTTAATGAAAAACACTCCAAAATTCGGGAAGCCACCTCATTTTTTACCTGCTGGTCAAATAAATTATTGCTGTCTGCTTTTACGTGAAAACGGAGGATTTCGGGTTCTGTCCCCTGCAGCGGGTCGGCATGATATTTATTCCCTTCGCTGGATAACTCTCCCCCACAGGGAAGGGCGGGTATAAAGCAACAGAGCAGCAAGCAGGTGATTAGGCTAATTAAAAATATGAGTTTATGGGGAAAAGCTTTTAAAAATTTTGGACACATGACTCTTTCCTCCTCCCGCTTTTAGATTTTAACAGGGCAGGGAGTTTTTTTTATCCCTTGTTAAACTTAAAGCCTGTCCCGTATAATGTTTACGTAATTGGCGCAGGGCCGCTTTTTCTATACGGGAAATCTGAGCCTGGGAAATCTTCAGGGAACGGGCAACCTCATCCTGCGTTTTTCCCTTAAAAAAGCGTGAAATGATGATGTACTTTTCACGCAGGGCCAACGAGTCAAGCGCCTCTTTTAGCTCGATATTTTCCAGCCAGCGTTCATCTTCGTTTTCCAAATCCTTTAATAGTTCCAATAAATGTACAGGATCGCTGCTTTCGTTGTAAACCGGTTCAAAAATGGAGATAGGCTCCAAACCCGCATTAACGGCCAGCACAACTTCTTCCGGTGTAAGTTTCATTTCTGCTGCAATCTCTGTAATGGTTGGCTCCCGTTCATACTTTTGTAGAAGGACTTCCCGGATCTCCTGCAATTTTTGTGCTGTAGTCTTCAAGGAACGGCTCATGTGGATATAGTTGTTATCACGCAGATACCTCTTAATTTCTCCCAGAATCATGGGGACTGCATAAGTGGAAAACTGAACATTATGCTCCAGGCTAAAGTTATCTACGGCTTTCATTAAGCCAATACAGCCTATCTGAAAGAGATCGTCTATGTTTTCCCCCCGATTTTTAAAGCGCTGCAGCACACTTAAAACGAGTTTTAAATTACCCTGGATAATTTTTTCCCGTGAGTCAGTCTCACCTGAATGCATTTTCAGAAAAAGCTCACGCATTTCTTCTGCTGTGAGGACAGGAAGATCAAAGGAATTTACGCCACTGATTTCCACCTTTTTAAAGCCATACATATTTTTCTGCCTCCTCCCGACAATACTGTTTGACTGTTAAATATAGTATGTGCTTTATTTCCATTTTTTAGACATCTTGTGTAAAATATCTATCGTTTTTCCAAGCCTCTTGTCTGCTGTTTCTTCTTTCTTGTATAATAGAAGCGTAACTGTCCTGAAAATGCATAGGTCAGAGGCGGATGTCAGTGAGCCGGAAAATAACATGATTATTGATAGCTCGATTTATCCGGCTCAATGGCATAGGCACTGAAAGGGGCGGCAGACTCAGGTTAAAAGATAAAAGCGAGTTTGAAGTTGGAAGTAAGGCGAAAAATAGCAGTATAAGACACTTTGGAGGTGTTTTGCGTGGCGGACCTGGTTCGTTTTGGTGTTTCTATAAATGATGGTTTATTGAACAAGTTTGATAAAATGGTTGTGCAAAAGGGGTACAGTAATCGCTCTGAAGCGATCCGCGATCTTATCCGTAACCAGCTTGTGGAGCTGGAATGGCAAAACGAGGAGCAAGAGGTGGCGGGGACAATTACTCTTATTTACGACCACCACGTGCGTGGCTTGAGCAAGCAATTGCTGGAAGTGCAACATGGCTGTCATGATCTGATCCTTTCAACCATGCACCTGCACCTGGATCACCTTAACTGCCTGGAAGTACTGGCTGTAAAAGGCCTGGTTAAGCAAATCCAGGAGGCGGCACAGCAGTTAATCAGTGTGCGTGGGGTTAAACATGGTCGGCTGACCATTACCTCCACTGGCAGAAATCTGGGCTAGATACACTGCTTTATTCAGTGTTGAAGCTTTCCTTTCAATACTTGACTTTAGGCTCGGGCCTGCAGCAGCAACACCCGTTCAATGCCAGCATAGTCATGACACACTTGTGCCGATGCAAAGCCAGCCCGCCGGGCTATCCCGATCACATCAGCGGCCTGGCCTGCACCCAGTTCCAGGGCCAGCAAGCCGGAAGACAGTAAAAAATCACTTGCTCTCGTGATGATTTCCCGGTAGGCATCCAGGCCATCAGCGCCACCATTAAGGGCCTGGTAAGATTCTTGCTGTACTTCCGGGGATAACTGGGGAATCATTCCTTCTTCTATGTAAGGGGGATTTGAGACAATGATATTAAAAGGCTTCCATCCTTGAAGTGCTGCCAGAGCTGCATAATAATGTCCCTGTAAAAACAAAATCCGTGCATCCACATTTTGGCAGCGGCTATTGTATCTCGCCGTTTTTAGGGCTTTTTCATCTTTATCCACAGCAACAATGGAGGACCGGGGCATATTAAAAGCAAGGGAAACGGCAATACACCCACTCCCCGTACCCAACTCCAGAATGTTGAAATTATCCCCTACTTTTTCCCCCTCCCCTCTCCGGGCCCAATGCAGCACCGCTTCCACAAGGTGTTCTGTCTCTGGCCTGGGGATGAAGATCCCCCTTTCCACATAAAAGCGCAGTCCCATAAATTCCTTTTCTTTCCTGATGTACGCTAAGGGCTCTCCACTGGCGCGGCGGCGGCAAAGTCCTTCAAAATGTTTACATCCGTCATAAGAGAGTTCAGCATCTGCATGAGCATAAAGATAGGGTCGTTCAACCCCTAAATAAAAGGCCAGCAAAAGCTCCGCCTCCACCTGCGGCCCGTCCATATTCCGGGACCGTAAATAAGAAACGGCCTCTTGCAAGGCCTCTTTAATCGTCTTTCCCATACGTAATCAACACCTTTTGAAAATGCTAAAACAAGTTGGACAGCTTATGGGAAAAAGAAGTCCAGCCAGTCAGATGGCGCAGCTGTTATTGGGGCGGCATGGGGGTCTGTTTCATTAGGCAGTTTCCTGCCCCAACTGGGCCGCCCGCTCATGAGCAATGAGGGGCTCAAGAATTTCTTCCAGTTCCCCCCCCAGGATCTGTTCCAGCTTATGCAGGGTAAGGCCGATACGATGATCAGACACTCTGTTCTGGGGGGTGTTGTAAGTGCGTATACGTTCACTGCGGTCGCCTGTCCCCACCTGGCTGCGCCTCTCGTCCGCCTGCTCCTGCTGCTGTTCGGCAATCATGCCGGCAAGTAACCGTGCCCGCAAAACGCGCATAGCCTTATCACGGTTTTTTAACTGTGATTTTTCATCCTGGCAGGAAACAACCGTTCCTGTGGGCAGGTGAGTAATGCGTACCGCTGACTGGGTTGTGTTCACACTCTGTCCCCCCGGTCCCGTGGAGCAGAATGTATCAATACGCAAATCCTGAAGATTAATTTCCAGCTCTACCTCTTCTGCCTCCGGTAAAACGGCAACAGTTGCTGTGGAGGTGTGGATGCGTCCCCCCGATTCTGTGGAGGGAATTCGCTGAACCCGGTGGACCCCCCGCTCATATTTTAGCATACTGTAGGCACCCCGGCCCTTAATGGAAAAGATAACTTCCTTGTAGCCGCCTATATCCGTGGCGTGAGAACTGAGAATTTCCGCTGTCCAGCTTTTCCGCTCCGCAAAACGGAGGTACATGCGTAAAAGGTCTGCAGCAAACATAGCCGCTTCCTCTCCGCCAGCACCGGCACGCAACTCCATAATCACATCTTTCTCATCATTTGGGTCACGGGGTAAAAGCAGTCCCTTAAGCTCTTCTTCCAATTTCTCTTTATAGGCTGTGAGAGTGGCAATTTCATCCTTGAGAAAAAGGACCATTTCCTCTTCCGGCTTTTCCTGAAGCATTAGCCGCGCTTCATGCAGTTCCTGTTCCGTTTGCTGCAGCTGGCGATAACGTTCCACCGTCTCCTGCAAAGATGCATGTTCACGGGTAAGTTTTTGCCACTGCTGCTGATCCTTAATGATATGCGGATCCCCGAGTTTATTTTCAAGGGAAATAAAATGTTCTTCAATTGTTTTTAGTTTATCCAACATTATCTTTAGCCTCCGTTTTTGCAGGAAGAACCTCTTTAAGGGTAAGCTTAAGCTGAGCCAAATCAATTTATAAGCGAGCCGTGCAACCAGTGGTTAAGTAACACCATTTATGGGATTGCCCGTATTACAGATCTAAAATGCTGTTACAAAGAGCAGGGCTATTTAGTAGTAGCCCTGCTCTTTTTTGCATAGCTTCTATTTTCTATTATTTCATGCCATATTTACGCTTGAATCGCTCCACCCGTCCTCCCGTATCCACAAACTTCTGCTTTCCAGTAAAGAAAGGATGACAGTTGGAGCAGATCTCCACTTTCAAATCTTTTTTTGTGGAACCCACTTCGTAGGCAGAACCGCAGGCACAGGTTATTTTTGTTTTAACATATGAGGGATGAATTTCTTTTTTCATGGTATTCACCTCGCTTCCCAGCATGTAACGTGCTGGCAGACCGCTCTACCGACACAAGTGATATAATAACATAAAAAAGAGGCTCTTGTAAATACCTGAACAGTATAATGCAACCTGGCTAGCGTGCCGACCAGAAAAGGATCCATTGAAACGGATTAATCTCGATTTTTTGTGCTGACTCCTGAGTGCTGGGCAGTTCCGTCCCTTTTTAGAAGAAGAGGGGGGC
>SLRC01000190.1 GCA_007131175.1 Syntrophomonadaceae bacterium
AGTAGTCAGAATAAAGGATTAAAAACCGAGCTTAATCCTTTTCCAATGGATCCTGTTTGTGACCAGCGAACTAGCCAAGTTGTATTGAACTATCCGGTTATGCTGTTTAATTGCCATTCTTAGTCACGGCAATCTTGAACCTGTATATTGCACCTGGCTCAAGCCTGCGCTTAAATTTACCCTGGATACTGGATACTGAATTCTGAATACCTGAGTTGTTACAATGCTAAAATGTTACAACCGGGCAGCAATTTCACTTAGAGCCTGAAGTGCGTGATCCACTTCCTGTTCCGTATTAAAGCATCCCAAACTAAAGCGAACTGTTCCACCGGGAAAGGTGCCGATGGAGCGGTGGGCCTGGGGAGCACAATGTAGTCCTGTGCGGCATAAAATTCCATAACCCTCTTCCAGGATAAAACCAAGCTCCCCACTGTCCATCCCTTCCATCACAAATGACACAACTGCCACGTAATTTTCCAGGGAGGAACCACGGAAAATTTTTATCCCGGGGATCTGCTCCAATCCTGAAAGCAGTTTTTGGCAAAGTTTAAGTTCATGATTACGAATTGTCTCCACACCAGTATCATTAATATATTTCAACCCCTCATTAAGGCCGGCAATACCAGGGGTATTCATCGTTCCTGCTTCCAGGTAATCGGGCATAAATGAAGGCTGTTTTTCTTCATCGGAGCGGCTTCCCGTTCCTCCCTCTCGCCAGGGCTTAATACTCACTCCTTCGCGTAAGTAAAGCATCCCCACGCCGGGAGGACCGAGCAGGCTTTTATGTCCGGTAAAAGCGGCCATATCCGCTCCAATTTCCTGCAGGTTAAGGGGAATTGCCCCCGCCGTCTGGGCAGCGTCAAGGAGAAAAAGCACTCCCCGGGACGCAGCCACCGCTGCAATTGCCTGCACGGGCATGATCCTCCCGGTGATATTGGAGGCGTGAGTGCACAAGAGTAGCTTTGTATCCGGCCTGATTGCCCGGTCGAACTCGTCTGCGTTCACAACATCCCCACCTTTACCAGAAAGCATGGTTGTGGTAATCATACCACTCTCTCGCAGCGAATATAGGGGCCTAAGCACAGAATTGTGCTCAAACGGACTGTATACTACATGGTCACCCGCTTCCAGGACACCCTTGATTGCCATATTGAGGGAATCGGTTGCATTTAGTGTATAGACAATCTCTTCCGTCTTTCTTGCCCCCAGAAACATTGCGATCCGTTCCCGGCTTTCGTAGAGTAATCGCTCCGACGCGAGGGACCGGGCATGAGCAGACCGGCCTGGATTAGCCCCACCGGTACGGAGGTATTGTTCTGCTGCACCGTAAACCCCTTCCGGCTTTGGCCATGAGGTAGCCCCGTTATCAAAATATACTGGTCCTTGTCCCATAAGAAAAAAACCCTTTCCGAATCCTTATATTCCTGACACCTAATCATTATATCAACCGGAAACGTTGAACGCCAGTACAAATAGAAAACCTCTATAATAACAAGAATCTTTATAGAGGTTTTCGCCGTCAATTAAATTAATGGTTATGACCCGCATAACGACAACCGCCTCAACCGCCTCCTGGCAGGGCTTCCCCCATCCCGCAACCGGTTGCCGGGGCCGAACGCCCCACGCTAAAACTGGAAATTATCTTCTCCGAAGCGGCTCCACACTTTGGGCATTCAGGGTTCATATTATCGCTACTGCGGCAGAGCTTTTCAAAAATATGACCACAGCTGCAACGAAATTCAAAAAGGGGCATGGTCAATCATCCTTTTAATCATATTCTGTGCTTTTATGCATCCAATCATTCCTTATAAAGGCAACTGGATAAATGATGATTTGTTCATCAATTCATCACTCTGCAATTCTGCAAGAATTTCAGGAAGAACCGGACTGTCCACCTGCAGAACCATCATTGCTTCCCCCCGCTGCAGGTTCCGGCCAACCTGCATGCTGCCAATGTTAATATTGTTGTTTCCAAGAAGGGTTCCAACCTTACCCACAACTCCGGGGCGATCATGGTACCTGTTTACAACCATATGGCGGGAAGGTATTACTTCAATATTGTATTCATCAATCTGCACTATGCGCATCTCACTGCCTTCAAATAGCGTGCCCGCAATAGTGGCAGCTCCCTCCTCTGTGGTAATCCTGACCGTGATCAGGCTGCGGTAAATAGATGCACTTTTACTTTTATTCTCTTCAATTTTAATGCCCCGCTGCTTGGCAATTGGCGGTGCATTCACATAATTAACATTGGTTTTAAGAATGACCTGAAGCAAACCAATCAGGAGAGCAGTGGTCATGGGAGCCGCTGGATAGTCCGAAACCTCTCCGCTGTAAGAAATGTCCACCGCTTTTATACGACCACCAAACAGCTGCATATAAAAGCTTCCCATAATGTTCATTAAGGGAATAAATGGTTCTACCTCGGCCATCGCTTCCGGTGGCAGGATTGGGGCATTCACAGCCATTTGCACCGGCTCGCCTTTAAAAAGTCGGACGAACTGCTCTGCAACCTGCACTGCCACTTTGATCTGGGCCTCTGCTGTGGATGCTCCCAGATGAGGTGTACATACCACCTCTTCCATTCCAAGCAAAGGGCTGTCCTCTGGCGGCTCGTGTTCAAAGACATCAAGGGCAGCACCGGCCACTTTGCCACTCTTAATGGCATCGTAAAGAGCCTTTTCATCCACGAGGCCACCACGGGCAACGTTAATAATACGCACGCCATCCTTCATCTTTTCCAAAACGTCTGCACTAATCAAATACTTCGTATCAGAAGTCTTTGGTGCATGAACGGTTATAATATCGGCATTGGCAAAAAGATAGTCCAGGGTCACCGGAGTATATCCCTGTTTTTCAATAAGCTCATTGGGTATGTAGGGATCATACGCCATAATATCCATACCAAAGGACCTGGCCCGGCTGGCCACCTCCTGTCCAATGCGACCAAAACCCACAATACCAAGTTTTTTGCGGTATAATTCCACACCAACAAATTTACTTCTTTTCCATTCACCACAACGTAATGAACCGCAAGCATTTGTAATGTTACGGGTAAGGGCCATCATCATGGCCATAGTATGCTCAGCGGCAGAGATGGTATTGCCCCCCGGGGCGTTAATAACAAGGATACCCAGTTCCGTCGCCTTTTCCACGTCAATATTGTCAACCCCCACTCCAGCCCTGCCGATGACCTTCAGTTTTTTACCGGCAGCGATAATATCTGCTTCCACCTGGGTTCCACTGCGCACTAACAGAGCATCATAATCCCCAATAATAGAAAGGAGTTCCTCGTGGCTAAGGCCTGTTTTTACGTCGACCTCGGCCACTTCTTTTAAAATACTTATTCCTTCTTCAGCCAGAGGGTCGCTCACCAGCACCTTTTTTAAATCCATCCACCTTACCTCCTAGGCGCAAAAGCCTGCGCTTTTTTGTAAATATAACATAAGTTCCAACAGTGGGCAATAGTCAAAACAGACAAAAAAATAAAAGGTGAGTTGTTCACACGAGAGCCTGATTTTCAATCAAATTTCTAATAGTAGTACGGGTTGACACTTTCTGATCCCTGATTCATAATCGGATTATCTCGAATAATTTACTATATGCAGGTGATAAGGTGAAAGCAGAAATCCAGCCAAGCCAAGCAAAAACTGATGAAAAAACCGGAGTGGAATTGCCCGGAGGTAAGCCTCCCTTATGGACTACCAGTTTCATCCTCATATGTTTATCGGCCCTGACCACCTTTGTTGCTTTTCACAGCCTGCTTCCCACCCTTCCTGTTTATATACAGCAATTTGGAGGTTCCACAAGCTTAGCCGGCATGGCTCTCGGCTCCCTGACCGTGGCCGCTGTTTTGACAAGACCCATCACCGGTTGGGCCCTGGACAATTATGGGCGCCGCCTCATTTACCTTGGTGGCATCTTGCTTTTTACCATACCAACAATTATTTATATCTGGATGATTCCTGTTGTTGCCCTGATATTTTTTCGTTTTATCCAGGGTATGGGCTGGGGGATGTGCAATACCTCGTCTGCCACAATTGCATCCGATGTTGTGCCGGCAAAAAGAATGGGTGAAGGCATGGGCTTCTTTTCCCTGGCTGCCAGCATCTCCCTGGCCATTTCTCCCGGTATCGGTCTTTGGATTGTAGATAGCTTCTCCTTCCCTGCGCTCTTTATCTCCTGTTCTGTTTTAATGCTTGTTTCCCTTTTACTGGCACTGCCAATCAAATACCCTCAAAGAGAAAAACAAAAAGAAAAGATTAAATTTGTCTTTATGGAAAGGGCTGCCCTGCGCCCCGCCATGGTAATCCTTTTTGTCACGTTTACTTATAGTGCTGTCCTTTCGTTTTTAGCCCTTTTTGTCCGGGCACAGGGGATGGGCACTGCAGGGGTCTTCTTTCTCACCCTTGCCCTGACGACACTGATAACGCGGCCCCTTTCCGGTCTTATTGTTGACCGCAGGGGAAACAGCGGCTATGATTTCGCTGTGATCGTCGGAACCTTGGCCACGCTTGTGGCCATGCCCATCCTGGCCCAAACTTCCACCCTGACTCATTTGGTGGTGAGCGCTGTTTTTTACGGAATCGGATTCGGTTTTATTCAGCCTACGATGGTAGCCCTCTGCATTAGCAAAGTACCCCCGGAACGGCGTGGGGGTGCAAATGCAACGTACTGGACCGCATTTGATATCGGTGTGGCCACCGGTTCCATCTCCTGGGGACTGATAGCCGATGCTTTTGGCTACAGCACCATGTTTAACCTTACCATGATTCCTGTTGCCGTTGCCGCAGCCATATATTTCTTTTCCCGTCCAAAATCCGCCACAAACAGACATTCCATCCCTTAAAAATTTCCTTTTCCCCCCAGGAAACAACACTTGTCGTTAATTTAAGAAAAGTTCCCATTTATAGCTACTGAGCGTTTTTTTTCTAATATCTTAACCCCTCAAAGATTGACAATATACTTGACAAATAAACACTTATCAGATAGAGTAGCATTGCCCTTTAAAACCCCTGAAAAACCCCTGAAGTACATTTAACCCATTTTTAGGAAAGGAATGGTCGCTGAATTAGTTTGTACAAAAAAGGAAGATCATTTTGGCAGCCGGCTAACTATAAGTTGCCGGCAAACCGAAAGAGAAAAAGATTTGATATTTTCTGGAGGTGAACTGGATATGGAAGATAAGGCAGGCACGCGGGTTTTAATGATGGGTAACGAAGCCATAGCCAGAGGAGCCGTAGAAGCAGGAATTGCTGTGGCAGCCTCATACCCGGGAACACCCTCTTCGGAGATAATGGCAACCTTGGCCCAGTGGGCAAAGAAATACGGGTTTCATGCAGAGTGGAGCGTTAACGAAAAGGTAGCAGTAGAGACAGCGGCAGGAGCTTCCTATGCTGGAGCAAGGGTTATGGCGTCAATGAAGCAAATGGGCCTGAATGTAGCTTCTGATGCAGTAATGAGCCTGGCGTATATCGGTATCGAGGGAGGATTTGTCCTAATCGTAGCCGATGATCCAGGGCCCCATTCCTCGCAGACAGAGCAGGACACGAGACTGTTTGCCACATTTGCCAAGCTTCCCATCATGGAACCCTCCTCCGCGCAGGAAGCAAAAGACATGACCGTTTACGCTTTTGAAGTTTCGGAAACTCTAAAACTACCGGTAATTGTGCGCCCCACCACCCGTTCTTCACATGCCCACGGTGATGTTACACTTGGAGAAATCAAGCCGGCGCAGAAAAGTTTTAGATTTAACAAAGATCCAAAGTGGTGTATTTTGCCCAGTCTCTCTGCGCGCAACCACATCCGCCTGGAAGACCAGCAAGAACAGGCGGCCAAAATTTTTTCCCAAAGTGCCTTTAACTGGATCGAGGCAGGCGAAGAAAAATGGGGCGTCATCGCTTCCGGTGTTTCCTATAATTATGCCAAGGAAGCCCTTGAAATACTCGGCCTCAAAGCGCCCCTTCTGAAAATCGGTACCCCCTACCCCCTCCCCAATGAACCAACCCGCGAATTTTTGCAATCAGTTGATAAAGTCCTGGTCATCGAAGAACAGGAACCGGTAATCGAAGACCAGGTTATGAGGATGGTATGGACCGAGAAAATGGACGTGGCGGTTCACGGTAAGCGGACTGGTGAAGTTTCCCGTTTTGGTGAATTTGAAGTTGACCGGGCCATTTCCTTTATCCAGGCTTTCCTGGGACAGGAACCCAAAGCTGTGGAAAAAGTCACTGACAAGGAAACACCGGCCCTGCCGGTCCGACCCCCCATTCTTTGTGCCGGTTGCGGACACCGGGCCGCCTTTTATGCATTCGCCAAGGAAGGGGCAAAAGATGAAGCCGTCTTTAGCGGTGATATCGGTTGTTATACTTTGGGTTACGCTGCTCCTCTTAACGCCACAGACACCTGCCTTTGCATGGGTGGAGGACTTACGGTGGCTTACGGCCTCTCCCTCGTCGAAAAAGAGCGTCCCCACGTGGCCTTTATCGGTGACAGTACATTTCTACATGCTGGCATGACCGGGCTTTTGAACATCGTTTATAACCAGGGCAATGTGACCACGGTTATCCTGGATAACGAAACAACCGCCATGACCGGACACCAACCGCACCCGGGGATGGGTAAAGCAGCCACAGGAGAAGATGCGCCAAAAGCTATTATAGAGGATATTGTGAAAAGCCTTGGCATCACGCAGATGGAAATAGTAGACCCCAATAACCTGCCGGAGATGTTGGCAGCAGCAAGAAGGTCCCTGGAATACGACGGTCCTTCCGTAGTAATTGCAAGGGCCCCCTGTGTTACCCGTATTAAGACTACCCGCAAGTTTTATATCGATAAGGATCTTTGTACCGAGTGCGAAATCTGTATCGATGAACTGGGTTGCCCCTCCATCATCAATATTGATGGGGTGGAGATTGCCGACACTTGTGCCGGGTGCGGGGTATGCTGTGAATTATGCCCATCTGAGGCAATAAAGGAGGTCTCCCAATGAAGTTTAGCATCGTTTTATCCGGTGTCGGCGGACAGGGGACAATCCTCGCCACCAG
>SLRC01000030.1 GCA_007131175.1 Syntrophomonadaceae bacterium
AGGTGCGCATCACCGTTACCATCCTGCTTGTCATGCTCCCATACTCCACGGGGGATTATTATTTTTAACAACATAAGCACATCCGATTGCACACTTTCATCCCAGTTTTCCTGAATCATAATCGCTGCAGTCGCCCCCTGTACGTAAACGCTAACCAGTCCATTTTTTATCTTTGTTTCTTTTATAATATTTTTAACCGCCGTGGTGATGTCGTAAAGGGCTTCCCTTTGGTAGGTTCTTATTTTAATAATTTTTTGCATTGCAACCAATTGACCTCCCTCTATAAATTTAAACTTATTATACACCAGCACTTTATCCTCCTCATCCAGATTATAAAATAGTTTTTTTGAGGAAGACTGATCCTTAGAGGAGGTGAAAATGTGGATATTAAAAAAATGGCCCGGTCCACGGAACAGTGAAAGGAAAGTTTGCAAGGCCTTGTTAAGGCTGGTCGGGATTCAATGGATCAAAGGCTTAAGCAAAAGGGTCAGGAAATCGTTAACATGATGGGTGAGTTTGTGGATATGTTAAAAGACAAGGTGAAGTGATAGTATCTATATTAAATGATAAGCCTGGTTGGTTAAACAGTAAATAGAATACAAGCATCCCTTGTACCCCTTAAAGGGGTTTTTTTTTGCTTTAATCCCGAATAAGAAAAAACTTGCAGGAAAAAATAAGATTTTGACGAACAACTTACCAAAACAGTAAATATTTAGATAAGGAGAAAAAGCATGTTAAATAATACTATCAGGATTAAGCTTTTAGCAATGGGTATTATTCCAGTTATTCTGTTTCTTTTGCTTAGCCAGACATATTATATTTCCCTGATCAAAAACAATATCTACGAAGAAAAACAAACTCAGACCAGGGAACTGAATGATGTGGGTTTATCTATACTGCATCATTACTATGAAATGGAGGCAATGGGCCTGGTAAGCAGAAGGGAGGCGCAAAACAGAGCTTTGGCTATGATTAATGCCATCAGTTTCGGCGGAAGAGATTTGGCTTACTTATGGATTAACGACTTTAATCATGTGACGTTGGCCCATCCCTTTGCCACCACTTTAGTCGGGGTTGATGCTGCTCAAATAACCGATGTTGACGGCGTATTTTTCTTCCAGGAATTTGTGAGGGTAGCCCAGGAAGAGGGAGCAGGTTATGTTCAATATAAATGGCAATATTATGATGACGAATCCCGTATAGAGCCAAAGCTCTCCTATGTTACCCAGTTTGAGCCGTGGGAATGGATCATCGGGACGGGTGTATATATTAATGATATTGAAGAAAGCATTGCCGCAGCCAGATTGGCCATACTTATCTGGTCATTGATTATTGCTGTAATAACAATATTAGTCGTCTTGTATATAATGAAACCAATCATCAGGAATGTTAAAGATTCCACAGGTTTTATCGTAAGCTTACTCTCAAAGGGCGACTTTAGCACAAATGTACCCGACTATGCCCTCAAGCTTAAAGATGAGTACGGAGATTTGGCAAGGGGGCTTGATTCCATGCAGCAGTCTCTAAGGGAAATGTTTAAAAAAACGGTGAGCAGTGTTTATAGAGTCAGTGAATCAAGCGAGTCTCTGGCTGCATCTTCAGAGGAGATGAGTGCATCCCTGCAGGAAGTGGCGGCATCGGCCAATGAATTTTCGGGTAATGCACAGCAGTTAAGCGGTAATGCCAACGAAATGAGCGAAATGGGCAATAAAATATCACAACAGGCCCTAGCAGGCAGCAGTGCAGTGGAAAATGCAGTAAATCAGATGCAGGTAATATCCAGCATTGTAAACAGCTTAAAGAATGTTGTTGTTACCCTTGGTTCGCAAGCCCAGGATATCAGCAAAATTGTGGATACGATAAAAGGAATCTCGGATCAAACAAACTTGTTGGCATTAAATGCGGCAATTGAGGCAGCACGTGCCGGTGAGCACGGCCGTGGCTTTGCCGTTGTTGCCGAGGAAGTGAGAAAACTTGCAGAAAAAACATCCAAATCAGCTTCAGAGATCACGGATCTGGCAGGGAACATTTATAATCAAATCCAGGGTGTCGTGGAAACGATGGATGATGGAGCAGATAAGGTTAATGACGGCACGAAAGTAGTCGTTTCTGCAGGAGAAGTACTGCAGTCAGTAATTGATAGCCTGAAAGCCATTTTAGCCCGGATCGAACAGGTTTCGGCTGCTGCACAGGAGATAGGTGCCGGCAGTGAAGAGGTTTCGGCAGCTGTGGAGGAGCAAACTGCTACCATGGGTGAGATTTCCAGTGCAGCAAATGAATTGCAAGGCATGGTTTGTGACCTGGAAGAAGAGCTCAGCAAATTCAAGTATTGATATGAATTTCAAATAAATTGAAGATGGGCTCCCTGGGGGGTCCATCTTTTATCATTCACTTAAGGGCCATTGATTAAAATAAGCAGATTGATTTAAGGAAGGCAGTCTGAGGCAGCGAAAATTCTCAGCATATGGTATCCCTGACTGCATCCCAATCTTTTTGCCATATACTTTGGAAGTTATTATGACTGTTTACAAGATGTAATATCAAATTGATCTATTTAAGCAGGATGTAACCAGGCTATCGTTGAATATTGGTTATATGAAAAAAAAGATGTTTGTAATTGTTAATCCTGCGTCATCCCATGGAAAGACAGAAAAACGCTGGCCTTTTATAAAAGAGCAAATGGAGGCGGGCGGGTTAAAGTTTGTTTATGCTCTGACAAAGGGTCCGGGTGATGCTACCCGTTTGTGTGGGGATGCTCTGCAGAACGGTTACCATAATATAATAACCGTTGGTGGTGACGGAACCCTTAACGAAGTGGTAAACGGCTTTTTAGTAGTGGACAGCAAGATCAGCCAAGCAGCTGCCATGGGAATAATATCCACGGGGACGGGAGGTGATTTTGCACGGGCCGTCCAATTGCCCCGCAATATCCCAGAAATTGTACAACGGCTGGTCCGCGGTCAGTTGCGCTGCCTTGATATTGGATTGATATCCTTTCAAGGGCCCGGGGGCAAAGTTGTTACCCGCTATTTTTGTAATATTGCTGATGTGGGCCTGGGCGGCTTTATGGTGCAAAGGGCACGTAATCATACAAAAGCGCTTGGAGGAACAATATTTTTTCTGTTTAACACCTTGATTTCACTGTTCCTTTATCAAAACCAGCCATTATCTGTGGTTATTGATGATGATTTCAAATGGCAGGGAAAGGCTGTAACCGTTGTTGCCGGTAACGGGCAATATTTTGGCGGCGGCATGCATATAACCCCCCTGGCCTCCATGGATGACGGTTTGTTGGATTTCCTCTTGATAACGGATATGCATAAGCTAAAATTGCTGGTCAACCTTTACCGTGTTTACAGGGGTAACCACCTTCAGGTGAGGGGGGTAAAATACTTAAGGGGCAAAAAAATATGCATTGATGCTCCGTCTCCGGTCCTTTTGGAACTGGATGGAGAACAACTTGGTAAAACTCCTGTTAAGATTGAAATCATTCCTAAAATGCTCAATTATATCGTCTGAAGATGTATTAAGCTCTGCCATTTAGAGTAAAATTGATTATACACAAAAACTATCAGGGGTTTTTGCAGACTTTAGAAGGAGGGCTAGGCTTGTTTGAAAAGATTGTAAAGCTGCTCGGAAACGATGGAGACTATTTATTAAACCACCGCTGTGTAACTGTGCCCCGGGACAACATTTACACCCCTTCTCCCGATTTCATTGACCGTATTTTTATCCAGTCCAACAGGCCGGTTCCGGTCTTGCGGAATATGCAGCTTCTTTATAACACGGGCCGTCTGGCTGGCACCGGGTATCTCTCCATTCTGCCAGTGGACCAGGGGATAGAGCACTCCGCCGGGGCATCATTTGCACCTAATCCCATTTACTTTGATCCGGAAAATATTATTAATTTAGCATTGGAAGGTGGATGTAACGCTGTAGCATCCACACTGGGTGTTCTCGGGGTTGTGGCCCGTAAGTATGCTCACAAAATTCCTTTTATTTTAAAAATCAATCACAACGAATTGCTTACATATCCGGAAAAACATGATCAGACTATATTTGCCGGGGTAAAGCAGGCTTTTGATTTAGGTGCCGTGGCTATCGGCGCCACCATTTACTTTGGCTCGGAAGAAAGCCGCAGGCAAATAATGGAGATAGCTGAAGCATTTGAGTATGCTCACTCGCTGGGGCTTGTAACTATCTTATGGGCTTACCTGAGAAATCCGGCGTTCAAGCAGGATGGGACTGATTACCACCTGTCCGCAGATTTAACGGGCCAGGCAAACTATCTCAGTGCTACCATCGAAGCAGATATTGTAAAACAGAAACAGCCGGAAAATAATGGAGGCTTTGAGGCCATAAAATTTGGAAAAACAAATAGAAAAGTTTACACTGAATTGAGTTCGGATCATCCCATTGACCTAACCCGTTACCAGGTCGTTAATTGCTTCATGGGGAGGATTGGTCTGATTAACTCAGGAGGAGCCTCCGGGGAAAATGATTTGGCACAAGCAGTTCAAACGGCGGTAATTAACAAAAGGGCCGGCGGCATGGGTTTAATCTCAGGCAGGAAAGCCTTTCAGAAAGAGATGCAAGAAGGTGTAAATATCTTGCACGCCATCCAGGATGTTTATCTATGTAAAGAAGTTACCCTTGCTTAAGGAAACCTTGAGGTGGCCGGAAATCCGGCCATTTTTTTTGTGTACTTAACATTCGGCAAAGGAAATCTGGCAGGTATTGTTGAAATAATATTTGCGGGCTGAATTCCAGTGGAGGTAAATATATGATACAAAAAATTTTTCGCAAGGCATCAGGCTGGTTTCTCTGGTTTGGCATTTTCGTGCTGGCAATAGTGGGTTACTATAATACCGTTCTCTTCCAGGAAGGAAACCCTTTACCCATATTGCGAGCAACGGCTAAACTGGAAACAACACAGGCGGAAATTTTACCGGTAAAACCGGAACGGCGAATTTTATTACAAAAAGCAGGACCGGAAGACCCATTAAATGAGTATATGCTGGAAAAGGGCCTGTCTTTCAAAGAACGCCTGGGCTCAGCTATATTTTATCAAGATGATGGGGGAAGCGTTTTATTAGTAGATTCCCGCATGTTTACGCGACGCTATATCATTTATGAGCTTTCGGGCGAGCTATAATGTAAAAGGTTAAATAGGGGGAGGGTGGTTTTAATGGAGTATATTATTGCTATTGCAGTTATTCTCTTTGCTTTTTACTATTTGAAAAAGAAGAAAACTAAAAAACCTAAAGCAAGTGCATTACGTAAAGAATACAGCCGCAGGGCAGGGTTACCGTCCACAACTGCTGATGAACATATAGATGCTTACATAAAGCGCTTGCAGCAGAAATACCCGGGCCGTTCTGAAGAGTGGTACCTGGAAAAAATGCTGTTTGACCTTGAGCGGGACAGAAGTTAATACCTCTTAAGGATAGTTTTCAATCTGCCTGCCTAAGTTTAAGCTGAAGGAAGAGGTGTCAATTATGCGCTATGAAGGAGCAATTTATCGTCCTCCCAGTGAAGCAAAAAGTCTTATTCTGCAAATAACGATCGGCTGTTCCCATAATCGCTGTACCTTTTGCGTTGCTTTTATGGACAAGAAATATCGGGAACGGGAACTGGGGGAAATTGAAGCTGATATAAATGAGGCAGCCCGATCGCTAGGGGGGGTAAGAAGGGTATTCTTGGCAGATGGAAATGCCCTGGCCATGCAAACGGAAAAACTCTTAGCGGTGCTGAAAAAGCTGTATAGTGCCTTTGCCAACATGGAGCGGATTGGTATCTATGCTTCTCCCCAGGATCTTTTGGAAAAAAGTGAAGATGAACTGGAGAAAATAAAAAAAGCAGGTCTGGGTATTGTTTATCTGGGTGTGGAGACGGGGAATGAAGAATTACTGAATTGGATCCGTAAAGGAGCAACCCGGGATGAGATTATTGAAGCAGGTTTGCGGGCCAGGAAAGCGGGATTGGTTCTTTCCATTACCGTGATCAATGGCTTGGGGGGGGCGGCGAAAATGGAAGCGCATGCCAGGGACACGGCTACTTTATTAAACAAAATAGATCCCGAATACTTGGGATTGCTCACCCTGATGGTATGTGACGGTACTCCAATTGCACGGCAAGTGGAAAAGGGAGAATTTGCCGTACCCGGACAGCTGGAAATTCTAAAAGAAATAGAAATGATGCTGCAGCACCTGGAATTAAGTAACTGCGTTTTTCGGGCCAATCATGCCTCAAACTACCTTCCCCTCAGGGGAACCCTTCCTGGAGATAAAGAAAAACTTTTAAACATACTGGAAAAAGTACGCTTAAGCGGTGATCTCCGCCAACTGCGGCCCGAATATTTGAGGGGATTGTAAAGACGCCTCAAAAAACCCCGTTTACATATGATGAACGGGAAGAGGGAAAAGTAAAGACGGTAATTAGCTGCTGAAATGAACAGGAAAGGGCAGGGCGATGTTCACATTTGACCAAACAAAGGCAAAAAAATACCGCAAAAAACCTTTGGTAATTGAGGCATACCAAACAAAAACCAGGCTTTTAATCCCCACATTGGAAGGCAATCATATTGCCAGCCCCGGTGACTTCATTGTTCGCGGGGTTGATGGTGAATGCTATCCGTGTAAACCGGATATTTTTGTTGAAACGTATGACCCGGTGGAGTAAGGAAAAAAAATGTTGTAATACATCCTTTAATCTGTTTTAATATATAGTGGTGTATTAAAAGACTGAAGATAAAGGGTCAGATTTTGTTACTTTAAAAATCTTGTTTGAAATACATTGCCGGGGGATACCCCGGTATTAATCTTTGCCATGGTTTTGTGGAGCAAAAGGAGGAATAAAGTTTAGGATGATTGAGAGGCTGCCCAGTGACCAGATCCGTAATGTTGCAATTATTGCCCACGTGGATCATGGTAAGACAACCTTGGTGGATTGCCTGCTTAACCAAAGTGGTATGTTTCATGACAATGCTGCCATTGTGGAAAGGGTCATGGATTCTATTGATCTTGAACGGGAGCGGGGAAT
>SLRC01000185.1 GCA_007131175.1 Syntrophomonadaceae bacterium
CCACTATAACATATTTGTTACAATGAAAACAATGGTTTTTAACTCCGGCTCCATAAGATGTATACTGCAAATAAAGTGTGTCGTAAGAGCGTAGTATAAATATCTTTTTCTTTATAATTGGTTGAGGAAGGGAAGAAGGTTGCTGGTAATGAATATATAAGTAAAATAATTTTTGAAAGGGTGGTAAAAATGGGATTTGCCCTGTCTGAATTGCAACTTAAGTGTCCGGTCTTTGAGTCTGGCAGTGTGATTCCAAAAAGGTATACAGGTGAAGGGGAAGATATCTCTCCCCCCATGGAATGGACAGATGTGCCGGAAGGCACAAAATCTTTCGTGTTAATCTGCCATGATCCCGATGCGCCGCTGGTTTTGCCAGGCACTTATGGTTTTGTTCACTGGGTTCTCTACAACATACCGGGAGAGATTACTGCCTTGCCAGAGGGAGTAAAAGAACACACCAATGGCATTAACGACTTCAACAATGAAGGCTATAATGGGCCCATGCCTCCAGCAGGCCACGGAACACACCACTACTTTTTCTGGTTGCTGGCTCTAAACGAACAGCTTAACTTAGAACCCGGCCTTACACTTTGGCAGCTGTTGGAACGTGTTGAACCCCATGTTACCGGGATGAATCGCCTTGTTGGCAAATATAAGAGGTAAATGTGCTGTCCCCAAAGGAAACATCACCCGAGAGTTGGATAATTAGTTTGCCAAACCTGCATGAACGTTGAAGTGAGGGGATTGACAGGTTATCCTTTATATAATAAGCTAATTATAATTATTGTTTATAATTACAAATATGGGTTTATTATAAATATTGGCAAATCGGCTTTAGAGCTATGCAAAAGAACGTATATTTTAAAGGTGTTTGTTCAAGATGCCTTAAAAATATAAATCACCATGTAAGAAAGGAGCAATATATATGAATGAAGAAGGCAGATGCCCGGTAACGGGAAAAAAACCTCAAACCCCAACGGCAATTGGTGGCCCTTCCATCAGGGATTGGTGGCCTAATCAGTTGAACCTCAAGATCCTTCATCAGAACTCAGACCTGGTTAATCCCCTGGGTAAGGATTTTAATTATGCTGCAGAATTTAAAAAACTTGATTTCGAAGCTCTTAAAAAAGATTTATATGAATTGATGACTGACTCGCAGGATTGGTGGCCTGCCGATTACGGCCACTATGGAGGCCTCTTTATCCGGATGGCCTGGCACAGCGCAGGCACCTACCGCAAAGGTGACGGTCGGGGCGGCGGAGGGACGGGGTCCCAGCGCCTGGCTCCCCTCAACAGCTGGCCGGATAATGCCAACCTGGACAAGGCGCGCCGGTTATTATGGCCAATCAAGCAAAAATATGGCAACAAAATTTCCTGGGCAGACCTCATGATCCTCGCCGGTAATTGCGCTTACGAGTCCATGGGATTCAAGACCTTCGGTTTTGGTGGCGGCCGGGAAGATGTGTGGGAGCCGGAAGAGGACACTTACTGGGGCCCCGAGAGCGAATGGCTTGGCGATAAGCGTTATTCCGGTGAGCGGGAGTTGGAAAATCCTCTCGCTGCCGTGCAGATGGGGCTGATATATGTTAACCCGGAAGGGCCGAACGGTGAACCGGATGCCCTCGCTTCAGCCCGCGATATCAGAGACGTCTTTGACCGTATGGCCATGAACGACGAAGAGACTGTGGCACTAATCGCCGGAGGTCACACATTAGGCAAATGTCACGGCGCCGCCCCCGATTCCCATTTGGGTCCGGAGCCCGAGGCTGCCGGCATCGAGGAACAAGGGCTTGGCTGGAAGAACAGTTACGGTAGCGGCAAGGGCCGTGATACCATCACCAGCGGCATTGAAGGTGCCTGGACACCCACCCCGACAAAATGGGATAACAGCTATTTTGAGACCCTCTTTAAGTATGATTGGAACCTGGTGAAGAGCCCTGCCGGTGCCCATCAATGGGTTGCTGCGGATCCAGAGGCAGCAGATACTGTGCCGGATGCGGAAGATCCCTCCATACGGCATGCACCAATGATGACCACAGCGGACCTCGCTTTAAGGATGGATCCCGCTTATAAGAAAATTGCAAAGCGGTTTCATGAGAATCCAAAGGAGTTCGAGGAAGCTTTCGCCCGGGCCTGGTTCAAACTGACCCACCGTGACATGGGGCCCCTTTCCCGCTATCTCGGTCCGGAGGTTCCTGAGGATGAACTGATCTGGCAGGACCCGGTGCCCCCAGTGGATCATGAATTGATTGACGAAAACGATATGGCAGAACTCAAGGGTAAGATCATGGCTTCGGGCCTGTCAATTTCCCAGCTTGTCTCCACGGCCTGGGCTTCAGCGTCCACCTTCCGGGGCTCAGATAAGCGGGGTGGGGCAAACGGGGCTCGTATCTGCCTCGAACCGCAGAAGGATTGGGAAGTAAACCAGCCTGCTCAACTGAGTGCTGTGCTTGATGCGCTTGAAAAAATTAAAGTAGATTTCAACAGTGCCCAGTCAGGCCAAAAGAAAGTTTCACTGGCTGACTTAATAGTCCTGGGTGGATGTGCGGCGATAGAGCAAGCTGCAAAGAACGCCGGTCACAATATAGCTGTTCCCTTTTCACCGGGTCGCACGGATGCGTTGCAGGAACAGACCGACGTTTATGCATTCGAAGTGCTTGAGCCGGTTGCTGACGGGTTCCGCAACTACCTCAAGCAGAAATATGCTGTTCCGGCAGAGGAACTGCTTTTAGATCGTGCGCAGCTGTTAACCTTGACCGCTCCTGAAATGACAGTGCTGCTTGGCGGGATGCGCGTTTTGAATGCCAATTACGGACAGTCTCAGCACGGTGTCTTCACCAAAAACCCGGAAACGCTCACAAATGACTTTTTCGTGAACCTTCTTGATATGAACACGACCTGGAAAGTGGTAGATGGAAACAAGGATGAGTTCGAGGGCCGCGATTATGCAACGGGTGAACTTAAATGGACCGGCACCCGTGTTGACCTCATCTTTGGTTCAAACTCCCAGCTCCGGGCCATCGCGGAAGTTTATGCAAGTGACAATTCTCAGGAAAAGTTTTTGCATGACTTTGTTTCTGCCTGGAATAAGGTGATGAACGCAGATCGCTTCGACCTTGCCTAATCGTGGCAAAAACGACTTTGAAAGTTGCGATATTGTAATTTTCATACAAACCAAACGATGCAGAGGATAGCGAGTATATTTACGAATAAGGTCAGGAGAAAAATACTCCTGTCCTTATATTTTCGCGCTCGATTATATAAGGTGGCCATAATAAAGCCTTGGCAATAAGCCTGTCTTGCCCCATGGCGCATAAGTTTTTGTGAGCCCACAAAAATACTAGTAATCAGGAAGGTGAAAGATAATGATCGTTCTTGTGATCAATAGCGGCAGTTCATCTCTTAAATATGAACTTTTTAATCTCAACACAGAGGGTTCTTTGCTGAGCGGAGCAGTAACACGCATCGGCATGGATGGTGCCGAACATATCTGTATTTGTGCCGGGGAAGAAACCACTTCTAAGATTGAGGCTCCGGATCATTTGTCATCAATTAAGATAGTGATGGAAAATATTACTAAGGTTGAAAGTGCACCAATAAAAACTCTCTCCGACATAGAGGCCGTGGCCCACAGGGTGGGTCATGGTGGTTCGGTGAATCGTGGTCCGGTGGTAATCGACCAGGCTGTCAAAGATGAAATCAAAAACCTGATCCCCCTTATGCCCCTCCACCACCCAGCCATGCTAACGGGAATTGAGTCATGCCAGAAATTACTTCCTGATATACCCCATGTAGCGGTTTTTGATACCGCTTTTCATCGCACTATTCCTGAAGAGGCAGCGATCTACGGTCTTCCGTATGAATACTATGAGAAAGGTATTAGGAAGCTTGGATATCATGGCAACTCCCATGAGTACGTGGCCCTGAAGGCAGCCGAGTTCCTTGAAACACCCTTGAGGCGACTGAACATTATATCCTGCCACCTGGGAAACGGGGCGAGCGTCTGCGCTATCCAACGGGGGCATTCCATTGATACAAGCATGGGCTTCAGCCCACTGCAGGGACTATTGATGGGAACCAGGACAGGCGACCTTGATCCTGGCATCATTCCCTATCTGATGCGAAACGAGGGTTTGGAGATTGACGAAATAGACAACATTATTAATACAGAAAGCGGACTGCTGGGGATCTCAGGTGTAAGTTCGGATATGCGCGAGATAATAGCTGCCGCTGATCAGGGAAACACCCGCGCCTGTTTGGCAATACAATCATACTGCTACCGGGTAAAGCAATATATCGGTGCCTATACAGCCGTGCTGGGCGGTGCAGACGTGCTTGTATTCACGGGGGGAGTTGGGGAAAATGGTGTCAGCGAGCGGGCCAGGTGCGTTCAGGGTCTTGAAAGGCTCGGATTCGCCGTAGACCAACTTCGCAACGAAAGATGTATTGTGAGAGATGATGCTCCGGTATTCGAAATCGGTGCACCTTACTCGAATACAACTATCCTGGTGATTGCCACCAACGAAGAACTAATGATAGCGCGCCAGTGTGCAAAAGCCCTGGACTTCAAGCGATCTATCAAGCATGACATACATGCTACTGACAAGCGTCCCATACGAGTATCTGTTTCAGCACGTCACGCCCACCTCAGCAAATCAGACTTGGAAAGTCTTTTCGGTCAGGGCTATGAACTTACAGAAAAATCATCTCTGCATCTCGACGAGGGTTTCGCCTCCCACGAAACTGTCAGCCTCGTGGGTCCGAGAGGGCGTATAGATAACGTAAGGGTAATCGGTCCTCTACGCAGTTCAACCCAGTTTGAGATATCCAGCACGGAAGGATTTAAGCTGGGAATTGACGCCCCCGTTCGTGAATCAGGCAATCTGAAAGGAACACCGGGAGTGACAGTTGAAGGGCCAGAGGGGACAATAACCATCCCTGAGGGAGTGATTGTTGCCATGAGACATATCCATATGTCGCCGGAAGATGCTGATTACTATGGCGTAAAGAACAGGGATATGGTCATGGTAAAGGTCGAAGGCGAGAGTGAACTAATATATGGCGATGTTATGATACGTGTAACTGAGGGACGAAAAACCGAAATGCATATTGATACGGATGAGGCAAACGCGGCTGATCTCCCCCCAGTATCGCAGGGGTACCTTGTCCGGATTGAGTCACGGGAATAACCGGATTATGATTGTTGTATTGCCTGGAACTATGGGGAACTTATCTCCACTTTTAGGCGGGAGAAACTTTAAGTATCAGTTTTCGTCTTTAATTTTTCCACGAGCAAGGGCAGTATCTCGGCGGTATCTGCTACTACTGCAAGATCGGATAGTTTCATGATGGGAGCCTGGTGGTCCTTATTTATGGAAATTACTTTATGCGCCTCTTTGATGCCATGTAAATGTTGTGTGGCCCCGGAGATGCCTGCTGCCAGATATAACCTGGGGGTTACTGATTTTCCCGTTTGCCCCACCACTTTTTCCTGATTGATATACCCCATGTCTTTGGCCATTCTGCTTCCTGCAATTGCAGCCCCCAACCTTGCAGCCAAACCTTCAAGTAACTGCCATTCTTCTTCACTGTTAATGCCCTTGCCTCCTGAAACGATCATATCGGCTTCAGAGATATCCATTTGGGAAGGATCTCCTTTTATAAATGCCACCACATCACTTTTTTCCTTTATATTAGTCATATCCATATCTATTTCTTTGATGGTGGGAGATGTGCCGGTTAGCTTTTCAAGTCCAAAAACATCAGGGTTAACAGTGGCTATTTGCAGGGGGGATATGATGGCCACTGACAGCTGCTTCCCATCGAGCACCGTTTTGGTAAGGATTAGCTCCCCTGATTCGTTAAGCTTCAAATCATGGCAGTTATTCAAAAAACCGGCCCCTGACCTTACGGCAACGCGCAGCCCCAGGTCATTGCCATCGGCAGTGGCACCCAAAAGGACCAGTTGGGGCTGATTCTGCCTCATTAGTTCTGTCAAGACATGGGTATAAACTTCGGAACGAAAAAAATCTAATCTTTTTTCTTTGACAAGGTAAATTGTATCCATGCCGCCATATTCCAGCAGGCTTTGCAGCACCACATCCAGGCTATGACCAAAGAGAAGAGCAGCTACGTTAGCGTCTGTCCCTTCTGCCAGCCTGGCCGCCTCACCCAGCAGTTCCAAAGAAACCTTTTCCAAGTTTTTGTGATCATGCTCAATATAAACCCATATTTCATTACCCACCCGATTTCCTCCCCTGTCTCATTATTGAGACTACATCTTTTCTAAGAGCGATCCTCTAACCCCTTGCATGTCCGAGCAATAATGACATAGTATAAAAATGTTGCCGTAGTACTATATTTGTTGTTATAATTATAACAAAGGGAATATTAACTCGTTAATGAATCTTGCAATAAATATGCCAAATTAAGAAACTAAAAAGTGAGCAAACAACTTATGGATGTATTGCATAAAAAATATAAACTGTCTCCCAGTGTAAAAATACGTCGGGAAAGCTTCGGTGGAATTTTATATGACCATAAAAGTGGCCGTGTTTTATTTATATACCAGGAGCTTTTTTTTGATTTGCTGACAAAAAAGGATGAGATAACTTTTGCTGCATATCTGCAGCAGGATGATTCGCAAAGAGCTAAAATTTCAAAATTGATCAAACAGCTGGAGGCCGGGGGGATTATTATTGCTTAACCGATGGAGGACCCTTAGTTTAAAGGCACCATTATCAGTTACATGGGAGGTAACAGGGCGGTGCAATTTTAACTGTGTTCACTGCCTTTCCACATCCCTGAGGGACGGGGATGATGAGTTGTCCTACACGGAAGCACAGGCCTTTATTGATGAATTGGCGCAGCTGGAAGTGTTTTATCTTAACATGGGTGGCGGAGAACCTTTTTTAAGGGAAGACATACTGGACTTACTGGGTTACACCATGGAAAAGAACATGCCGGTTCAGCTCAGCACCAATGGCACTCTTATTAACGAAGAGACAGCTGATGCACTGGAAAAAATCAAAGATCTGCGTATACAGGTCAGCCTTGACGGGTCCAGTGTGGCTGTGAATGACCAAATCCGGGGATCAGGCAGTTTTAAAGAAGCGTTCAATGCGCTGACCTTGCTCGCGGCACGAAAAATTGCCCTTTCCCTGAACTTTGTGGTCATGAGACATAATTTTAAGCAGCTGGATGAAGGGTACCGTATCGCCCAAAACCTTGGTGCAACTTTCAGGGTATCCCGTTTGCGGCCTTCCGGGATGGCCCGCTCGGATTATGAAAATATGCAGTTAAATCCCGGGCAGTATAAAGAGTTATATTACTGGCTGCAACAGCATCCCCATGTGTCAACGGGAGACTCATTCTTTTTTTTATCAGCCCTGGGAAATCCCCTGCCTGGAATTAATACATGTGGTGCAGCACGCATGACCTGTTCTGTGGCGCCCAACGGTGATCTTTACCCGTGTGCATTCCTGATGGATGGCAAAAAAGCCGGTAATATCAGGGAGCACAACCTCTCCTTCCTGTGGCAGAATGCGCCCTTGTTTCAGGATTACCGCAGGCGGGAAGTGGGGGAATGTTTATCTTGCAGCTATTATGGGTACTGTCACGGCGGCTGTCCGGCTGTAAGTGTTTTTTATACAGGCCGGCATGATCGCAGGGATCCTGAATGTCTGATAAGTTAATATGACCAACTAAGCTTACCCGGAGGTTTATATGATTTCTGATACTTATTTAACACAGGTCAAAGCAGCATGGCAGCAGATGACCACCGCTGGAACATTCCTGGAAGGGGGGAGGGTGCGCGATTTTATCATCTCCTCCTGGAAAAGGTGCCGGCATCTTGGTGTTAATCCATATATTCAAGAACTCACAAATAATATCTTTGTGGCGGATATCAGCAGACTTCTGCAAAGCCATGATGCTTTGATCAAAACATCACGGCCGTTTATGTTATCACTGCATCAGTTAGTCAGCGGTTCCGGCTTTTTGGTTGCACTGGCAGACAGGGATGGTACCATTCTGGAATTGCTGGGGGATGATGAAATAGTGAAGTTTGCCAAAAACTCAAACATAGGTGTGGGTGCCAATTTTAGCGAAAAAAATATTGGCACAAACACGCTTGGAACCGTTGTGATAGAAAAAAAGCCCATACAGGTTGTTGCTGAGGAGCATTACTGTAAAATATTTCATGAGTGGACATGCTCGGCCGCACCCATTTTTACTTCATCGGGGGAAATGATTGGAATTTTGAATATGAGCGGCAGCAGTGAGCATGTACATTCCCATACCCTTGGTATGGTGGTGGCTGCAGCTAAAGCTATTGAAAACGAAATGCGCCTGCATGAAACATACCAGGAGTTGCGCACATCATATCAATATTCCCAAACCATTATCAATTCCATGTCAGAGGGTCTGCTTTCCGTTAACTCCTCAGGCGAGGTCACCCAAATCAATGCTGTGGCCAGGGAAATACTGGACCTAAAAGAGGATGAACGGATTAACCCTGACGATCCCTGCCTGCGCCTCATTCAGGATGCGCTGCAGTGGGGCCACAAAGTTAGGAATAAAGAAGTTGTAAATAAAAAAATCAACTGCCGTTACCTGTTAACTGTTGTGCCAATCTTCAGGGATTCTGGTTTGGTAACAGGAGCGGTTGCGATTTTACGGGAAAGCAGTAAAGTTCACCGCTTTGTTACAAATATTGTGGGAGCAAAGGCAAGCTTTACTTTTGACGATCTTATAGGTCAAAGTGTTCAATTTAAACGGGCCATCACCCTGGCCAAACAGGTTTCACAAAGTGATTCCATTGTTTTATTGCAGGGAGAAAGCGGAACGGGCAAGGACCTATTCGCCCAGGCTATTCACAATAACAGCAGCAGGGAAACGGGTCCCTATGTGGCAGTAAACTGTGCCGCAATACCCCGTGAATTGGTGGGCAGCGAATTATTCGGTTATGAGGATGGGGCGTTTACGGGGGCCAAAAAAGGAGGACGTCCCGGAAAGTTTGAATTGGCCAATGGGGGAACCATTTTTCTCGATGAGATCGGGGACATGTCATTGGATTTGCAGGTTAATTTTCTCAGGGTGTTGGAAGAAAAGCGCATCCACCGCCTGGGCGGCCACGGCAGTATTCCCATCAATGTACGTGTAATAGCAGCAACGAACAAAAACCTTTTGGACCTGGTGCAGAAGGGTGATTTCCGGGAAGACCTCTATTTCCGCCTGGGTGTGTTATTGATTACCCTCCCCCCGTTAAGGGAACGAAAAGAAGATATTATTCACCTGACCAATTATTTTATCACTAAACTAAACTGGCAATTGCATAAGAATGTTACCGGAATTTCCACAGAAATAGAGACGGCGTTCAAGAGATACAGCTGGCCAGGCAATATCAGGGAGTTGCAAAACTTTTTGGAAAGGGCGATGCATTATGCAAACGGGGACATCCTGACGCTACACCATTTTCCGGAACTCTTTGGACAGAACATTGCCTGCGGGGAACACAGCCCTGAAACGATAAAAACATTAAAAGAAGTGGAGCAGGAAGTAATCCTTAAGACATTAAAAAGGTTTGACAACAATATCAGCCGGACAGCAGACGCACTGGGGATAACACGCAATACTTTATATAAAAAAATGAGAGAGTTGGTCAATTTTTGATGTGCAATATAGTTACACTGTTCAATATTTGCACAGCAATTTAGGAATTTTAAACTCACGACAAAGCTCCGATTATGGTATAAGGGGGCTTTTTTTATTACACATCTGGCACAATAATTGCAATATGTAAATTGTTTAAAAGATTTGTAACTATCACTACAGCAGATTTAACTTAGGAGGGAGCATTATGTCTGTTCTAGCAAGAAAGGAAACAGCAAGGCAAAAAGAAGAAATTGAAAAAAAAGGCGTTAACAGCGACTTGGAACAAAGAATGATTGAAGAGGAATTGATTCTGGAGGAAATCACAGTTGACTGTATTTGCGGGGTCTACTGAAAAACAGCATCCATATCCCCAACTGTTTGAGCCTTTGCAGCTGTCTGGCATTGTCATTAAAAACCGCCTGGTTTTTGGAGCGCACCGGACAAATTTTGCCGTTAATAACCTGCCGGGGCACCGGCATCTGGGTTACTACCTGGAACGGGCCAGGGGTGAAGCCGGCCTGATCGTGATGGAAGAAGGAATTGTCCATCACTCCGATTATCCGTATGCAAAAGCTGTCTTTGCCTATAAAGATGAAGTAGTGGGGCAGTATGCAAAAATTGCGGAAGCATTGCACAGTTATGGAACCAGGGTATTGCTCCGCCTCAATCACTGGGGCTCTCAGGGAACGGGTATGATCAGGGGTGGCGAAGTTTGGGGACCCTCCTCTGTCTGTGTGGGCAGTGAAATGCCCAAGGAAATGGAAAGAGAAGACATGGAAGAGGTGGTTGCGGCGTTTGCCCGTTGTGCCAAAAACGCTTACCTTGCAGGGGTCGATGGAGTGGAACTGAACGCCGGGCAACATTCCCTGCTGCGTCAATTTCTTTCCCCCCTGACAAACATGCGCCAGGACGAATATGGGGGTACCATGGAAAACCGGGCACGCTTTTGCCGGCAAGTTATGGAGCAGGTGCGGGCAGAAACAGGGGAAAACTTTATTGTGGGTCTCCGGTTAACCATGGATGAATATGCTCCCTGGGCCGGTATTACCCCGGAAATGGGAGTGGAGCTGGCAGCATATCTAACTGGCAGCGGAGCACTTGATTTCCTGAGCGTCAGTGTGGGTAGTGTTTATTCCCTGCATATGACTGTCCCTTCCATGGCAGTGGAAGAGGGTTTTACCCGTTCATACGGGGAGATGCTTAAAAAAGCAGTAAACCTGCCCATAGTGGTGGGAGGCAGAATAACAACCCCCGGGCTGGCAAATCAGATCCTGTCAGACGGACAGGCAGACCTGGTGGAGCTAACCAGGGCACAGATTGCTGATCCAATGTTTGCCAAAAAATCCCGTTTGGGCCGGGAATCATCAATCAGACCCTGCCTCTCCTGCAACGAGGGGTGCCGCACCCTTGGCTTTCAAAACAAGTTATTGAGTTGTGTCGTTAACTGGCAGGCTGGCCGGGAAATCACAGACGTGTCTGTAAAAAGAGGAAAGGGTGGCAAGGTGGCCGTGATCGGTGGAGGGCCTGCAGGGATGGAAGCAGCTTCTGTGGCAGCTTGGCGCGGTTACAAGGTGGATCTGTTTGAAAAAGAAAGTGTCCTTGGTGGCAACCTGCGCCTGGCTTGCCAGGTACCTGGACGAGGCGGTCTGGAAAAACTGCTCGATTTTTATAAAAAGCTGTTGAAATCAGTTGGAGTACAAATACACTTGGAGCAGGAAATCACGGCAAACTTCAATTTTAAAGATTATGGGGCGGTTATTGTTACAACCGGAGCAAAAGCCAGGCCGCCCAACCTCAGGGGTAATGATGCCATACCGGTTGTGAGCGGCCTGAATCTCTGGCAAAGGGGGTTAACCCTGGAAGGTCAACGCCTCTTGCTGGTGGATGAAGACGGGTTTTACGGTACCACCGGATTAATTGAAGCGCTGGCCGTAGGTGGAAAGGAAATAACCGTTGTCACTTCTGAAATGTTTCCCGGCATTAAATTAACGGATACGGATGATTTTAATTTATGGTTTCAACGGGTGAAGGGTCTTAATGTATCCTTTATTTCCCATCATCGGGTTAAAGCAATTGATGGCTCCACGGTACTCCTGGAAGAAAGATTCAGCGGCAGAAAGCGGTTGGTTACGCCGGTAGATGGGGTTATATGTTGTGAACCGCCCCTGCCGTTGGAAGAACTTTACCTCAATCTGAAACCTCTCTGTTCCTGTCTTTTACGGGCTGGAGATTGTGTGGCACCGCGCACACTCTACCATGCCATTCACGAGGGGTATATGGCAGGTCATGCTGTATGAGCGCTTATGCCAATTTATTAGCACCGATCATGCTGGGGAAAATGCGTGTAAAAAACCGTGTAGTCTTTACCGCACACATGACTAATTTTGCTGCGTCTGATTCCCTCAGTGAGCAGCATATCAATTATTATCTGCGTCGTGCCCAGGGGGGTGCCGGTTTAATTATCACCGAGGAACAATCAGTTCATCCCAATGATCATCCTTACGAAAGGATGATCAAAGCCTATCAGCGTTCTGTTGTGGCCGGTTATAAAAAACTGACCGCGGCGGTGCAGCGCCATAATACAAAGATTATTGCCCAGGTAAACCACAATGGGAGCCAGGGTTCAGGCATGTATACGGGAAGAGCACTCTGGGCACCTACCCCGCTGCCGGATCCCATCTTTAAAGAAGTGCCCAAGGAAATGGAGCCTGAGGATATGAGGGAGTTGAAAGAGAGCTATCTTCAGGTGGCTGAAGCCGTACGGGAAGGGGGCTTTGATGGGATTGAACTCCAGGTATCCCACAGTTCCCTGATCCGCCAGTTTCTTTCTCCTGCCACCAATCAGCGTCAGGACAAATATGGCGGAGGGCTGGAGGGAAGAATGGAGCTTCTCCTGGAAATACTGCAGGGAATCAGGGAACGGGTGGGGTGGGATTATTGCCTGGGGGTCCGCCTGTGTCTGGATGAATTTATGGAAGATGGAATTACCCTGGACCAGACCATAGAGCTGGCGTTAGCCCTGGAAAGAGCAGGTTTGGTCGATTATTTTAATACCAGCCTGGCCAACTTCCACAACCTTTTTTTAGTAGAGGGCTCCATGCGTATGCCCCTTGGCTATACCGTTTATCTGACAGCCGCGCTGCGCCGGGCAGTTTCCCTCCCGGTCATTGCGGTGGGCAGGATTAACGATCCCGTACATGCTGACCAAATTATCAAAAATGGCCATGCCGATATGGTTGGTATTGTCCGGGGCCAGATTTGTGATCCCGATTTTGTGCACAAAACGATGACGGAAAAAGCGGATGAAATCCGTAAATGTCTCGCCTGTAATCAGGGGTGTGCAGGGAGAATGGGCCTGAATTTCAGTTTAAGCTGCGTGCAGAATCCCTCTGCCGGAACAGCGGGAGAAATAAAAGGGGGGCAAAACCGCTCTGCCAAAAGATCCGGGCAAAAGGAGCGGAAAGCCTATGTTATTGGCGCCGGACCAGCCGGCCTGGAGGCTGCCGCTGTAGCTGCTGAAAATGGTTATAAGGTATTTTCGTACGAAAAAAATGACGTTGCAGGAGGGCAGGTTGCTGCTTTTGCCACGCTGCCTGGCCGTACGGAATTTGAAGAATTAATCAGGAACCAGCTTAACCTTCTTAAAAGGCTCAAAGTGGAAATGGAAGTCTCCTGTGAAATAGGGGTGGAGCAGCTACTCACCTGGGGGAGTGATGATGCCGTTATTATCCTGGCAACGGGTGCAAAAACCGCCCCCCCTCCCTTTGCAATAACAGGGGAGGCAAGGGTCTTTTCTGTAAGAGAACTGCTGGAAACGAAATTTGATCCGGGCAAAAGAGTACTTGTGTACGATTTGCTCGGCACGCACCCGGCTGCGGCCATGGCTGAATGGTTACTGGATCAGTACAAGGATGTTTTGCTGGCTACACCTGCTTTGTATGTGGGCAGTGGCCTCGGGCCCACGCAGGATCTTCCCCTCTGGTACCGCAGTGTCATGGCCAGGGACCTTAAAATTTATACAGATGTAATTATCAGTGAAGTAAAAGCAGATACGGTTA
Source organism: Syntrophomonadaceae bacterium (assembly GCA_007131175.1). Taxonomy (GTDB): domain Bacteria; phylum Bacillota; class Dethiobacteria; order DTU022; family UBA8154; genus UBA8154. The sequence goes on from SLRC01000185.1 coordinate 13,713, forward strand.
CCCTTATGGATCACTATTGCGGCAAGCAGCAATGCCTGGAAAAAATTGATGCTGTTATCTATGCTGCACCCCAGCTGCCTGATGATGCTCTTTATTTTCAACTTAAGGGAAAGGTGTCAAGGCTCTGCCGCATTGGAGACTGCCTAGCCCCACGCAAGGTGGAAAATGCCATCAAGGACGCCCGTGATTTAGATACATTTTATAACTGGAATGATTGAGGTTGGAGGAAAAATTGCCTGCAGAACAAAAAAAACCTTTATTATGGAATTATCAGCTGGCCGATGATGTATTTTATGTTGATAAGAATTTGCTGGCCAAAAGGTTCCCTTTGCGCTTTTTTCGCCTGACCGATCTTTCTTTGCAATTAATTACTGATCTGACAAGAGGTTGGGTCCCGTCCCCCGGTTCTTTGGCAAAAACTGAACAATTTGCAGAGTACCTGGCCGCACAGGGTGTTTTGGTGCGGGGCATAAATCCTGTGGTGGCTGATGAACTCCCCACCATATCGGTGGTGATCACTGTTAAAAACAGACCCGGGGAAATAGACTCCTGTCTCCACTCAATCAAAAAAAGTGACTATCCTGCTGAAAAACTGGAAGTAATCGTGATTGACGGGAGTACAGATGGGGAAACAACGGCGGTAATTCAACGCCATGGGGTTAAGCTTATCAAGCCGGAGCCGGATCCGGGCCTGTCAGCCTGCCGTAATCTTGGTGTAAAGGCTGCCAGCGGAGATGTTATTGCATTTACAGACAGTGATTGCGAGGTTAATGAAAGCTGGCTTTTGACTTTGTCGGCTTGCTTTCGCCAGCAAAAGACCGCTTTTGTGGGAGGGGGTGTGTTAACAAAAAACCCCCGCAGCATGATTGACCAATACGAAACAATCCGCTCCCCTTTGTTCATGGGCGATCGGATCGAACCGGTACAAAAAGAGGGTTCAGTACCCTATGTCCCAACGTGTAATTTGCTGATACGGCGCAGTGTTTTTGAAAAGCTGGGTGGTTTTAATGAACAATTGTCTGTTGGAGAGGATGTGGACCTGATCTGGCGTGCCCTGGAAAAAGGCCATAAAGGTTGGTATGTTCCCGGTGGTTTTGTCTGGCATCACCACCGCAACAAAATGCCCCCCTTTTTACGACGCCGGGCCCAATATGCCGGGTCAGAAGCACTTCTTAATAAGCATGGCCATATTGTGAATAAATATTTAAATATTCCGCGCTGGCATATTCCCCTGTTGCTTGCCATTTTTGCCTCACTATACCTGGGCAGTGCAGCTGTTTTTGCCATCGTTGTTCCATTGATGTTGCTGATTGAGCTCCTATCAAAGAGCTCTAAATTAAAAGGCAAAGGTATTAATATTAAACTTAATGTTTTAGCTCGATCCATTTTACAGAGTTACCGCTCCACCCTGAAGTATTTTTCCGCATTGCTGACCCGTTATTATTTGTGGCTGCTGCTCCTGACCGCGCTCATAACCTGGAGTTTGGGCGGCTGGGTTTTGCTCTTCATCCCTTTAATTTCACTAATGATTGAATTCCCAGCTCGCAATAAGCATTCCCTGGTTTTGTTTTTTCCTTTGTACCTGCTGGAAATGTTCTTTTACAGTCTTGGCTTTTGGTCAGGCTGCTTGAGATCCGGGCAATTAAAACTATTATTACTAAAAGTCTATTTCCGCTGATATTATTGCTATCCCGGGTTTTGACCAAGTATTTCTCAGGAGGTGAAGTGAAAAGCTGATTAATTAAATGATGTGGTGCGCTTCAATTATTATTATTATCAATGCTTGAGGAGGTTTATAAAATGGCAATCAATATTAACAGGGATGAGTTTCCGTTAAAACTCTATCATGCTACCCCCCGGGCAATGGTTGGCTGGGGATCCTACCAGATGGCAGGTGAAGAGGCAAAAAAGATCGGCATCAAGCATGCGCTTTTGGTCACGAGCGGCTTGAAAGGCACGGGAATCGTGGAGGAAATTAAAGGGGTACTGAATTATGCCGGAGTGGAAGTAACCATTTATGATAAAGTAACATCAAATCCAAAAGACTACGAAGTTCATGATGCCTACAAACTTTACAAGGAAGCCCAGTGTGACGGCTATGTGTCTGTGGGCGGCGGAAGCTCACATGACTGCTGTAAAGGAGCCAGAATCGTCGATTCACAAAATGGCCGTTCCATTCGTGAATTTTACGGTATGAATGAATTTGCCGAACCAATCAACATTCCCCATCTGGCCATTACCACCACCTGCGGAACGGGTGCAGAAACTACCTATGCCACTGTTATTACGGATACGGACAGAAAATATAAACTGCTCATTTTTGAACCGAGCGCCTATGCCACCCGGGCTATTGTTGATCCTGCACTAATTAGGACTCTGCCGCCCAAGCTTACCGCTTTTACAGGGATAGATGCTCTCTGCCATGCTGTTGAAGCGTATACTTCACGCTTAAATGTTGTTGCCTCCTGGGGTTTTGCGCTCCATGCCATTCAACTAATTGGCAAGAACCTGCGGGAAGCATTTGGTAACGGTAATAATGCGGAGGCCAGGGAAAATATGGCCTGGGCCCAGTACTGTGCCGGTCATGCCATTAACAGTGCCGGGGCCTGTGTGGTGCACGCCATTGCCCACTCCCTTGGCGGACTGCTTGATGCTCCCCATGGCTTGTGCAACTCCATCGGACTGGTTCCTGTTCAAAGATATAATATGGTGGCCTGTCCCGAGCGCTATGCCGATATCGGGCGTGCCCTGGGGGTTGACACCACAGGCATGACAACGGTACAGGCTGCAGAGAGGGCTCTTGAGGAGCTGGATAAACTGATTAAGGATCTGGAAGTTACGGAACGCTTTACTGATTTAGGCTTGGAGGAACAACATATTGACACCCTTGCCGATTATGCCTGCACTGATTTTGCTTCCAACATCAACCCCCGCACAGTGGACAAGGAAGTGATCAAGGATCTTATTCGCCAGTGCATGTAAGTTTACAATCCAACGGGCAATCTGAATTGCTAACCGAGGAGGAAAAATAATGTCCAAATTCTTAAGAATCAACATGACTTCCGGCAGTGTCAACTATGAGGAAATCAAGGAGGACTACCTTTTCTTCGGCGGCCGGGGCCTCATCGCCAAACTGATGAGTGACGAAGTGAACCCCCAGGCTGACCCCCTGGGCCCTGACAACAAGCTTATCATCTGTACCGGCCTTTTAGCCGGCAGCAGCGCCCCATCAGCAGGCCGCCTTTCCGTGGGGGGCAAAAGCCCCCTTACCGGCACAATCAAGGAAGCCAACGCCGGCGGGGTCGCCGGCGGCATGCTCGCCCGCCTCGGCATTAAAGCGATCATCATCGAAGGCCGGGCAGATGCCGGTTGGTTCATCCTCAAACTCTCCCAGGACAAAGCCGAACTCATCCCCGCCGACAGATACGCCGGTATGAACAACTACGCCCTCGTCGATGCCCTTAAAGAACTCCACGGTGCCAAAACAGGCGTCATCTCCATCGGTGCTGCCGGTGAACGGGGCTACCGCAACGCCTCTGTCCAAATTACCGATACCGAAGGGCGGCCCTGCCGTGCCGCCGCCCGGGGCGGCCTTGGTGCAGTCATGGGCAGCAAAAAACTCAAAGCCATCGTCCTTGAACCGGGTGCCACCCAGCCCGCCTACGCCGACAAAGAAAAATTCACCGCCGCCATGCGCGGTTACACCAACGCCATCAAAACTCATCCTCTCTCCGGCGAAGCACTCCCTGCCCTTGGCACTCCCGTCCTTGTCAATATCGTCAACTCCATGGGGGCCCTACCCACCCGCAATTTTACCAGCGGCAACTTTGAAGCCGCCGAACAAATCAGTGGCGAAAACCTTGCCAAGCTCCAGGCGGAACGGGGCGGCAAACTGGGCCATCCCTGCCAGAGCGGCTGTGTCATCGCCTGTTCCAACGTTTACCATGACGCCGATGGTAACTACCTCACCGCCGGCTTCGAATACGAAACCATCGGCATGAACGGCTCCAACTGTGCCATATCCGACCTGGACACCATCGCCCAAATTGACCGCTTCTGTGACGACCTGGGCATGGACACCATGGAAACGGGTGCCACCATCGGCGTCTGCATGGAAGCAGGCAAGATCCCCTTTGGTGACGGACCGGCTGCCCTGGGATTACTCCAGGAAATGGCCGACGGCACAGAACTGGGCCAGCTTCTCGGCCAGGGCACCAAAATAACCGGTGCTGAACTCGGTGTCACCCGCATCCCCACCGTCAAAGGTCAGGCCATGGCCGCCTATGATCCCCGTGCTTTGAAAGGTACCGGTGTCACCTACGCCACCTGTCCCATGGGAGCAGACCATACCGCTGGGAATGCCCTGGGTAACCCTACCGTTGATCCCACCAAAAAAGACGGTCAGGTTCAGGTATCAGGCACCCTGCAGGTGGGCATCGCCACCTTTGACAACCTTGGCATGTGTATCTTTTCCGGCTTTGCCTCTGAGGACCCGGCCAACGCCGCCCACTTGGTGGATATGATGGCCGGCCTCTACGGCGGTGAATGGTCCCCCGATCGCCTCTTCGGCACCGGTGTGCAGACTATTCTCCTGGAGAAGGATTTCAATACCAAAGCAGGCTTCACCGCCGCCGATGACAAGCTGCCCTCCTTCTGCTACACAGAGGCCCTGCCACCCACCAACAGTGCCTTTGACCTGGCAGATGATGAGATTGCGGCTACGCTGCAGTTTGGGGGATAGACAGCCATACTGGCCTCTGCAACCAAGCATGTTATTTAAAAAATATTTACCGCAGGCAGGATGAGGAATAGTTGTATGAGTAATAACCTAAACATAGCTGTATGTATGAACTTTATGTTCGAGTGCATCACCACTGGGGCACACGGGGAAAAGGGAAAGCTGCTTCCCCGTGGCGCCCGTTGTGCGCTGGAAGCGGCCTTGGTGTTAAAAGAAACTTTACCATCAACGTCGATCTCCGCAATTGTAACCGGTCCGCCCGCTTCAGGGTGGGCACTTCACCATAGTCTTGCCTTGGGTGTTGATCAGGCAGTTCACTTGATCTGCGAGAGTTCTGCAGAAGCAGATGTAGTTAATCCTGTCAAGGCATCATTGAGTTTAAGTCAATATTTAAAAGATAAAAGCTTTAACTTAATCATGTGTGGTTTTGCCGATGCCAAATATGACAATGTGCCTTTGGGCCCCTTGCTGGCAGAACAGCTTAAACTTCCTTTTTTATCAGAAGTCGTAAACATTAATAATATTAACCAAGAAGCAGGCCGATTGGAAGTTACACGTTTCCTAAGCAGGGGAAACAGGTTAAAATTACAAACCACCCTTCCCGCAATAATTGGGGTGCACACCTTTTACAGGGAGCCCAGATACCTGCCTTTACGCTCGCTGAAAAGGACGGGGACGCAGCAAGTAATTAAAATTCCCTTAATTCCTTGGCAAAAGGAAACAAATTGTGACAGCAGCGAATATTTGTTTTCACCAAAACATATCATCATCAAGCCGTTGCGCATCCGGCCGAAAACAGTGCCGCTTCCCCCTCCAAATGCCTCCTACCGGGAAAGGCTGGATTTTATCGTAACGGGAGGCGGATATAAGGAAAAATGTGTTAAGGTCCTTGAAGGCGATGCACATAAAATTGCGGCAGAGTTGATCGCCTACCTGATTAACGAAAACCTTTATAATTCCTGCAAATAATAATTGCGTAGCTTAACTATAATGACCACCTCCGGAGGTGGTCATTCTTTCTTCCTGCTCCTGCTCATTTATATTTCTGCCTTTCAGGTTTCCCTCAACTTTTCTATGGCATTAATTCTTTGGTGAATTAATGGGAACCCACATTTCCCCTAACCCGTCTTGAATACAGAAGGGGGTGAGAAATGATGGCTAAAACAATAACAATAATAGCGATAGCTTGTCTCTTGATACCACTAATGATTGTTGTTGCCGGTAATGTCAACTATGCAAGCGGTGCCCCTGCTGAGATTAGCCTGCCGGCCATAAACGAAGCAGAGTTGCCACCAGAGGTCCAGGCATGGATAGAAGAAAAAATAGAAGAACCAATAAACACAACACTTGTCCATGCGGAAAAGCAATACATTCTTGTAGCCAGGGGGATGAAACCCACTGCCGGTTATTCAATCGAGATTATCAAAATTGAAAAGGCAGACGGTAACATTGTGATTCATACTGAGACACAAGATCCTGATCCTGATGATATGGTAGCTGAAGTAATAACTTATCCGTATGATTTAACTGTAATAGAATACCAAGGCTTACCGGTAAGGTTTGAATAGAATAACTTAATTACCAGACAGCATAGCCAGGGAACCCCTGGCTTTATTTTTTTTGTAAATCATTTTAACCCACTTTATCCTAAATTTTGCTCAGGACATTCTATTTCTGTTTTCTGTGAACCAGTTTCACATTGACGGGGTTGGCAGTAACCTGATGTGGGAACCCTATTCTTTTCTGCTATTGCATTTAACACCACCTTATGGACTGAACAAGGCCAAAAGGCCACGTTATCCTGTTATCAAAAAAAAGAGGATTTTTGTCATATTTAAAAGGATTCTTAGAATTTAGGTAGAAATTGTTAATATATTTAGTTTGAAAAAGGAGTAGATGCCGTGAACAAGTTTAAGGTAATCATCAGTGCCACTATGGTCTTTTTAATTCTGCTATCTTGTTCATTTTGCCCCTACAATACCCCCCGGGTTTTTGGGGCAAAAAACTTTTCAGACACTGATACGATAGTGACAATGGTAGTTCATGAAGATCCAGAAGGTGAAACGCTGGATATGACAGATGAAGAGATTGTGCAGGCTGATTATAACTGGTTATCTTATTATTTGATTAGCGAGTGCGATTTCGGTGACCAGGTAAAAACTGATTTGTATTTGCCCACTACAGGTATGTATGGGAGTACCATCAGCTGGGCCTCCAGCAATGAAGCGGTGGTGGCCACAGACGGAACGGTAACCCCTGAATATCCGGATGGTAATACGGAAGTAGACCTTACGGCCACCATCACCTATGGTGAGGTAACAGCCGAGAAATATTTCGAAATAACGGTCATTGCGGATCCATATGAGATGCCCGATGAATTGCGGGTGTTTTTTGACAAGGCGTGGCTGACTGAGGAACTTGTGCTGAATGGGAACCTGGCCCATGATGTGAAGATACCCCTTTACCTGCCGGAATGGGGCTATTACAACAGTGAAATATACTGGGAATCATCCAATCCTGATGTGATCGCACTGGATGGAAGGGTAACGAGGCCGGCAGAACATGAGGCCGATGTGGCCGTAACCCTGACGGCAACCATCTGGAGTGGAGGCTTTGAGGAGGAAAAATCATTCTCATTTATTGTCACCCGGGTGGAGACTTTTGCTTTGGGTTTAATGTTTGACGATTTTAGCGCTCCCGGTGATGCGCTGCTATTTAACGGCGGGGCAGATGTTGTGGTAACTGAAGGCCCAGCCGGGGAGAGTATCCATGCCCTGGCATTTGACAACGCCGGCCCAAGCAGCCCGGGGAGTGTTTTTACGGAAAAGAAACTGCACCTCAAGGATGATCTGTCCTTTGCCACCGCTTTTACCTTACGCAATACAAATCCAAGATTAGATTATGGCACGAATGGTATTACCTTCACCGTGCAGGGTGCTGACAATACCATTGATGATTTTACAGCCATGCAGCCCGGTCTTCAGATTGCTTTTAGCAGGAGTTATTCTAGCCCACCGCAGGGCAGTCCCACGGTTCCGTACAGTGCTAACGACACGGTGTCGGTGTTTTTTCATGGTGATGATGATGCATCTTTTCACAATGGCAGGAAGTGGGATAGCCATGTGGTGAGCATACACAATCGCGATGATTTTTGGGATTATATGAATGATCCTGCTCACTGCACCACTGTCTGGATTGAGTATGATGGTCAGGCCAGGCTGCTGGATATCCGGGTGAGCGCTACGGCAGAAAGACCCAACCATCCCACTTATCAGGTGGAAAACCTGGAACTGGGGGAAATCTTTACGGGTGTAGGGGATGAACTCAGCCTGGCTGATGTTCAGGATGTTTTTGCCGGTTTTACCGGTACCGGGGGTGATGCTTCTGATCTGAAGGAAATTTGGGGCTGGTATTTTAAGAACGGCCCGGAAGCAGTTGATTTTAATGCCTACAACTTTATCGATGTCTCCCAAGTTGCCCTGAGGGCTGAGCCGCCGGGCGGCCAGCCTTCCAGCACAATTACGGCAACGGTTACGGGAAGAAACGGCCCTGCTGCCGGGGTGGGGGTTGATTTTTCCACTTCTTTGGGGGCAGTGGATCCGGTGTGGTCACTTACCGATGGTGCGGGGGAGGCAGCGGTTCACTTAAGCACTCCGACGCCCGGCACTGCCGTGGTCAGGGCAGTTGCCGCCGGGGGTGCCTTTGCCTCCACAGCAGTGATGCTGGCCCTGACCGATGATGACAGTGTTTTATTTGATTATCAGTGGCTTACTGCGGAGCTGCTGCTGAACGGCAACAGCGCCCTTAATAATGTAACAGCAGATCTGTTCATGCCGCAAACAGGCCTCAGTGGCAGCCAGATCAGCTGGGCCTCCAGTGCTGTGGAGGTGGTTGCCCTTGATGGGACAGTGACTACGCCCACC
>SLRC01000011.1 GCA_007131175.1 Syntrophomonadaceae bacterium
CATATGCTTCTACGCCATTGAGCAACACCCTGGTCATACGCATGCGCGGTACTGGATGTCCCAGGTTTAAAAACGCACCGGAGGAGCACATTGGCCCAAACGTTCCCGTGGTAACCACATCGACGTTGTGTGCCACCTCTGCTGTCCCCTGCTCCATAACCATGGGGATCAATTCTTCGGCTGTAACCACCACAGCTTTACCGGTTTTAATTTTTGCGTTGATTTCTTCTATCGTTTTCACCAACAGGGTCCCTCCTCTTTTCCCGCGCATTGGGTTAAAATAAAAATTAGCATTTACAAAGAAATAATACCTTTCCTGCCGGAGTGTGTCAAGGGAATGGCGTTAGCTCAAATACCCGGCCACAGGAAACACCTTATTTTTTTGTACAAAGATGTGATATTATTAGATTGGCAGTTCGCAAAATCCTGCCTTAAAAAAACTAAGGAGGGACCCACATGGGAAACGAATTATTGTGGGCCATTTTGTTACTTGTCAATTTTACGCTGGTCTTAATCGCTTACAGATTGTGGGGCAAAACAGGTCTTTATGTGTGGACAGGACTTGCCATCATGCTTGCAAACATCCAGGTAATTAAAACAATTGAGTTATTTGGAGTAGTTGCCACCCTGGGCAATGTGATCTTTGGATCTTTGTTTTTAGTAACAGATATATTAACAGAAAAATATGGCAAAGCAGAAGCAAAAAAAGCAGTATGGATCGGCTTTTTTTCCATGATCTCCGGAACATTTATAATGTGGCTGTGTATACAATTTATCCCCCACTCAAGTGATTTTGCGCAAAGCAGCCTGGAAACAATATTCACTATTTTGCCCAGGATAGCAATCGCCAGCTTAACAGCATACCTTGCTTCCAGCCTCCACGATATCTGGGCTTATGCCCTTTGGAAAAAGAAGTGGAACAAAACATGGATCAGTAATAACCTCTCCACAATGGTATCCCAGTTACTGGATTCTGTTGTGTTTTGCTTTATCGCATTTTGGGGTGTTTTCCCCTCGGAAGTATTTTGGGAAATATTGATTACAACATATTTAATTAAGTGGATAGTGGCTGTTGTAGATACTCCTTTTATCTATTTGGCTAAACGGATGAACAATTAAAGTCCTTAAAACATGATTGGATTTTGATAACTGTTATATGAAGACGGAAATAAAATGGGACATTGGGCTAAACCCACTGTCCCGAAAATGCAAAAAAAAGTTAGATAGTTAGATAGTTGGTAGCTGATAGGAAAAGATAAAACCATGAAAAATCGAACATTCAACCCATTTTCATCATTCTGATGGTGCCGGCGCCGCAGGGGCCGGCATGAGCGTCTACCCTGAAATTATTTATAACGGGTCGCAGGATACCTGTTCGATACCGGGATCTTCAGGAAAATAATACAGGGTCAAATAAGAGCACTAGCGCCGGTAAAACATGAGGGGAATGAGGAGCTTTTGCCCTACCTGCAGTAATTCATCCTCATTCAAACCATTACTCTCGGCCACATCCCCTACCCTGACTCCGTAATTACGTGCTATCTTCAGCAGGTTATCCCCTTTTTTCACCGCATAGATCACCATACTTGTTCCCGGTGGTACCCTCGAAGGAACCACGATGGCGTACTCATCCACCTGCCGTACTTTTACTTCCAGGACAGCGTGACTAACTCCCAGGGTTGCAGACTCAGCAGGAGCAAATTCACACTTACCTGTCCTTGCATAAACAATAGCTTCGTCTCCGGCCCTCACTCCCGGCAAATGCAGATGTTGCTGGAACAGTTCCTCTATCTTCAGGCTGTACGGCCATTTTTCTTCGTTCTCGCTCATTACATCGGGCGAATCCATATCCATATCCGTTTTAGCTGCAGGAATATAATAAATATGCCGCTCCAGAATCCCGGAAACAGACACACCGTCATCTTCAGCCTCAGCCTGCAGATCACGGAGGTGGGCTGGACCGGCAGCAATTTCCCTGGGATACGGCAAATCAATTCGTTTGACTATATCCATACTTTCAGAAGTCACTCCGGCAGCACGGGGCAATAGGAGGTATTCACTTTGAGTATCCACATCCTCAATCTCGAGGAGAACTTCCTGTTGTATATTACGTGTTACACGGAGCAGAAGATCCACATAGGCCAATTGGCGTACCCGGTTATCCTGAACTTCAGCAGTCACGTACTCCACTGCAGGGAATAAAGAGATCTGAGAACTTTTCACCAGACCATCAACCGCAATAACCTCTTTAAAAAATTGCCGGTTTTCGCTAAATCCACTTTCCCCTTCGTTACTGTAGAAATAAGATGTTACGAGAGTTCCCTGGATATGGACTTTATCCTTTTCCTGCTCCCAACCAAAATCATCGAGGTAATATGAGAGTATTTTAAAATATGTCAGCTCTGCGGGGATTTCCAGATCACTGGTGAGTGTAAGGGGAAATGCTTTTTCCCTCAAGAATTCCTCAAAAACTACCACGCGGCGCTCAAGTTTCTCCGGGGCAATGTTTTTAGCACCCACTGCCACTTCTGTTTGTTGAGTATCGACGACGGTTAAAAGGATTTCCACTTCAATTTTGACCTGGAAAAGCAGCTTGCCATCCGCTTCAAGGGGAGGCCCCGATTCTCCAAGGTAAGAGATACGGCCATGCCCTTTAATTTCCATTCCCGGCTGGACACCAGCAATATCCAGTTCCAGTATGAATTCCTCTTCCTCAATGGGCACCTCCTTTGCGCCCCCCTCGCCGGCAAACATGGCTTTTCCCTCCACTTTGCCCCTGCATTCCACCCTGTCTCTCCCCGTAATCTGCGCCTCCACAAAACTGACCCAGGCCGCCAGATTGTAGAGTGGCAGGGGCCTTTCTCCCTTGCGCAGTGGGGTCTCCCCGATAAGCAGCTCCTTTTCCAAAGTACAGCGGGAAACCCTTTCCCCAACCATAACTTTGTAGTTAAGGTTCGTGGTAAGCAGCTCTAATTTATCTCCTTTTAAAGGCGTCCTTCCCATCTCTATACCTCCTTGACAAAGCCTTATCATCCTATAATTATTAAAGCGACAGAGGAATTATGACTGCCTTTATACAATAAAAAAACCCGTTACTCGTAAGAGTACGGGATAAATTTTGCCAAGCAATTACTGCAATTCCTGGTTATTCCCCAACGGCGCAATCATTTATTTTTCTGTTGTCGCCTTTGCAGAGGCTCAATTCCACTGTTTCCGTTAGCACATCGGCATAGCTGAAGGAAAACCGCTGATGGTAGGTCTTTTCATTCACCAGCACTACAAAAATAGAAGGATACGTGTTCTCCAAAACTCCTACTTTTTCAAAGGCCTTGCGTCTTCCCCGGTTCGCCCGCAATCTAATTTTCTCCCCCACATGGCTCTCCAGTTCCTTGCGAATCTGAACCAGGGAATTTTTTATCGCCATGCTGCCATCACCTCACAATATATTTTAATATAAAATATGAGATTTGTCAAGCAAAACGGCGTGTTATTCCCTAAATAGTCTTTCTATCCTTTATTTTCGCTTATTTTTACCATTTTATTTTGTATACTTGTCTGCTACCTTACTTGCACCGTAGGATTCTGGCTTGATGCGAGCATCAAAGCCACTGCCAATAACCATTCCCACTACTTCACGGATAAGCTCTTTCGTATCTCCTGCCTCTCCCACATCGAGGTGAATTTCCACGTTCAATTTTGCATATCCATTTTCTGACAATAGGGCGGAAAAACGTCCAGCCACATCGAGGCTGAGGGAGGCCTCAAAAAAAATACGCTGCCTCAAACTTTCCAGGTAGCGTCTTTTCTCACGGAAAAAGAAGTAGCGCCCGCCTTTACCCACGCGGTGAATTATTATGGCGGTTACAAATGTTGTTTCCTTGTCTTGATGCGTGTGTGAATCGCTGCCAATAATTAGCTTGTATCCTGCCTTAGGATTTTCCTTGACAAAATTAATAATTTGCTCAAAGGTTTCCTGCAAGGTCATTTTCCCGCTGGTAGGGCTGGTAAAAAGCATGTATACAGCCTTCTTCCTCTTTTAATGCACCTCTTCGTCGTTTCACGCTCCTTGTTATTCAAGGGAGTGATAATAAGTGACAACCCTCTACTTATTATAAAATATTTCTCCCAGCTTTGCAAATTCCTGCAGCGACAGGGTTTCTCCGCGGCGGGCAGAATTTATCCCGGCCTGCCCAAGCATCTGCTCCCAGTCTTCCCGATCAAATTCCCCCAAACCGGTCAGGGCATTGAGAATGGTTTTTCTCCTTTTTTGAAAAGCAGCGCGCACAATTTGCCAAAAAAGGGCTTCATCAGGTACGCTCACAGAAGGGCGGGGCAGTGTCTCCAAAAGAATCACAGCCGAGTCCACCTCCGGCTGGGGATAAAAAACATGACGGGATACTTTAAAGAGAAGGCGTCCCTTGCAATAATACTGACAAAGTAAAGAAAGGGCCCCATAATCCTTACTGCCAGGCTCGGCAAGCATGCGCCGGGCCGCTTCGAGCTGAACCATGATAACAAGCATCGCTGGTCGGTTATCCCCTTGCAGAAGCTTATAAAGGAGAGGTGTTGTAAGGTAATACGGAAGATTAGCCACTACCTTCACATTATGCCCTCTTATTTTCCCCTTGCTCCAAAGTGTTTCAAGATCAAGGCGGCGCACATCCCCTTCAATTACGGTAATGTTTGTAAGGCCTCTTAAATCTTTCTGTTCTCGTAAAAAAGCAGCCAATCCCCTGTCCTGTTCAATGGCAATCACCGCAGCAACCTGTTTTGCCATTACAAGAGACAGGGCGCCGGGACCTGCTCCAATATCAATCACCAGATCATTTTTGCCAAGAGAGGCCCCTTTAAGGATCTTATTAAGAATATTCTCGTCTACAAGAAAATGCTGCCCCTGGGCACGGCGGGGATGGATTCCCCTTGCCCGCAACATCTCCCGCAAAGACGAAGGTGACGTAACTTTAGCTTCAGCATCTGCTGTTTCTTGTGTTTGACCGATGATTGAATCCTGGCCCCGCGTATTGTTCATTGCCGTTTTCCCTTCCAGTCTTATAAATATGTGGATTTGCGTAAGGTATATACTTAAATATCCAGTAACAACTCAGGTATTCAGAATTCCTAAAATTACTTGGTAAAAGTTATTCATTTGTTTATAATAGGTAAAAGGTAACAAATATCTGGATATAATGACGGGAGTAAATTTATGATACCCCTTAAGGACAGCGTACGCCCACGCCGCACCCCCTATGTAAACCTTACGCTCATTTTATTAAATATAATCGTCTTTCTGTATGGGTTAAGCCTGACGCAAAATGAACTCAGCCAATTATTTAATTCAGGAGGCATAATTCCCCTTGAATTTATAAATGCAGTCATACAAGGTGCTCCCTTGACAGAAACGCTCATGCCATTGATTACATCAACTTTTCTGCACGGGGGCTTGCTGCACTTGCTGGGGAATATGCTATATCTCTGGGTCTTTGGGGACAACGTGGAAGACCGGCTCGGTCACGGTGGCTACCTCCTGTTTTACTTTGCTGCCGGAGCGGCCGGGAGCATTGCCCATATTATCAGCAATCCCCAATCCACCATTCCAACCATTGGTGCCAGTGGGGCCATTGCAGGTATACTGGGAGCATATATCCTATTCTTTCCCCGGGCCCGGGTACTCACCCTCATTCCCATTGGTTTTTTTATCACCACCGCATACATCCCAGCCGCCCTTTTCCTCTTTATCTGGTTCATCCTGCAAATCATAAATGTTTCTTTTACGGGGCCGGCTGGAGCACAAACGGTGGCGTGGTGGGCTCACATCGGTGGCTTCGTTTTTGGCTTTATTTTTGTCCTGGCAGCAGCTATCAAAAGAAAACTTAATGTCACAGACTGATTAATCCCTTTGCTTTACCTTGCAATTACAGCCACACTTACACAGGACGCTCCCGCCTCTTTTAGCACCAGGGCAGCAGCGTGAGCAGTGGCACCGGAAGTGAGAATATCATCTATGAGCAGAAATTCCTTTCCTTCCAGTTTTGATTGCCAGCGCCCACTCTTCTCAAAAGCCCCGCGCATGTTTTCCCAGCGATTCTGGCGGCCCATTCCCGTTTGGCTGTCCGTATCCCTTACACGTAGCAACAATTCCTCGGCGGGAATGCCAAGTTCCCGGCTCAAAGTCCGCGCCAGCAGTACCGACTGGTTGTAGCCCCGCAACCGTTGACGCTGCGGAAAAAGGGGAACGGGCACCAACATCTCCACTTTGGAAAACCAGGGCATTCCTGCAAGACGGGCCGCCATTAAGCGTCCAAGGGAAACTGCAAGAGCTTTTTCCCCCCTGTATTTAAAGCGGTGCAGCGTTTCCCGTAATGCCCCCTGGTAACTCGCAAGGGCGCAACAATAGGTAAAAGCAAAAGGCTGCTCCAGGCAGTATGGGCAGTTATGAACTGCAAGGGTAAGGGGACGGGCACAGTGGGGGCAACAGTTAACCAGCCAGGGCATTTTTTCAAGGCACTGGAAACAAACAAGCCTCTCCAAGGCAACACTGCAGCGGTCCCATGGCACCGGAATGCTGTCTTCTGTGTTGGCGGAAGATACGGGTATGGGGGTCCGGCAAAAAGGACATTGGGGTGGAAATAGTAAATCCATAATCGATTGGATCAGGGTCATTCCAGGCACACAACCTTACAATAAAGTTTTCGGGAAAATTGTCCCCCGGGGTAAATAAAGTCTTGTTAATATATTTAGGTTTAGTTATAATTTTGGTATAAACCTTTACTGGCAAGAACTGATTTCAATTCAAAGCAAATTATGGCGGAAAGGACACATTAATGAAAAAAAGGAAAACTGCTTGAAAGAAATTA
>SLRC01000178.1 GCA_007131175.1 Syntrophomonadaceae bacterium
ATTGCCAGGAACCAGGAACCATCATGGGCAAGCCAGTTTTTAGCATAGATCTGGCAAAGTTCCAATAATTTTTCTTTTGACAGCTGGTTGAGCAATTCTTCGTTATCCATAAGTTCACCCTGCACTTAATGATTGTTTTGGCCATCAGCAACTTTTGCATATTATAACATTACTTATATAATCTTTGAAGAGCTAAGCATTCTATTCTCTCCACCGTCAGGATGAAACATTGCATCAATTACATCAATTTTCTTCAAATATCAGCAGGATATCTTCATATCTTATTGAATAAATAAAAACAGGAGGGGCGTTAGTATGCGTAAAATATCTTTGGAGAATGTTCAACCTGGAATGATATTGGCAAAGCCCATACTTGGTGGCTCAGGACAGGTTTTGCTTAATTCTGGTGTTGAGATTAAATCACAATACATAAAATACCTGGAAAGCATGGGCATTAACGCCATCTATATTGAGGATAAACGGATAGAGGGTTTGATCATAAATGATCTTATTAAGGAAAAAACGCGTCGCGAGACGCGTTTAATGGTGAAGGAGATCATGGGTGACATTGAAGCGGAGGGTAATCAAAGTAAATGCCTTGCGATCAAAGATAAAAAAATAACGCAAACCGTATCCAAAATCATAGAAGAGCTCCTTAATAATAAAGAAATGCTTGTGAGCCTGATGGATATCCGGGCTAAGGGGGATTACCTGTTTGCACACTCCGTTAATTGTTGTGTATTGGCAACCCTTACTGCAATAGAAATGAAAATTGATGGTGATAATTTGAAATGTCTTGCAACGGGGGCAATGTTGCATGATATGGGAATGGCTACTGTTCCAGACAGCATCTTGCAAAAACCAGGTGCCCTGACACATGATGAATACGAAACCGTGAAAAACCATGCCATCTATGGTTATGAAATTTTGAAAAAAAGCCCCATTTTTTCTGCACGGACAGGTGCGGTGATTTTGCAGCACCATGAACGCTACAATGGCCAAGGTTATCCACAAGGGTTGGTAGGTGACAAGGTCAATCCTCTGGCACAAATTACTGCTTTGGCAGATGTCTATGATGCCATGACCTCCGAAAGGCCTTACCGTAAGGCTTTCCAGCCTCATGAAGTGGTGGAAATGCTTCAGAGCTGGGGAAATGTATACTTTGACCTGGAGATCTTGCGACATTTCCTTGTCAATATTGCCCCATATCCGTTAGGTACCCACGTTTTCTTAAGCAACAAGGAGAGCGGCCTGGTGATTGACTGCAAGCCCGGTTATGCACTGCGGCCAACTGTCAGGATACTTTATACGGGAGAAGACATGGCTCCACATCCGGCTCCTTACGATCTTAATTTAGCGCAGGTGCTTGACCTGGTTATTCAAAAAGTATTGGATTAACCGATGCTATGAATGGGTTTAGTGCTTACACAAATAAGGTGTAATTTTCTAAAGGGAATCCGCCCATGCCGGGTGGGTTTATTCGTGTCTACGCTAAAACCACCATATCTGCTTCATATATGTAAACACCAAGAAAGCTAGTCTGTCTCATATTGTTGCTTATATATATTATCATAGATGCAGCAATTTTTGAAGATTAATGTCCATACTGTATGGTATAATATTAATAAGTATGGGAAGATATATGCATAATATGGGTGGCACTGGATTAGGCCTGGCTGTTGCCAAAGAGATTGTTACTTACCATAAAGGAACCGTTTCACTCAGCAGACGTCCTAAAGGTGAGGGAACAAAATTGGAAGTCATCTTTCCCAGCCTCACAACTGTTACAAATCTGTTACAAGACTCTAAGTGGAGTTGAAGTACCTTCCTGCTATTATTAAACTGTAGTCTATGAATTTTGTCTTAAATCTGCACTGGCCAACTAATAATGAAATTATCTTCAGCGCGATGCCCGCTGATACAGGTGGCTATATTGTGCGCACCTACCGCATCGAACTAAAATAGAGAAAAAGAGGGGGAAAAAATAATGTTGAGAAAGAATTATTTACCAAAGATGTTGCTTGGATTCGTCTTGATCATCTCATTAATGATAGCGGCTTGCAGTCCCCAATTGCCTGATTCACCTGATGCGCCTGACAGCCAGCCACCGCCCGCTGATGATCCACCGGCCGAACAGGAAGCACAGGTAGCAGTCTACTATGTGAAAATGACCGATACGGATACTTATTTGGTGCGGGAGGTTCATGCGGTCACTGTTGCAGAGGGTATTGAAATAGCAACCCTGGAGCAAATAATTCACGGCGAGCCGGTTACAGAAGGGGCATATCGTGTCCTGCCCCCGGATACAAGGGTGCTCGGCATAGCAGTTATGGATGGGCTGGCTATCATCGATTTTTCCAGGGAGGTTTTAAACGCCAATGTAGGTGCTGCAGGTGAAGCATTAGGCATCCAGAGCATTGTGAATACCCTTACTGAACTGCCTGAAATTGAGCAGGTGATGTTTCTTGTGGAAGGGGATCTTGACGAGCGGGCACAGGATTGGTGGGGCCACATTGGCCTGGCGGAATTGCAGCCGTTTGAGCGGGATCTCTCAATGGTGTGGGAACCGGCTATATGGGTAAATGAACCACAGCCCGGGATTGAAGTGAGCAGTCCCCTTACCGTTCAGGGTAGCGCCAGGGTTTACGAGGCTACAGTGAACCTGCGTCTGGTTGACCGGGATGAGTCAGTGCTGGTGGATACCGTTACGACCGCTACTGCAGGAGGCCCTGCGAGGGGAGAGTTTGAAACAGCTTTGGAATTCCCTGCCCCCTCCACCGGGGAAGGCCGTCTCGAGGTATTCTGGATCAGCCCCAAAGACGGCAGCGAACAGGATAAGGTACGCATTTCGATAAAGTTTTAATCTCTAACAGTATATTATTCTCGAAGAAACACCGGTTCCTTGATGATTCCGGCTGCTTTTATATTATGTTGTATTTTCAGAAGAGCGAAAGACTGCAAAGGAAAAACCCTGCAACCTTCAATAGTTGCAGGGTTCAGTGCCTGGTGCCGAAGCCCGGACTCGAACCGGGACGAGCTAGGCCCGCTTGATTTTGAGTCAAGTGCGTCTGCCAATTCCGCCACTTCGGCATAATATTTTACCTGCTTATATTAGCAGAACGGATAAGGAGTGTCAAGCTTTCGGAAGTGCGATTCTGCCAAAATCAGGCATATTGACGCAGCATTTAATATAATTTAAAATGTTATTAATTGATAAGTTTGTCCCATTAGTAAAGGCTTATAAAACTTGATGAGCAGAAAGGTGGAATATATTATGGCTATTATTGAGATTTCCATTGTCCCCCTTGGTCACGGGTCTACCGGAATCAGCCATTACGTAGCCGGTTGTCTGCAGGAGCTGGATAAATATGGCAAAGATGTTCGTTATGAGTTAACGCCTATGGGAACAATTATTGAAGGGGATCTGGACACTATCCTTGCTTTGGCCCGCAGAATGCATGAAGTGCCCTTTCAAAAAGGAGCTCAACGGGTACTCACCACCCTGCGCATTGATGATCGAAGGGACCGGGATACCTCTATGGAACAGAAAAAACGATCAGTCCGGGACAAGCTTTAGAAATAACAAAGTATAGACTAGTCGGACAATTTGTATTTTTATTAGTGTTACAGGTAATTTCAGCGCTTAGATGAATATGATATAAAAGGTGGATCGTTTTCCGGATAAATTGTTCACCCATAGTATGAGCGTAAAAAACAGGAGACAAAACAGCAAATACATGTTATAATATTTAATAGATATTAGATAATATGTATTTAATTGTGCTATAATTTTGTTTCGTTAGCTTAAATTAAAATAATATTTAGAGAGCTGGTGATATTATGAAATATCTCATTACCAGAAAATCAAAGAAGCTGACGAAAAACCTCAATAACAAAAAGTTTGAGATAATCATCCCTGAAAACCAAATGATTGAGGTCGCCTATAAGACTTCAGCAGGTCAGGAGAATAATGAACAGATTATCGGCGCTTACGTTTACTTAAAGATGGGGGAAAGCGTTTTCCCCTCCATCGTTGAGTTCGCCGGTGATGAAGTGGAACTAATCGGAGAAATTATTGAAAAAAATGATCTGTTGGTAAAGGCAACGGGTGAGGGGAAGATGTTTTTCGTCAACGGGGAGATATGTACTTGTGAGGAATTTGTATCTGAAGTTGGGGAAATCAGTTATGATGATTTTACTGTTTTAAACAATAATGAGAATATGTTGCGTGTGACCACGGGAAGACGGAATATGTTAACAGCTAATCGAAATAAAAATGCAGGAAAAACAATTTTGACAATAGCTTTTTAAAACGGCAATAAAAAATATTAACCATTTCACCCCGCTTGAATATAATATGGTACTTATATTTGGCGGGGTGATCTTTTTGAGAAGGCGTCGCACATCTTTTTTACAAAAGGGAACAGGTGTAATTGTGGCAGTGACAGGCTTAGTCCTGATTGTCAAGACCTTGCCCTTTTATCTCTGGCCATTATTGTTGGGAATAACCCTGATCTGGCTTGGATGGCGCCTTTATGCGGTGAGCTATTAAAAAAAGCTTACGCTTTTAACCCTGCGCAAACTTTTTTAAAGGAGGCTTCAAAAAATGAAGATTTACGTTATTAGATTGCCTCGTTTCATCGGTTCCCTATTGCAAGGGATCCTGGGAAAATGCATAAATAATCATACAGGCTCTTCTAAAGGGCACGCTTAACTTTGCCTGCCTTAAGACAGCGTGTGCAGACTTTGATTCTTTGTGGAACGCCATCGATTAAGGCTCTGATTTTTTGGATGTTTGGTTTCCAGCTGCGCTTAGTCCTGATATGTGAATGGCTTAGCATAAAGCCGCTGGATTTTTCTTTACCACAAATATGACATTTTCTGGACATTTTCACACCTCCTCCGGTAAACCAGCACAAGCAAGATAAAGTTTAACACATTTTATTTTTAAAAACAAGATTATCTTATTTTTCGTACATGGACACCAGTTATTTCCTTGAAAAATACAAACTTTCAAGGGATTTCTTTTTTTAAAGAGGTAATAATATATATTTATGAAAAAATTCTCAGTATATTAGTCCCTTTAGGAGAAATACTATGATTACGTCAGCAGAAGGAGGTGAAATAAGATGCCTGCTAACCAAAGAAAAACTGGTCGTAACAGAGTATTGGTTCCAGGTGCGGAGCAAGCTCTGGAGAACTACAAGTATGAGATCGCCAATGAACTGGGAATCAATTACACCGGTGACCTCGGAGAATTAACTTCCAGGCAAAACGGGTACGTTGGTGGTTACATGGTAAGGAAAATGATCCAGCAAGCTGAAAACCAAATGTCGCAGGGTGCGGTTCAACCTGCTCAACTGGCCCAACAGCCCTCTCCTCAAGGACAACAGTAGTTAATTAATACTTAAGTCGATTAGATACGGCGAGCCCCACTGGTTCGCCGTATCTTTATCTTTCTTTAAAAAAACCTCTATGTGCGATAATCAAAACTTTATTTACGCACATAGAGGTTGGGAGAGGAGAAACCGGAGGAAGAGCTTATGGGGAATATTGTTGATGCATTAAATATTATTTACAAGATTTGTGATGTTATACATAAATTTTTTACCAAAATAATGGAAATGTTACCCAGTTTGTTGATTTTTCTCCCTTACAATGTTAAAATACCATCGCCATTAAATGCAGTTAAGGGAGGTGAAAAATGAGAATTATTGCAGGCTCTGCTAAGGGCAGAGCCCTTAAGTCTCCCCGTAATATTTTGATCAGACCAACAGCGGACAAAGTCAAAGCAGCTTTTTACAGTATGATTGGCGGGGCTTATTTAGAAGGTTCAAAGTTCCTGGATTTATTTGCAGGGACGGGTAATATGGGAATCGAAGCGCTTAGCCGGGGGGCCATGAGGTGTGTCTTTGTTGATAAAAGCAGGCGTTCGATTAGATTAATAAGGGAAAATTTAAACCTTACCGGCTTTAATGAGCGGGCATGGGTTTTAGGTTGCGATGTCATACGGGCCTTAGCAATTTTAAGAAAAGAAGAAGCATGTTTTAATATTATTTACATAGATCCCCCTTATAATATTAAAGTGGACGAAACACTTGCAATGATCAGCAGTTACCAGTTGTTATGTGCAGGCGGGCTTTTGGGGATAGAAAGAGAGAAGCGTGATCCTTGTTCCTGGCTTGAAGCTATCCCTTATAAACTGAAGCAGTGTAAGTTATATGGTAACACCCGCCTTTATCTTTTAAAAAACAGGAACGCTGCTTTTTCAGAAATATAAACAGTGGTATGAGGGAGGTAATTTTGTGGTTCGCGCAATATATCCGGGGAGTTTTGATCCGGTTACAAATGGCCATCTTGACATTATTGACCGTGCCAGCAAAGTTTTTAACCATCTAATGGTAGTCGTTCTTGAAAACCCCCGTAAAATCTCTACTTTTTCCATGGATGAAAAAGTGGAAATGCTAAACAAAATTGTTGCTCCGTATAAAAATGTAGAGGTTGATTCTTATAAAGGGCTATTAATTGATTATGCACAAAAAAACGGGACCCGTATTCTTATCAAGGGATTACGGGCGATCTCTGATTTTGAATTTGAATTTCAAATGGCCCTTACTAACCGCCAGTTAAATTGTGACGTGGAAACCATGTTTATGATGACTAATAACAAGTACTCTTTTATTAGTTCCAGTATTGTAAAAGAAGTAGCGGGATACGGGGGGGAAATTAGAGATTTAGTGCCCTCCCTCGTTTATGATCAGATCATTAAGAAGCTTCGCTTTTCCGAATAAGTTTATTTTGCCCTATACTTATGCCTGCTCAATTCCCCTGAACGGTAAGAGGCAATTATAATTGAAAGAACGAAAAGGCAACCCAGGAGAAAAAGGAAACAGGTTCCACTGTAAAAAAATTTCTCAAACCAATAAACAGTGCTGCCAGGAGATGTAGTATACATCAAAACAGGCATAACAGGTTGGCTTATGGCGAGGATTACATTTAATGGCCCCAGGAGAAGCATAGCATAAAGAGCAGCTAGAAAGGCATGCAGTATTCTTGCCAGGCTGTATGGAACAATGCTCATATCTGTTGAACTAATTATACTGGCTACCTGGGCATGGACAGAAAGGCCGCTGAAGGCAATAATAGCGCTGACGGCGATAATCTTTTGTTCCATTGATACATTTTTCAGTAAACCTGCGAGTTGGCAACCAAGATCAATTTCCAAAAGACCGCTGATAAAAGCAGGTGCAAGGGCTTTATCCATATTGACCAGTTCTAGGAAATAAATGATAATGCCGGTAAAAAATCCGGCAATGCTTACTTTCTGCATCATAGTAATAATAACTGAAAAAAGCATGATAAACCCTCCGATAAGCATGAGGGTATTTATTGATTCCCTTACTGAATCACCCAGAATTTGTCCAAAAGGACGACCATCTTCCTTCCTTGCATGGACCAGAGAATTGAGGGCCTGACCAAATAAGCTTCTTGTCGGCCTTTTTTTTATATAGATACTTTCTCTTTTGTCATAATCAGCCCGATAAAAGCGCATTACAAGGCCTACGGAAATGGCGGACAGATAGTGGGCTATGGCAATAATAATACCTGTTTGGGGGGCGTGTAGCATACCCACTGCCACTGCACCAAACATAAAAAGGGGATCGGCAGTGTTTACGAAACTGAGCAATCGTTCCGCTTCGGTTTTGCTGCACATTTTCTTCTGGCGCAATTTGCTTGTCAAAACGGCACCAAGGGGAAATCCAGAAGCGAGTCCCATTGCCATAACAAAAGAGCCCTCTCCCGGGACATTAAAAACAGGGCGCATTACCGGTTCTAAAAGCACGCCCAAAAAATGTACCACTCCCAGCCCGATAAGCACCTGGGCGAAGATAAAAAAGGGCAATAATGCAGGGAAAACGATATGCCACCATACGGCCAATCCATTCAATGAAGCTTCAAAAGCTTCTTTCGGGTACATGATCATTCCAAAGGTGATGAATACGGCAATCAGGGCGGGAATATAGAAAAGAAGTATTTTTTTGCGGAAGCTGAAAGGGACAAACAGGAGCAGGATAAAAAGAAAGACAAGTAAAATAATCATTACATACATGGTTATACCCCGGTTAATATATTTTTAAGCTCATAAATATTATATTGCTTCATGGTATTTGGTTAGACCAGCATGAGAAATTTTAAATGTTTATGGCATAAACTATTTCTTAATAATAAAAATTTGGTTTATAATGATACGGGGTACAATTGTCTGCTGAAAGGCAGCTGAACTCAAATGGTAAATAATTTAGAAGTGGGTCTTGCCCTAAGTGGCGGAGCCGCTCGTGGTTTTGCCCATATCGGTGTATTAAAAGTATTTGATGAGGCCGGCATAAAAATAGATTTTATGGCTGGGACCAGTATGGGTGCCCTGATCGGGGCTTTTTATGCAAGTGGAATGAAGATAAAAGTAATGGACAGAATCATGCGGGCATCTGGCTCTGTAAACTGGGTGGATTTTGTATTTCCACGTATAGGGCTTATTAAAGGTGAAAAAATAGAACAGATCATTCACCTGCTTACAAGGCGTGCTACTTTTGATATGCTGCAAATTCCCCTTGCTGTGGTAGCAGTTGATCTATATAGTGGAGAGAAGATAGTGTTTAAAGAAGGGTTGGTTTGCCGCGCAGTGCGGGCTTCCATTTCCATTCCCGGGTTTTTTGTTCCCCTGGCCTCTGATGATAGGCTGCTTGTGGACGGGGGAGTACTTGATCGAATTCCCGTTGATGTGGTGCGGGAAATGGGGGCAAAGATTGTAATCGCCGTGGATACAGGCATTTATCGACGGAGTACCAGGTTTAATTCTGTTTTGGATATAGTCACCCGGTCTTTTGAAATCATGCAACAGGAGATCTGCCGTTTCCAGTTAACAGAAACCGATATTGTCATAATGCCTGAGCTGGATGACATTGCTCCATCACAATTTGAAAGGGCTTCTGAAGCTATTGATGCGGGAGAGGTGGCTGCGCGGGAAGCTTTGCCGCAAATATTAACGCTCTTGGAGCAAAGAAAGTAGGGATCTTTTGAACAGGACTTTTCGGGTTGCATTTATTATAGGATTGGTGTTTATTGCTTTTGGCAACTACATCCAAACGGGGTATTATATAATCAAGCCCGGTACTGCTGAAAGCCTGGGGGACAAAGTCCAGGTGGAAGGTAAGGTCCGGGATGAGGAAGGTCAGTTTTATATGGTGACTGTGGCCCAGCAGGAAGCTAATCTATGGGCATTTCTTTATGCATCCGTTAATCCAGTTTTGGATCTGCGGCCCGTTTCCGGAGTAATACCTCCTGGAATGTCGTTGGAGGAATATAATCAAATAATGCAAAGCTGGATGCAGGACAGCAAATATCTGGCTCAAGTGATCGCCTTGCAAAGGGCAGGTTATGACGTGTCAATTGCCAGCGATGGGGTTGAAATTAAAGAAATTATTTCCGGGAGCCCCGCAGAGGGGATATTATTGGCGGGAGACGTTATTAAGGCTGTGGAGGGGCAGGATGTTTATTTGGCTGAAGAGGTGGTTAACCTCATTCAGGCAAAAAGGATTGGTGAATCAACTAATCTGACGGTACAACGGGGTGAGGAATTGCTTGATTTAAATGTTACCACCACGTATCATATGGATACAACTGAAAAAGCTGCTCTGCGTATTTATGTGAGTACACTTAACTGGCAGCCTCTTTTACCCCTTGATATTAATATTGAAACGGGTCCTGTAATTGGCCCATCTGCCGGGATAATGTTTGTATTGGAAATAATGGATAGGCTTGTTTCAGATAATTTGACAGCAGGCCATGCCATCGCCGGTACGGGAGCAATCTCCCTGAATGGCAAAATAGGGGGTATCGGCGGCGTTAAACAGAAAGTGGTTGCGGCAGAACGGGCAGGGATTGAATATTTTCTCGTTCCGGAAGAAAATTATCAGGAAGCAAAGCGTGTGGCGCGTAAGATTGAAGTTGTTTCTGTTAAAGAATTGAATGAAGTGCTGCAATTTCTGCAGGAACTTTAAGCGTTATTATGGATACATGTTACAATAAAGGCAAAGATTGTCCTGCCTCGCCCTACCGTTATTTTTGACAAAGAGAGCCCTGTACGCTAAAATAAAAGCAAAGGTATTGTATATGAGTAAACCGGGCAGTCGCGAGGGCTTTATGCCTTCGAGGAAAGTCCGAGCTTCGAAGGGCAGGGTGCTGGGTAACACCCAGTGGGGGCGACCTTAAGGAAAGTGCCACAGAAACAAACCGCCCGGCACTCAACTGAAGCTTTTATCACGAATAAAGGGTACGCAGTCTTTAAGTATCATTGAAACTTATATGATAAAGCTTCAGTTGAGTGCCGGGTAAGGATGCAACGGTGCGGTAAGAGCGCACCAGCAGCCGGGAGACCGGCTGGCTAGGTAAACCCCACCCGAAGCAAGACTGAATAGGGGGGAAATGAAGTTGCCCGCTGAGTCCCCCGGGTATGAGTCGCTGGAGATATCAGGCAACTGACATCTAAGATAGATGGCTGCCGCTCCTTTTTGGGAGATACAGAACTCGGCTTACAGGTTTGCTCATAATTAATTAAAAAAACATCACGTGCCCGTGATGTTTTTTTAATTCCCTTTTTGATAAGATTTGCATGATTTTACTTTATGGTTTTACTTTATTCTTAAAGCAGGTATTCGTCAGTATCTGTCCAATACAAATGTTCCATAATTTTGTTGACCCTTGGCTCGAAGCCATCACCAAATTCCCAGGGATAGTGAATAACAAAACTAAAATACTGTGCTTGATGTTCTCCCAGGATTACATATACGGCGTAAGCTCCATCCACGCTTTTATATTCCTCCAAGGACCAGTCATGAATTTTTTCTGCATCTGCCACACGTTGTAAGCTAATGTCTTGAAGTGACAACCTCTCTTTTTCTTCAGTCAGAAAGGGTTTTGCGCCATTTGTTTCCGGAAAAAAGAACAGTTTCAAATAAACGTCTTCATTTTTAGTGCCACCGTAGTTTGCATAAAACCAATGGGCATCACCGGATGCTATTGACTCTGCAAGCATATCCTGCGGTACATAGGTAACAAATGTTCCACCATCGTAAAAATGCAAGGTAAGCTGTTCTTCCATACCTTCAATCATAATCCCCTCTTCAATGGTGGCGGGCCATTCAGCTGGTTCCGGTTCCGCAGGCTCCGGTTCCACGTCCTGACCATTTGGTTCTGGAACTTGATTGCCCGGAGGAGAAACATCCGGGGAGCTGCAGGCGCTTAAAAACACCAGGGCAATGATTAAAACAAATAAAATTATTTTTAACTTTTTCATGTAAAAAACCTCCTTTTATCTTTTTATGATTATTAGACGTATGAAACCCTGAAAAGGTTTCTAAAAAGCAACTTTCTTTATGACTGAAGAGGTAGCTATTGCCACTTTAAAAAAAGCGCAGTATAAGTTATGATAGGAAATGTAAAACGAGATAATAACGTAGTGACCCCCATGATTCACCCCCTTGCCTAATATACATAGCCACTAATTAGAAAGGGTTGAGATGGGTGAGAGCAATGGGAAAAGGTATCGTAGCACAGTCCGGAGGTCCTACTGCAGTTATTAATAACAGTGTTTGTGGAGTTGTTCATGCGTGGAAAGAGCAGGGTGCAAAGGATTCCCTTTTTGGCGCCATGCATGGCATTAAAGGAGTGCTGGAAGAAAATTTTATTGACCTCAGTGCACAAAGCAGTTATTTGATTGAAAGCCTGCGCCATACTCCGGGAGCGGCACTGGGTTCATGCCGCTACAAATTACAGGATGATGATTATTTAAAGCTGCTGCGTATATTTCAGAAAAAAAATATACGTTATTTCTTTTATATTGGCGGTAACGATTCTATGGACACGGCCCATAAGGTTCACCAGCTGGCACAGCAGGAACAATATGAACTGTATGTTATTGGAATTCCAAAGACGATTGACAATGATCTGCCTTTTACAGACCATTGTCCTGGATTTGGGAGTGCAGCTAAATATTTAGCTACCACGGTTATGGAGACAGGAATTGACTTAAAGGGTTTACTTATGAGCAAATGTGTAACCATTATGGAAGTGATGGGGAGGAATACGGGATGGTTGGCAGCGGCAACTGCGCTGGCAAGGCGTAATGCAGAAGATAGTCCTCACCTCATTTATCTTCCCGAAACCCCTTTTGATGTGGAACGGTTTCTTGAAGATGTGGAAGATACCTATCAGGATATTGGCCACGTTTACGTGGTTGCATCTGAGGGGTTGGTAGATAAAAATGGAAAATATATATTTGCTGCGAAAGACAGGGATTCTTTTGGCCACAGTATGCTTGGCGGCTTGGCGGAAACGCTGAAGACGTTTGTGGAAAAAGAGATCGGTATCAAGGTGCGTTGCAATATCCTGGGTACGGCTCAGCGTGCCGCAGCACATTGTTTGTCGGCTACCGATGTTAATGAAGCTTACATGGCCGGCATGGAGGCAGTAAGAATGGCAGCTGAAGGCAGCTCCGGCCTTATGGTTACCTTGGAACGGGATAACAGCCATGGTTATGTTTGCCTTCCGGGAAGGATTGAACTGAGCAGAGTCGCCAATATTGAAAAGAAAATTCCCCATGATTGGATCAACAAACGGGGGAATGGGGTTTCCCAAAACCTTATTGATTATGTCAGACCTCTGATACAGGGTGAGGTTTCGTTTCCCACACGTGATGGGTTGCCCGATTTTGCTTTTCTGGATGCTTTGCAAAGGAGACCCCTGCCCGTTGGGGAAGCAGGCTGAATCAGCGGTTCTGCTAAGACTTGAAATAACAGGTTTTAAATAATAATTAAAAGGTGAAAATAATTCTCCAGATGATTCTGCTTGCGATTAGCTAAGATTTGCTATGAGTTGCCATTTTCTGATGTCTGTGCTATACTACGTTATGGTTTCAACACACACGCCGCTGGAGCCGTGCAGAGGTGCTCTTTTTCGGGGTTCTGCAGGGTGATGAAGCGGCGGAGGAAATAACCTAAGAGGAGGAAAGATAATTGGCAGTTGTAACTATGAAGCAGTTGTTGGAGGCGGGAGTTCATTTTGGGCATCAGACCAGGCGCTGGAACCCCAAAATGAAGAAGTATATTTTCACGGAGAGAAACGGTATCTATATTATTGACCTGCAAAAGACGGTTCGCCTGATGGATATTGCTTATAATTTTATAAAAGATTTAACACTGCAAGGAGAAAAAATTCTATTTGTGGGAACCAAAAAACAGGCACAGGAATCCATCGCTGATGAGGCTGGCCGTTGTGAAATGCCTTACGTCAATCAGCGTTGGCTGGGTGGTATGTTGACTAATTTCACCACCATCAGCAAACGGATTAAAAGGCTGAAAGACCTGGAAAAGATGGAGGAAGAAGGGCACTTTGATCTTCTGCCTAAGAAAGAAGTTATTAAACTGAATCATGAAAAAGAGAAATTGCTAAAATTTGTGGGAGGTATACGGGACCTGAAAGATTTGCCCGGTGCCATTTTTATAGTTGATCCACGCAAAGAGAAAATCGCCGTTGCCGAAGCGATTAAACTGGAAATCCCCATTGTAGCCATAGTGGATACAAATTGTGATCCTGATGAGGTGGATTATCTTATTCCCGGTAATGATGATGCCATCCGGGCAGTAAGGCTGATTACTTCAAAAATGGCAGAAGCCGTGTTAGAAGGAAAACAGGGTTTGCAGATGGCGGCAGAAAAAGAGGCTGAGGAAAAAGAAGCAGCTGAAAAGGCTGCACTGGAGGATGAAGAAAAAGCAACAGCGGATGCAGACGACGAAGAAACGTTTGGGGAAGAGGCTGAAGATTTACCGGAAGAAGTTGAACAAGTTGAAGAGGCAGTGGTGCCGGAAACTGAATCTAATACCGAAAACGAGACGATGGAAAAAACTGAAGAAACGAGATAAAATAACCGGATATTTGTTACTAATTAAACCAATAAATATATTATTATAACAACGGGGAAGTGAAAAATTGATCAAAGCAGAGCTGGTCAAAGAACTACGGACCATTACCGGGGCGGGAATGATGGATTGCAAGAACGCCCTCGTGGAAACAGGTGGAGATAAGGAAAAGGCGATTAACCTTTTACGGGAGAAAGGGTTGGCAAAAGCTGCAAAAAAATCCGGGAGAGTAGCTGCTCAGGGAATTGTTGATTCCTATATTCACCTGGGGGGAAAGGTTGGGGTGCTGGTTGAAGTTAATTGTGAAACCGATTTTGTGGCAAAAACCCCTGATTTTAAAGAGTTTGTGCGGGATATTTGTCTGCAGGTAGCGGCAACCAATCCTGCTTACCTGGAAAGGGAAGAAGTTCCCCCGGAGATCGTGGAAAAAGAGAAGGAGATCCTGCGGGGGCAGGCCATTCGTGAAGGAAAGCCGGAGAAAATAGTTGATAAAATTGTTAGCGGCAAGCTGGAAAAATATTATCAGGAAAATTGCCTGTTGGAACAGCTATTTGTTAAGGATCAGGATATTACAATCGCTAAACTAATGACTGAAAAAATTGCTAAGCTTGGTGAAAACATGCTAATCCGACGCTTTGTTCGTTTTGAGGTTGGTGAGGGGCAAGATACTTCAACACCCTGCTAAACTTTTGATTATTACAGGTGTACATAAATGCCTGTTTGTGTATCTGCCTCTCAGAAGTGGCTACGCAGACAGGCTTTTTTGTAATAAATTATAAAGTGAGTGAGTCATATGCCTGTTTATGAATTTGAAGAGAAACGGCCACGGGTAGCTAAAAGCGCGTTTGTTTACCCTGAAGCCACCATTATTGGAGATGTATCCATTGGTGAAGGGTGTTACATTGCGCCGGGAGCGCGAATCAGGGGCGATTGGGGAACGGTGATAATTGGTCCTTATTCCAATATCCAGGAGAACTGTATTATTCATTCTGCTCCTGAAGTTGTAACACGACTGGCATCGCGCAGTCATATTGGGCATGGTTCCATTTTGCACGGCCCGATTCTCGATGAACACGTTGTGGTGGGGATGGGGGCCATTATAATGGATAATGTTACAATTGGCAGTGGTTGCTTTATCGGTGCAGGTGCAATCATAACAGCAGGAACAGTAATTCCTGCGGGAAGGCTGTATATGGGTATTCCAGCCCGGGACTGTGGCGCCATACCGGATAAGATGGCTAAATACCTTGAATATGCCACCTCTCTTTACATGGAGTTACCCCAACGCTGCTCAAAGGGTTTGCAGGAAATTGATTTTGCAGACGCAATTATAAATCCGTAATATTTAAGAATTATCCGTATACCTGTCCAAGCCGCAGAAAAAACTTGGAATGGTTTGCCCCATTTTCGATGCCCGGGAAATTGCCTGAGTGCGATTTTTTACGCCTAGTTTGCGGAATATGTTGCGTAAATGCGTTTTTACCGTGTCAACAGCTAGATTGGTGGCTGTTGAAATCTCTTTGTTTGTAAACCCCCGGGATAGATGATAGAGAATTTCCTGCTCCCTTGGGGTTAATATTATTTCCTGGTCCGACAGATCTGTTTCTTCTTCGTTTATACTGCTATCTTCAACGTCTGTTATTTTTTTACTGAGGCGGGTGTAGTCATTTACAATCTGATGGAATACGGACTGATCAATTATTGTTTCCCCGTGGAACACCCGCTTAATTGTATCCATGAGCTTCTCCTGGGTAATGTGCTTTAACAAATATCCGGAAGCCCCACTCTGCAAAGCCAGGCGTATGGATTCGGTGTCTTCAAAGACGGTCAGAAATATAATTTTTATTTGAGGTAGTTTTCCCAGGATTTGTCGTGCCGTGTCAATCCCGTTTACCCCTTCCATTTTTATATCCATCAAAATAACGTCCGGTTTCAGGGATTGGGCCATACGCTGTGCGTCTTCACTGTTACTGCAACTCCCTGCAATTTCAATCTCGCCACAGCTGCCAAGCATGGTAACAAGTCCTTCCCTTACCATGGGATGGTCGTCCACAATTAGTAGCTTAATGGTCAATCCAATCACTGCTCCTTTATACTCTGCATTATTTTTCCCTTTCTTCCGGGATGGGAATGTCAACGGACATACGCGTGCCTTTGCCCGGCCATGATTCGATGCTACAGATGCCATTTAGCAAAAGGGCCCTTTCCTGTATGCCTGCCAGGCCCAAGCGTTCATGGTAATGGGCGGTGGATAAAAGAGAAGTGTCAAAGCCGGTTCCGTTGTCTTCAACGATTAAAGAAACTGAGTCGGCTTTCGTTGTTAATTCAACACGGGCATTGGTGGCATTTCCATGCTTAAGCACATTTGTCAGGGCTTCCTGTAAAATCCTAAACAGGGTAATTTCGATACGGGAATTCAGGCTTTCGTTTTTACCTAGGATAACCACATCAACGGAAATATTGTTTTTATCCTGCAGGTTTTGCACATAAGATTCCACGGCAGGAAAAAGCCCGTAGTTGTCCAGGATCAGGGGACGCAGATCGTAAAGCATGCGGCGAATTTCAAGTATTTGTTCATTAAGCAGCCTTGTTGTATCAAAAATTTCGGCCTGCCATTCTTCATCACCCACTTCATTTGGTGGGGCAATGCGCTGCAGTCGATACCAGATGGCAATGAGGGATTGAATGATTCCATCGTGCAAATCTGCTGCCAGCCGTTTCCGCTCATCCTCCTGTGCCGTAATTAGTTTATTTACAAGGTGGTGCAGGAGTTGTTCTTTCTGACCGAGCATTTCTATTAGCTGGGCATTTTCTATGGCGATTGCCGTTGCCCTAGCTATTGCAAATATAATTTCTGTTTCTTCCTGGTTAAAACCAGCTGATTCTTCAGGCCTGTCCACTTGCATAACACCGATGGTTTTATCCCTGCTGAGAATGGGCACTAATACCAACCAGCTATAACCAAAATTAATAATAATATCGGGTGTTAAATGCTGATTTATATTGGCAGGTGTAACAATTACAGGTTGCTGTGTTTCAATAACCCGGTTTATGGCAGGGAAAGGGCGGATCCCTTTCAGCGCTTTAAATTTCTTTTTTAATACAGGATCATAACTTCCCACACCCACTGCTGGTATGAGGGTTTGCTCTTTCTCATCCAGCAAGTAAATGCAGCTTTTGGCAGAAAAATAGTCGGCGGTAAGCTGGCATACAACGTGCATAACTTCACGAATATCAAGGGTGGAACTAATTGTGTTAATCATTTCCAGCCATACAGCCATTTTTCTGAGGTGAGGATCTTTCTGCCTCTTGAAAAAGGAATCTTGCAGGGTATCAGCAATATGGCGCGCTACGGAAACAGCTTTAACCAGCATGTACTGGGCGTTGTTTCGATCCATTCCAAAAATGCCTATTTCCATAATGCTAACAGGATCTCCCGCTTTTAATACCACCGGTAATGTGGTGGCGATTACCGGATGGAGCGGTTCCAGCATTTTACGATACTTTTTAGGTTTTTCGTTTTGGAAGCTCAGAA
Source organism: Syntrophomonadaceae bacterium (assembly GCA_007131175.1). GTDB lineage: Bacteria > Bacillota > Dethiobacteria > DTU022 > UBA8154 > UBA8154. The sequence continues at coordinate 17,509 of SLRC01000178.1, forward strand.
ACTTGTTCAAATTTGAAGTATCGCCTGTTTCTTTTGTCTTTTTCGTTTCAGCACCATTTAAAGAGGCACTCCAGGAGACCGGGTGTTTGCCCTTAGGCAACAGGATCAACCCTACCTGGTGAAAACCCAGGGAATTTACTGCAGTTTGCAGGATTCCTTGCAGCAAATCTTCCAGGTTTTTATTTGTTGTAAGCAAGGCGCCTACCTGACAGGCGAGTAGTAATTCATATTTGGGAATATTTTCAGGTAAACCTGGATACTGCAATATGATGCACCACCTGTAAGCATAAATGCGTGCAATATAACTTATATTCTAATTATATCCTCATTTCCGCGCATCCGTCAATAAGTTGAATGCGTGGATTAGCACTTAGTGGTTAATCCTTAATTCACACCGGTATAACCATACTGCCATGCTTTTAAGCGATATTCAGAATCTTTTTAATCGGTTAAAGTAGTTAAAATGGGAAGGAATTTTGGAGGATCTTGATAAAAGTAAAAAAGCACGTATACATGGAAGCACCCACAGCTTCACCGGCACTTTTAAAAGAAAATATTGCAACCTCATTAAAAACAGAAGGAGTTTGTCATCTGCTTGACGAAAATAATAGATAGAGTAATTGCCTTTGTCGGTACAGGTAACCTGCCAGAATGGGTGGGAGTGAGACTTGAAACGGAAAGGGCGGCAGACTTTTTGTTTCGGGAAAATTTTATTGTACACAACAATAAAGCCCGTTCAATAGTTACTTTAAGCAGTACGGACAGATGCCGTTAAGGCAGGCAATGACTGGGGTAACCTATTTTACAGATCAGGCAGGTGATGAGGAAGAAATGAAATTGCAGGGTAAAGTAGCTATTGTAACTGGAGCTCGTAAGGGTATTGGCGAAGCCGTATCCCTTTCGCTGGCACGGGAAGGCGCGGATTTGGTTCTGGTAAGCCGCAGCATTCAGGAAGATGATGGGATTGCGGCTGCTGCCAGGGATCTGGGGCGGCGTGTCCTTGTCAAACAGGTTGATGTGGGAAACAGGGATCAGGTAGGGGAAATGGTAAAGGAGACTTTGGAAACTTTTGGTCGGGTCGATGTGCTTTTTAACAATGCTGGTATTACCAAACCGGCTATGCTCTGGAAGATGACTGAGGAAGCCTGGGATGATATTATCAGGATTAATCTGACGGGTACGTTTTATTGTCTCCAAGCTGTTGCTGGGCCGATGATGGAGCAGAAAAGCGGTTCTATCATTAATATTACTTCTTCTGCCGGGCTTTTGGGGACTGTTGGTCAGGTTAATTATACTGCTGCCAAGGGCGGGGTTTATGCCTTAACCAAGTCTGCTGCCAAGGAGTTGGCACGTTACAATGTCAGGGTAAACAGTATTGCTCCCATGGCCGAGACAGATATGACTGCAACCATTGCCAAGGATCCCAAGTTTATGGAAAAATACCTGGAGAGAATTCCCATGGGACGTTTTGGACAACCGGAGGAGATCGGTCCAATAGTGGTTTTTCTGGCTTCTGAAGACTCCAGCTATATAACGGGGCAGACTATCTGCGTTGACGGTGGCATGGTGATGCTGTAATCGGCAAACGGCCTTTAAAGATAATCAACTAGAAAACGATATAACTGTCGGATGTGAGATATTTTGTATGAGGGAGGGAACAATAAATGGCAAAGGATGTAGCCATAATTGGTGTGGGGCAAAGCACTTTTGTCCGGAATTATGAAGGTTCAATTCGGGAACTAGCTTATGAAGCATTCCGCGAAGCAATAAAAGATGCGGGTATAACGCCTGATGATATTAATGCTTCGATAATCGGTTCCGCACCGGAATATGATAAGCAGCGGAGTCCATCCGGGCTTGTTGCCGAGTATCTTGGTTTAAATCCCCAGCCCACTTTTGCAATTGAAACGGTCTGCTCTTCCAGCACAACAGGGATCAGGGTGGCCTATTCTTTAATAAAATCAGGTTTGCACGATGTAGTGGTGGTACTGGGATTCCAGAAAATGTCGGAAATCAGTTCGGCTGATTCACAGGAGCGAATGGGCAGGGGTGCCGATATTATGTGGGAATCTCCCTTTGGAACAATGATGCCCGCATATTATGCCATGCATGCCCGTGCCCATATGCATAAATATGGAAGCACAGAGAGAGATCTTGCGTTGATTCGTGTAAAAGCTGCAAAATATGGACAGCTTAATGAAAAGGCCGTTTATCGCAAAGGACTTGATCTGGATCAGGTGCTAAGCGGGGAACCGGTGGCAAGCCCGCTCAAGCGGTTTGATTGTTGTGCCAATGCAGACGGATCATCCTGTGTTATCCTGGCCAGTGCAGAAAAGGCCAAAGAAATATCAAAAAAACCGGTTTGGATAATGGGGCTGGGTGCAGCAACTGCATCATTAACCATGTCCGGCAGGGAGTCGCTTGATGGCCTGAATAGTGCCCGGCTGGCAGCCAAACAGGCTTACGAGATGGCCGGTGTAGGGCCTTCTGATATTGATGTGGCTGAAGTTCATGACTGTTTTACCATTGCTGAACTGATGGCTTATGAAAACCTGGGTTTTGCAGAGCCCGGCAAGGGTGTGGAGCTAATCCGTGAGGGTGAAACCTATCTTGAGGGCAAAATACCTGTTAATGTGGACGGCGGCCTGTTATCAAAAGGACATCCTATCGGAGCTACAGGCGGTTCACAGGTACGCACCATTGTCTTGCAATTGCGTGGTGAAGCGGGAGATATCCAGGTGCCCGATCCGGAGATCGGGTTGGTTCACAATATTGGTGGCGTCGGTATCTATGGCAATGTGATCATCTTCGGGAGGTAGAAAAATATGGGCTTTGAAAAGTTTGGCAGGGTAAGCTTTGCCTCACAAACTAAAGTTGCAGACTTCATAGAGTACCTGGAAAAAGGGGAACTGGCAGCCACAAAATGCCTGGAGTGCGGACGGGTATTTTTTCCGCCCCGTGCTGATTGTCCCTGGTGTCCGGATAGCAAGGTTGAATGGATAAAGATAGAAGGAACGGGTAAACTAATTAGTTTTACCAAGGTTCACTACGGGCCAACGGGCTTCGAGGATGATACCCCTTATACACTGGCCCTGGCTGATTTTGACGGAGTAAAGGTGTTTGGACGGATCAGCAAAGAGCTGGCCGAAGAGGATGCAAAAGTGGGAATGGATTTAAAAGCGGTTACCGTTACTTTACCGAGCGGGCAACTCAGCTATGAACTGGTACCGGCATAGCAGAGTGATACATTTGTTCCGGCGGGAGCCTGTTTGTATCTTTAGATATTATTAAAGGGTAACAAGGAGGTGTATGTTGTGTGCCACCCATTTCCAGGTTAAGATAAAAGGGTGCAAACAGACGTCAGCCTGCTTTCCTTACAACAAGTTTAACAGGTACAGAAATTAAGAAAATTTGAGGAGGATTATCATGGTAGATTTAAACAAATACCCCCGTCAGGATGGCATCGTGGATCATCAAATTTATGGAGATGAATTTTTTAGTACCGAAGCACCTAGTATCATTTTTGAAAAAAAACCCGTTGTGGATGGCAGTGGCAATGCTGTGGAAGGTCTTTACTCAGCTTGGATAACCCTAAATAATCCAAGGCAGTACAACTCCTATACCACACAGATGGTAAAAGGTGTAATTGCAGGAATGCACAAGGCCTCCATGGATCGTTCGGTTGTGGCTATAGTTTTCACTGCTGCCGGTGATACAGCGTTTTGCACCGGTGGTAACACCGTTGAGTATGCCGAATATTACAGCGGCAGAACTACTGAATATGGTTCTTACATTGATTTGTTTAACGGCATGGTGGATTCTATTCTTTTAGCAAAGAAACCGGTTATTTGCCGTGTCAACGGTATGAGGGTTGCCGGCGGCCAGGAAATTGGTATGGCTTGCGACCTTGCCATAGCTTCAGATATGGCGATTTTTGGTCAGGCCGGACCCAGACATGGCTCGGCCCCGGTTGGCGGTTCAACAGACTTTCTGCCTGAGTTTCTTACTGCGGAGCAGGCAATGTGGAGCTGTATCTCCTGTGAAATGTGGAGTGCTTATAAGATGGAACGTGTGGGATTGATTTCAAAGGCTGTTCCCGTATTAAAGGTAAACGGCAAGTTTGTCCGCAATCCCCAGGTTGTTACTGACAAATATGTTGAAGACGGGCAGATTGTCTACGGTGAATTTGCAAGTGGCGATGCTGCTGCAGCAGCCAAGAAAATAATCAAAGAAGGAGAACTTGACCTCAGCCCTCTAGATAAAGAAGTAAACAAAGTAATCTACACACTTACCAATCTTTTCCCCAATTGCCTGATGGTGTCCGTTGATGGTATACGCCAGAAAAAGAAATTCTTCTGGGATACAAACAAGAACATGAATCGCCACTGGCTGGCCTCGAATATGCAGAACGAAGCCTATCTTGGCTTTAATGCTTTTAATAGCAAAAAAGAAAGAGGCACTAGCACAATTGATTTTATTAAATATCGTCAATTACAAGTGGAAGCGAAGCCTTTTGATCAAGAATTTGTGGATGCCGTAATGGAGCCACCAAAAAAATAAGCTGACATATAGGATTTTTAGAACAGCGTTTCCCGGCTGC
>SLRC01000043.1 GCA_007131175.1 Syntrophomonadaceae bacterium
AAATTATATTTATTGCATATATTTTTAAGGCAGGCACCCATTCCTAAACCTTTCGGCCAATTTCTGATATAATAAATATTGATGGAATTCACATTGAAAATTTTAACAGAAAGGATTTTTAAAAAATGCTGGTGTATTTGTTGCTATTGTTTACACTTGTTCCCTTGGTGGAGTTGTTCCTATTGATTGAAGTAGGCAGGGTAATCGGAACCTGGCCAACCATTTTTCTGGTGGCGGCCACAGGTTTTTTCGGAGTAATGTTAGCCCGTTCACAGGGTTTGCAGGTCCTTTATCGTATGCAGCAGGATATGGGAAGGGGTTCACTTCCAGGTGAAGAGTTATTGGATGGGGCCTGTATCCTGGTTGGTGGAGCTGTTCTGCTCACTCCCGGACTAATCACAGACCTGTTGGGGTTTGCGCTTCTCATACCCATTACCCGAACCTGGTTTAAACAGGCTGCTTACCGGATGATCAGAAGAAAAATGAAGACAGGGACCGTCCATTATTACCACCGCTGGTAGATGTAGCCCCGGAACAATATTAAACCAAACGGGTCGCTCTGCAAGCATACGGAGCGACCCTACTATTCATTATCAGGATGTGAAGGTATGTTTTCATACATGATTGGGGAAGAAGACGTTGGCTCGTACAGGGATACGTACAATCATACGCTTGGCAATTTCATAAAAAAAGATCCTTACGAAATGGCAAAAAAAAGTGGGACCACCTTTGATCCCACGGGCTCATCGTTCATTGTCCCAAGCCTTGGGCAAGAACTGGTTGTAAGATATCCGGAAGGAACAGTACGCTTTAGGGGAACCGTTTATACGCCTCTTTGGTCCTGGCGCCTGATTGTTCTAAACCACTTGGCCAGGGCCGATAATGCGGCCCTTACTGGAAGTCTAATTCCTTATAAAGAACTGGAAGCAGGCTATGTATTTAATCCCGCCTTTCTCAAAATGGCGTCCGTCCCCATCGTTGACTGCTTTGCACACAAGCCGGTTGACGTGATAAAAAATGCATGCAGTGCTCTCAATTCAGTATTCAAAGAAGAAGCGGATGTTTGTGCCGTTTTTCAATTTTTACCCCGTTTTCCCATAACGCTGAAGTTCTGGCTAAGTGACGCAGAAATACCCGGTTCTGCAAATTTCCTGTTTGATGCTGCTGCCAACAGCTATCTCCACACTGAAGATATTGCCGTGGCTGCATCATTGATTAGCACCTTCCTGTTAGCTCAGTACGAGCATGCGAAACAGGTTTAACGGCGCACTACCTGGATCCAGGTGGTGCCTGGGATTGATTCCACAGGGATATCCGGCGTATAATAGTATGTAGTTTCCCGCCCGGGATTTTCCCAGGTAATATAATACTTGCGCCCCTTCTCATAGAGTAACCCCTCGCCCACACCCTGCAAGTCGATATCAACCAACCCTTCCGGACCGGGAACATTCCGGTGGGACGTTTCACGTATGATAATCCGGTCCGCATAATACTGTTCCCCCGTTTCCCGGTCACTGTGGGGGTTATCGTTAATGTAACGATAGTATACTCCTTTATTATCATCGTAAAGGTAGCTCACCCGGTTATGGCCAGAATAATTGATATTGACGGTCTGGCCTAACTGATACCCAACCTTCACCTCCTTATCCAGTTCGTACACCCGTTCCACCACATCAATGCGGTTCAAAGCAACACGGTAAAGGTTATCAATACTGGTATAAAGATTATGCGGCGCCCTCCTTGAGCGGTCACGCCAAAAGTTATTGCCAACATCACCTATTTGGAAAATTCCCAACCCTGAGATCATCTCCATGGTACGTACCGAATAGCCACTATGAGCAATAATTCCACCGTATTCTAATGACTGGACAGCAAAATAAGGTCTCAAGCTGCGTATAGGCCCAATATCAAAGTTTTCCAGGTGTTTTGTTTTGAATACTGCAAGGTAACGGGTTGTGCCACCCTCTACGAGGAACTCGTAGATAATGTCAGCTTCCTGTAATCCGGATGAAGGTCGGGCCGAGGGATAATTGTTAATTACCACGCATATGGCAGGCTCAATCTCTTTAACCGTTAACCGTGCAGGAACCAACTCCCCCAACTCTTCTTCCCGTGCTTTCTCCTTAGCCTCGAGCAAACGTTCATGGTATTCTTTTAACTGAAAAGTTAAGTCAGTGTCCATGGTATACAGGGCTTCCCACTCTTTGTAACCCTGTTCATAACTGGCCAATTCAACCTCTTCCCCGTTAAATATTAGTCTTAGATAGCTTTCTGCATCCCGGTAAAGTTCCACCTTATGGGTCCATTCAGACCTTGATCCCCTGTCCCCCATTTCCTGAAAAGCAGGCGTGGATAAAATTTCCAAAAAATCAACTATGGTTTCCTTATCTTCCACCACAAGATGTTCCCCACCAGCACTTTCTATTATGGTCAATCGCTCCACTTCACCAGCGGTAAGTCTGCACAACTGGGCAAAAGTATAAACGGCTGGCTCCTTTCCCCTTAACAAAAAAAATGATACCAGCAAGGCAACCAGGATTACACCGCCTATTAAAAAATAAATATTTTTCTTTGTAGTAAATAGCTTCAACTACTAAGCACCCTCTCTTTAACGTTATGGAAGTAAGTATTCCACAATATTTTCCATTTTCCTGCATTGGAAAAATCTTTTGCCGATACAAAAAAAGCCTTGGCTTAGCAAGGCCACCCCACCTCCTGTAATGAAGATATTAACGGAAGATGAGAATATATCATTATAATCATGCATCTTTATACTCAGGCCAGTTTTTTTAAAATAGCCATGGATGAAAGAATTTTGCCTGTTCCAAGCACCACGCTCTCCAGTGGTTCATCTGCAATGGATACGGGTATATTAGTTTTTTCAGTTACAACCTGGGGAAGTCCTTTTAAGAGGGCGCCGCCACCTGTTAAAACGATTCCCTTTTCCATAATATCAGTCATTATTTCCACAGGGGTACCCTCAAGGGTGTTTTTTATCATTGTAGTCATGGTGTTGATTATTTCTGAGAGAACCTCTCCCACTTCCCAGGAATCTATAGTTAAACTCCCGGGCATTCGGTTTGAAAGATTCGTCCCCCTCACTTCCAAATGCTCTTTTGGGACAGACTGTACTGCAGCACCGATTTGAATCTTTACAAACTCTGCCGTTCTCTGCCCCACAAGGAAATTGTATTTCTTACGGATAAAGTTACCGATGATCTCGTTTAAATATTCCCCGCCAACGCGTAAACTTTTTTTATTAACAATACCCCCAAGGGCAATTACCGCAGCCTCAGATGTACCTCCTCCAATATCCACAATCAGGTTTGGGCAATTTTCCGCTATGGGTAAGCCAGTACCAATGGCACCTGCAATAGAATCCTCCACGAGATATACATTTTTAACTCCCGCCTGCCTGGTTGCCTCTATCACTGCCCTTTTTTCAATTTCTGTAATACCCAGCGAAACACTAACCACTGCACTCCGTGGCAATACATGAAAACGCATGGGAAAAATCCTGGAAATAAACTCCTGTAACATAATTTTTGTTATTTCAAAGTTAGAGATAACCCCGTCCCTAATCGGTCGCAGAATAAAGATATCTGCAGGAGTACGCCCGATCATTTGATAAGCTTCTTTTCCCACAGATAAAACCTGGCCTGTACCACTATACACAGCCACAACCGATGGTTCTTTTAAAACAATTCCCTTTTCTTTTAAATATATCCGCGTAGTTGTTGTTCCCAGGTCAATACCAATGCTTCTGGAGAATAACCCTAATTTTGTTACCATAGATTTCCCCTTTCCAATTACACTTTCACTGTAGAATTATACCAACTGGCTGGAAAGGAGACAACGTGAACATATTTACTCCCATACCACTAAATGGCTTGTTAACCATTATATGGACGGATTAGAAAAGCTAATAAATATTTCATATCTTTCTCTCTTGCAGCACAAAATAAATTAGGGAGATTCCCCTGTGTCAATGCTGCAGAATCCTTCCTTTTTAAAACTGAAGCAAGGGGGCATTTAATTTGAACGTTACCATTAAAAGAAAAATCGAAACGGCTGAACCGGTTCAGCTGACCATAGATTTTCTGGAAAAGATGCTTTCCATGACTAACGATGAAGAAATATATAAGGATTACTGGGATATAATGATTAAAGAAAAAAGAAGGGAAATTATGGAGGACTACTACGCCCTGGCACCTCTTCTTTCTACCATGCACCATGGCTTGTGTTACAGCGAGGGGCTGGAATCGGGAAGATTGCTCGTAATGAGGATTTTATTGAGCATTCTTCCGTCCGCTTTTACTGCTGATTTCAGTCTGACGGGAGCAAACAAAAATATACACAGAACTATGCGGGAAGTGGTCCAGTACCTTAAAACTCTGCATATGGCTAATGAAGGGGATCATATTCTGTGGAGAAACGCCGTTCATACGGTGATTGTAATACTATGCAAAAAGGGTTTCTCGACTTATTTCTTCCGCCGGGGGGGCTGGCCTGTCCTTGTAACTGCACCACCCTATCGTGAGATAACAGCTGCATGCTATCTTTCAAGTACCCATACGGTGATTCTCTACAGTAACCGGGAAATCTCTCTGGAAAGAAGGTGCTATTATTTTTTGCATGAACTGGGGCATCTTATCTTTCAAAAGCATTTTAACAGGCTTCAGACTTTAGGTCTTTTTAAAGATCTTGTATCTCAATTGCCGCCCTCGGACTTTGGCCAATTATTGCACGCAGGATCCCAGGGATGTGAGGAAGTTTTTTCTAATCTTTTCGCTTTTACTTTATTGATGGATACCCCGCCGGGAAAAAATCTTTTTAGCAGTTATTTTAAAAATACATCCCATGCTTGCCGGTTGCTGAAGCATTTTTTTAACCCTTCAAACCTTTATAGACATGGGTGATTGTTGTTGCTATCTTGAAGAAAAAAAAACAGCTAAAAAAATTGAACGCCGCTGCTCTAACCTGGGTAAGCGGGGATAATCCTGCACCCCACCGTCTTAAGGTGTAAGAAATTTTTGGGTATAATAATTTTCCACCACACCTGCACCCAGGTAAGCAAAATTTCTGTTCAGGATAGCTTCCCGGTGACCCAGGCTGTTCATCAGGCCGGCATGAGCGCTGAGAGCATCAGGTTGGCCAAAGGCAATGTTCTCACCTGCATAACATAACGTAATACCTGCCTCCCTGAGGCGATCAGATGGGCCTTTGCTGTTAATTGGCGAAACATGGTTGAAGTAATTATGCGCTTGCATCTCTTGACTGTGACCCTTAGCCACTCCAGCCGCTCCCTGATGCCAGTTAAGGAGAGGGATGCCGCGGCGCAAGCGTGCACTATTTGCCAGATCCAGGAGCTGCATAGCTGCGGCGGTATCTACCGCATCTTTTTGATTTGAACTAAGGGAAGGTCTGGAAATATCAGGAGGACGGTGGGAGTCAAACTGGCAATGCCAATTCAAACCACCTCGCTTTAGTAAGGTCTCCGTATCAGACACAAAAAGAGCTACTACTTGTCCTCCAGCATAAATATCTCGAAAGAAAATGGCGGCCGGCCCTCCAACTTTTTTAACAAGGGGGTTTTCGGCCAAATCCCGATCCGTCTGGGATATGACAAAAGTTGCCCCATCGTAACGAAACCGGACCGTTTTCCTCAGGTCAAAGGCTTGCTCCAGTTCTGTTTGCCCGTCACCAAAAGCAACCCCGCCGTAAGTAAACGCCATGCCACAGGTATAAAGTGCCGCCACCCGCCCGTTTTTAATCCCTACCTGCAAATAATTTTGAAGATCCTTGTTATAAATCCACCAGTCAAGGCCATAAGGGCTTGGGTCCACCCGCTGCGGCAGACCCAAGTGGGATCTTATATCGGCTGCAGCGATTCCCAGGGATATACTCCAGTATTCCCCATTTTCTTGTTTTAAAGCAACCGCCGAAGAAACAATGGGGGACGGTGTTGCCTGTGTTAATCCTTTGTTAATAAAAACAGTGGCACTTTCCAACTCCCAGTTAACATTATAACCCAGTTTTTCACTTAAAAACCGCAGGGGCAAAAAGGTCCGTTTATTAATGATGCAAGGGGCCGTCTCCATGGTTACAGGGGTATTGTCAACCAAGGCCACTTTACTGCCTATGGCCAGAACCACTTTACGTTCCTCTTCCATTACAGTAATGTGGCCCGTTTCACTATCCCAGTCAACAGGTGCATTAAAGCTTTCCATAACCGCCCGTACGGGCACCATCGTACGTCCGTTTTCCATAAAAGGGAAAACATCAAATGATACTTCCCGGCCATCCACGACCACTTTAATTGCTGGCGCTGCATCAGCTGAAGTTATGTGCAGGCAAAGACACAAAAATATTATCCAAATGACTATAGAACATAAACAACGCAGTGATTTGGACAAGTTTCGCCCCCCTGACAAATAATATTTTGTGGATTGACATTATTCCTTAACATATGATTGAGAAACCAATACATTATAACATTTACGACAGCATATTTTCCCTAAATTATCATTTATTTCTATTAATTTTTCTACATATTTCGCAAGTTTTATTGATCATGCATAAGTATGCAAACAAGAAAACAGCGGAGGGTATAGCCCCGCTGTTGTTCAAAAGTGTAAGAAGAGGGATCAGAACAGCTAAATCAATCCTTTAAATAGATTAAATGGACACCCTTTACGGATGCCCATTTAATCATGGTGGGCGAAGAGGGATTTGAACCCACGACCCCCTGCGTGTAAGGCAGGTGCTCCCCCGCTGAGCTATTCGCCCAAAAAAAAATGGTGACCCCTAGGGGATTCGAACCCCTGCTGCCAGCTTGAAAGGCTGGTGTCCTAACCGATTAGACGAAGGGGCCAAGCTCTTGGTGGGCCCACTAGGACTCGAACCTAGAACCGACCGGTTATGAGCCGGTAGCTCTAACCAATTGAGCTATGGGCCCAGATAAAATGGCTCCCCAGGTAGGATTCGAACCTACAACCTACCGGTTAACAGCCGGTTGCTCTACCATTGAGCTACTGAGGAAAGCCTAAAATACGACAACTCATATTATAACGGATGAACCAACGGTAGTCAAGACATTAATCAAGATAATCTTTAAGTCTTTTACTGCGCATGGGGTGTCGCAATTTACGCAATGCTTTAGCCTCGATCTGGCGGATCCGTTCCCGTGTAACGCCAAAAACCTGCCCCACTTCCTCAAGCGTGCGGGTGCGTCCATCGTCCAGGCCAAAACGAAGTCGCAACACTTTTTGCTCCCGCGGTGTCAGGGTATCGAGCACATCTTCCAGTTGCTCTTTGAGGAGCTCAAAAGCAGCAGCATCAGCAGGAGCCTGCACCTCCTGATCTTCGATGAAATCCCCCAAGTGGCTATCGTCCTCTTCACCGATAGGTGTTTCCAGGGAAACGGGCTCTTGGGCAATTTTTAGGATTTCCCTTACCCGGTCTACACTAACATCCATCTCATGGGCTATTTCTTCCGGAGTAGGTTCCCGTCCCAACTCCTGAACCAGCTGGCGGGAAATTCGAATCAGCTTGTTAATTGTCTCAACCATGTGTACAGGTATGCGAATAGTTCGAGCCTGGTCCGCGATTGCCCGGGTAATGGCCTGACGAATCCACCAGGTTGCATACGTACTAAACTTGTAACCCTTTCGGTAGTCAAACTTCTCAACCGCTTTAATCAGACCCAAGTTCCCTTCCTGGATCAGATCCAGAAAGAGCATGCCACGTCCTACATATTTCTTTGCAATGCTGACAACAAGACGCAAGTTGGCCTCGGCCAGACGCCGCTTGGCCTCTTCGCTGCCATCTTCCATCTTTTTAGCCAGGTCAATCTCTTCTTCCGGAGTGAGAAGGGGAATCTTTCCAATCTCCTTAAGATACATACGCACAGGGTCATTAACACTAATACCATCCGGAATAAGTGTTTCCAATTCCCCTTCGGTAATATTTTTCAATGAATTCTCTTCAATTAATTCCACATCGACGATCTCGTCAATAACTTCAACACCTTGCCGGGAAAGTTCTTCATAAAAATCATCGATGGCTTCAGTATTCAGATTAAAATCCTGCAAGGCATCAATTATTTCTTTATAGCTGATATTGCCTCGCTTTTTCCCTTTTTGCAATAGGGATTGTTGGATTTCCTGAAGTGACAATTTTTTCTCCACATCTTTAGCCATCAGAACTCTCTCCTTCCCCAGAACGGTAAAGCTCCTCTTCCCAATTCTTTAACTCCTGAATTCTCCGTAGCTTGCTGCTAATATCTTCACGCTTTTCGCTTTCACTGAGCGATTTAATCAATTGTTCCCTCTCATCAGCCCAGCGCAGAGCCTTAATTCGTTTTAGACAGCCCTTTACTGTTTTTTGTGCCGTTGTTTCGTCAGCAGGGCGGGACCCAAAAGATATATCTATAATTAATTTATGCGTATCCCTATCGGAAAAGTAACTTAAAAGTGCAGCTGTATTAACTGATTCCCCCTGCCGGCTAAAATCATGCAGACGCTCCGCAATTTCCCTGTAAGGGCTGTGTTTAAAATCAGAGGGAGGAACATCCCTCCATATTTCCGGCGCAAAACGCGGATATTGTAGCAAACAGGAAATCAGCTCTTTTTCCATTAGCCCCCGTGGGGGAAGTTTACCGTTTTCCTTTTCTTTAGTCTGAACCTTTACGGTTTTCTCCGGATATCCTTGTATTATCTTCTCTAAGTCCCCCCTTAATACCTCTAGGGAAGTACCAATTTCTTTAGCAATTTTTTTCAATTGAGCATGCTGTTCCACAGATTCATTGCTGCGAGCTATAAGCACCCGGGCTTTTTGCCAGTAGGCAAGACGTTCATCCTCTTTTTGCAAGTTAAAATTTTTTTTGAGTGCACGCAAACGATAATCCAGCATTGCTGCCGCATTTTCCAGATATTCTCTTTTTAGAAGTGACGCTCCGCCGGTAGTCACCACGTCTGCCGGGTCCTTCCCAGCCGGCAGGATAGCCACCGCTAAACGGCACCCTTCTTTTTCCAAAATATCAAGGCTGCGCAGTGCTGCTTTCTCGCCTCCTGCATCTCCATCAAACAGCAGGGTAATTTTTTCCACGCGCCCACGTAAAAGAGAAACTTGCTTTGTTGTAAGCGCAGTTCCCAGTGGAGCCACAGTATTATTTAATTCATGCTGGTGTAGCAAAACCACATCAAGGTATCCTTCTACAAGCAAAACTTCCTTGTTCCGCCGTATTGCCGGCAGTGCTTGTGCTAATCCGTAAAGCACGTCCCCCTTGGTAAAAAGAACGGTTTCCGGAGTATTCAAGTAACGGGGGTCGCCTTCTTTTAGCAGGCGCCCGCCAAAACCAATCGTTTCCCCCTGACCGTTTTCAATGGGAAAGATAACCCGTTCCCGAAAAATATCGTAGTAATTATTTGCAGATTTGCTAGCCAGCAAACCTGCTTTCAATCCCAGTTCCCCGTCAAAGCCATGTCGTTCCAGCTCTTTCGTCAAGTTATTCCAACCACTTGGAGCATAGCCCAGCTTAAATGATTTGACAGTTTGCTCGTTAAGACCACGTTGTAAAAGGTAGGCACGAGCTTCCTGACCGGCGCGGGTATGCCAGAGCAAATCCTGGTAATAATCTCTGGCAGCTGTATTCGCTTTTAAAAGCAGGGCACGCATACTGGCTTTTCGTTGCTCAGCAGGGCTGGACGGTCCATCGTCAAGCTCTATCCCAGCCCGCCTGGCCAGCGAGCGAACAGCTTCAGGAAAAGAGAGCCCCTCCAATTGCATGATGAAAGTAAAAAGGTTCCCTCCGGCCTGGCATCCGAAGCAATGAAAAAGTTGCTTCTCCGGTGATACTGTAAAGGAGGGGGATTTTTCAGGGTGAAAGGGACAAAGTCCCAGGTAGTTACGCCCGGCTTTTTTTAGTTCAATATGGGAAGAGACAACTTCCAATATATCAAAGCGATTTCTTATCTCCTCAATTCTATGAGCGGGTATCTGAGTCATTTCCCCCGAACTCCTCCTAATTAACAAAAAAACCTCATCCAGGCAATAGTGACGAGGTATGCCAAAATATAACCACCATTTAAGACATTACCTCGCGAAAAAAACCCTCCCCTCAACTTGTTAAGAGAGTACCGGGCTGTAACAACCCGATCAGCCTGGCAAAAACAATTTAACCTGTATTAAGACCTAAATTCGATAGCTACCTTTATTATTCCTGCAAAGGAAAAAAATTTTGTTCATTATATCGTCCATTATTATACACTTAATTGTATTATTTATTCGCAATTTCCAGGATTCAGGATCCTGCTTTCTTATTATTTCCAGGGGCGGGGAAGGAATACTTTTTCAAAAACAGCGATAATGTACCGATCAGTCATTCCTGCTATATAGTCAGTTACAACCTGTTCAGTGTCATGGCAGTCACACTGGTTTAAAGGTTCGTCCGCCAAGTCTTGGGGATGCTTAACCCAGTATTGAAAAAGCATCCTGATTACTTCCTTGGCTTTTTGCTCCTCACTTTTTGCAGTTGAGCCAACATAGACATTTTCAAATAAAAACCTGCGCAGGCTGTCCATAACAGTTTTAAGGGTGGGGCTGATTTTTATACATGCACCTTCTGTGCTATTCTGCATGAGATCGCGAACCATTGTGTTAATGCGCTGGGAACCGTTATGCCCCACATAGTCCATTTCATCCCTGGGGAGTGTATCAAAACTGAGGATTCCTGCACGTAAGGCGTCATCAATATCATGATTAATATAAGCAATACGATCACAGATACGCACCAGTTGCCCTTCCAGGGTAAGAGGCTCAAGGGGTCCGGTATGCCCCAAAATCCCATCCCGAACTTCCCAGGTCAGATTAAGGCCTCCTTTCCCCTCAAGGCTTTCCACGACGCGTAAGCTTTGCTCGTTATGGCGGAAACCCCCTGGCAACAATTCATTGAGAACCGTTTCGCCAGCATGGCCAAAAGGGGTGTGACCCAAATCGTGGCCCAGGGCAATGGCTTCCGTAAGATCTTCATTTAGCTGCAACGCCCGTGCCGCTGTGCGGGAGATCTGGGATACCTCCAGGGTATGTGTAAGCCGGGTACGGTAATGATCTCCCTCGGGGGCAATAAAAACCTGTGTTTTATGCTTAAGACGCCTAAAAGACTTGGAATGTATGATTCGATCCCTGTCCCGCTGAAATTCCGTGCGCACATCACATTGCTCTTCTTCCAGCAGGCGTCCACGGCTTTTATTACTGTGAACAGCCCGGGGTGAGAGAAACCTTGTTTCCATCTGCTCGTATTGTTGCCTCAATAACATAGTACACCTCTTCGCTTAAACGGTAATTGTATAAGTAAGGCCCATAATGTTAGATTCTGCATCACCAGGCTTTTGCAATTGCAGTCCTTTGATGGAGCCGTATGTTGTGGCGCTTTCAGATCAGCGACCAATGCGCAATGATTTAGTAGCACGAGCCACCGTTGCAACTCGTTTTCCCAAAATAACTGCCCTCTTCAGGCCATGCTCATCTTTACGAGCCGCATGTTGGGCTGCTGCACCAAAGTGCCCTGCATCATTATCTGGGTATCCATCACCCACCACGATCATCCCCTGAACCAACATCATGTTGTGTATGGCTTGCAGCGTGGTCTCCTGACCACCGAATCGTGCCGCCCCCACACTCAGGCCACCACCCACCACGTTAAGCAGTTTTTTCTCCGTGCGCAAGCGCCGTGTTCGGTCCCAAAAACTCTTGAGCTGGGCGGAAATTTCTCCGAAATAAACAGGACTGCCAACCAGTAGCCCATCTGCTGTACCAAGCGTTTTCAGGATGTTTTCAAAAGCAGTACCCCTGTAGCATGCGGCCGGGCAGGGGTTTGCACAACCGGTGCAGAAAGGTGTTTTTAATTTCTCCAGTATCTTTGCAACAAATAGTGTTTCTGTTTCTGCCCCCTCACCTGACGCCGCATTCAGGGCTGTCTGCAACAATAAAGTAGTATCTCCCTGATGATGTGGGCTGCCGTTAATTCCAATGATTTTCAAAGCAACTCCTCCTTTATTTTACCATTGTATTTTACCATTTTTTTTGAGAAAATGAGGTAAATGCCCCCAATATGAGCATTCAATAAATAAAAATGCCTTAAATACAGTAAGGATAAATCAGGGAGTTATATAATGACAAGAATACCATTGTCTTTGAAGCTGCAAAAACGGTTAAAACATGGGTTGCTACGAAATGTTCCCGTTTTTTTCAACACACGCCTGCTCGGTTTTCTCTTAGTGATTCTCACTGGTTGGGCCGTTTTTATTTGCTCACCAAGGCAGGCCGTAACTCAGGAGGTTTCATTTCAGGAAATTGGGGCCAGTGCCGCCATCCTGATGGAGTTTTCCAGGGGTGAAATAATTTACTCCCACAATGAGGACAAGCCCTTGCCTCCGGCCAGTCTGACCAAGATAATGACGTTGCTCCTGGCTTACGAAGCTTTGGAAGAAGGTCGTGTCAACTGGGATGACCCGGTAACAATAAGTGAAAAGGCATGGGGCACAGGCGGTTCTCAAATGTACCTGGAAGTGAATCAAGTTGTTCCTTTCGGAGAGCTTATAACTGGCATCGCCACGATTTCAGCAAACGATGCCTGCGTGGCCGTAGCTGAATATCTCAGCGGCTCGGAAGATGTCTTTGTAACAGAGATGAACCGAAAAGCACAGGAATTGGGCCTTAGTTCCACGCTTTTTCAAAATACTTCCGGTCTGCCACATGAGGCCCATTACAGCAGCGCCCTTGATATGGCCCGCATTGCCCACTATTACATTGACCGCTTTCCCGAGGCCCTTGCATTACATGCACAGGAACATTATACTTTTAATAATATACCCCAAAACAACCGTAACCCATTGCTCGGGCGTTTTCCCGGTGCAGACGGTTTGAAAACAGGACATACCTCAGAGTCAGGATACTGCCTTATCGCCACGGCAGAGCAGAATGGTATGCGTTTTATAACCGTGGTGCTGGACTCTGAAAGCCGTGCTGCCCGTTTGCGTGATAATGAAATCTTACTGAATTATGCCTTCCGCAATTATACTTTATACCCTGTCTTTGCTCCCGGTGAAGAGGTGGCTGTTGTTGAGATTAAAGGCGGCATAACACGAACAATGGAATTACAGGTAGAAGAAGCGGTGGAAGTAGTAATCCCCTTCCACCGCCAGGAAGATCTGATAATAGAACTTAACTACCTGGAAAACCTTTCCGCCCCATTTACAAAACATGAGGTTATGGGTAATGCGGAGATCTATCTCGATGATGTGCTCTTAGCAAAAACACCCTTGATCACCGCTGATGATGTGGAAAAAGCAGGATTTTTTGTCCTTCGCTGGCGTGACCTTACTGACTTCGCCGTCCATGCGTGGGACCGTTTTACGGAATGGCTTTGGGGATTCTTCCATTCTTCCCCTAAACAGAACCTTGCCTGATCTCCGAGGTTCCTTCCTTCTCCATTAGGGTTGCCTGGGCAGCAGCAAGCCTGGCAATTGGAACGCGGAAAGGAGAACAACTCACGTAATTCAACCCTGCCTCGTGGCAAAATTGAATAGAGCTGGGTTCACCACCATGCTCCCCACATATACCCAGTTTCAAATCGGCGCGGGCTGCAAGACCTGCATTTACTGCCTGTAAAATAAGCTCACCCACTCCCTCACGATCCAGGACCATAAAAGGATTTTGGGCCAAAATCTTTTCCTGTATATAGATGGGAAGGAATTTCCCTTCCGCATCATCACGACTGAAGCCAAATGTAGTCTGCGTAAGGTCGTTAGTCCCAAAGGAGAAGAAGTCAGCATGGGCAGCAATCTGTCCTGCTGTCACACAGGCCCGGGGAAGCTCTATCATTGTGCCCACAGTATATTCAAAGTTTACACCCGTTTCCTTCATTACATCCCCGGCCTCACCCATTGCCATCTTGCGCATCTCTTCCAACTCACGAAAATGTCCAACCAACGGAATCATTATCTCCGGATGAATATCCATCCCTTCACCGATAAGCTTGACGGCTGCCTGACAAATGGCCCGGACCTGCATACGGTAAACCTCCGGGAAGACCAGTCCAAGACGACAACCCCGGTGCCCTAGCATGGGGTTAAATTCTGTGAGGGAACGTACCTTTTTAAGCAGGGCTTCCTTTTCCTGCAGCAGGGAACCCTTTTCACCCCGCTCTTCAAGACGAGCAATTTCCACAGCCAAATCTTCCTGGTTAGGCAGAAACTCGTGCAGCGGCGGATCCAACAAGCGGATCGTTACAGGATATCCTTTCATCTCCCGCAAAATCTGCTCAAAGTCACCCTGTTGAATGGGGAGCAGTTTGTCCAGTGCTTCCTGCCTTTCTTCTAGTGTCTCCGCAAGAATCATCTCTTGCACAATGGGTAATCGATCATGCTCAAAAAACATGTGTTCGGTTCTGCACAATCCGATCCCCTCAGCCCCAAACTCCACAGCCTTGCGAGCATCCCCCGGGGTGTCAGCATTGGTTCGGACTTTGAGCCGGCGCACTTCGTCAGCCCAGCCAAGTAGTTGGTTAAATTCCCCACTGAGTTGGGGGGTAATCAGTGGCACTTCTCCTGCATAAAGATTGCCAGTGCTGCCATCGATTGTGACCGTTTCCCCTTCTTTGATTACCTGATCCCCTACCTTCAGCATGCGTGCCACCGTATCGATTTTTAAGGCTTCACAGCCGCTAACGCATGGTTTACCCATGCCACGGGCAACTACTGCTGCATGGCTGGTCATACCCCCCCGGCTGGTGAGAATCCCCTGCGCTGCCACGATGCCATGAATATCATCCGGTGTTGTTTCTGCACGTACCAGAATTACTTTTTCACCCCGTTCACCACGCTCTTCCGCAACGTTTGCATCAAAGACCACCCCACCCACAGCTGCACCGGGAGAAGCGGGCAAACCTTTTGCCAATGACTGCAGTTTTGCTGAGGGATCAATTTGACGGTGCAACATCTGTTCTACCTGTGCAGCATCCACCCTCAGCAGGGCTTCATCCCGGGAGCAGATTTCCTCTTCCACCTGGGCAACAGCGATTTTCACAGCTGCCGTGGAAGTTCGCTTGCCGGTGCGGGTTTGCAGTATATAGAGCTTTTCCTTTTCAATCGTAAATTCAATGTCCTGCATGTCACGGTAGTGTTGCTCCAGTTTATCACAGATATCAACAAACTGCTCATAAATAGCAGGCATTTTATCTTTTAACGAAGATATGGGCAAAGGGGTACGAATTCCCGCAACCACATCTTCTCCCTGAGCGTTAAAGAGATATTCTCCGTAGAGTTTTTTCTCCCCGGTGGAGGGATTGCGTGTAAAGGCTACGCCAGTTCCGCTGTCATCTCCCAGATTACCAAAAACCATGGACTGCACGTTAACAGCGGTTCCCAAATCATCGGGAATATTGTTCAGGCGGCGGTAAACTTTGGCCCGCTGGTTGTTCCAGGATGCAAAAACGGCTTCAATGGAGTTCAATAATTGTTCATGGGGATCCTGGGGAAAAGGCTTTCCCTGCTCTGCAATCATTTTTTTAAAACTGGCAACAACTTTTTCCCAACCCTCTACAGGTAAATCCTGGCTTTTCTCTGACTTGAACTCAGCCATCACTTCTTCTAATATTTGTTCAAAGTGATCATGATCTATCTTCATTACCACATCGCCGTACATTTGCATGAAACGGCGATAACAATCCAGGGCAAAAGTGAGATTGCCGGTGTCTTTTGCCATAGTTTCCACTGTCTGGTCGTTAAGCCCCAGATTTAAGATCGTATCCATCATGCCGGGCATGGAAAAAAAAGCACCGGAACGAATGGAAAGAAGCAGGGGAGCGGTTGCAGCACCAAGAGTCTTGCCCGTAGACTCCTCAAGCTGCTGCAGCGCTCGCATAATTTGCTTTTTTAGATCCTCCGTCAGAATTTTTCCCTGACGGTAATACTCATTGCACGCCTCTGTGGTTACAACAAATCCGGGGGGGACAGGCAGGCCCAAACGGGTCATTTCTGAAAGGTTAGCTCCCTTACCTCCCAACAACTTTTTCATCCCTGCATTCCCTTCGTAAAACATATAAACTTGTTTCTGGTCACTCAAGATCGATCAGTCTCCTTTAGCAGTTTTAATATTTTGCCAGCCACCTCTTCAACTGCTTTATTTGACACATCGAAAACCCGGCATCCAATGGCACGCATGATCTTCTGCCCGTAGTCCAGTTCGCCAAGAATGCGTTCCATGCTGGCATAGTTGCTTCCGTTCCTAAGTCCCAGGCTGCTTAATCTTTCCCGGCGAATTTTCTGCAGCAGTTCGGGAGCAATTGTCAGGCCGATTATTTTTTCCTTAGGTACCTCATAAATCTCCTCAGCCGGTTCAACTTCCGGGATCAGAGGCAGGTTGGCCGCCTTGATTTGCTTGTGCGCAAGATACATGCTAAGAGGTGTCTTAGAGGTTCGGGATACACCTACCAGAACCACATCCGCCAGTAACATGCCACGGGAATCTTTACCATCATCATATTTAACAGCAAATTCAATGGCAGCAATCCGGTCAAAATAATCACTGTCCATGCGCCTTACCAGACCGGGCTCCAGGCGTGGTTCCTCTGGCATGATCCGTAAAAAAGCATCCAACATGGGACCCAAGACATCAACCACAGGAAGGTTGCATGCTTGTGCCTTTTCTTCAATCGCTTTACGCAAGTCCGGTTTTACCAGTGTGTAGGCAACAATGCTGTTCTGTTTAGCCGCTTCATCCAATATTTTCTCCAGTCTTACACGGTCTGTGAGATAAGGTTCCCGCCTGATCCTCACGGTACGATTAAACTGACTGGATACTGCCTTTACCACAAACTCAGCTGTCTCCCCGATAGAATCGGAAATTAGGTATATAACCGCTTGAGCTTTCTCTTCCAGAAGCATCGCCTCCTTGTACTTGTAAAATATTCTAATGAATTCTATTTTATCAATATTCTACTGAAAAAAGAAAACTCCTTCAATATCAAGAGGCGGCAAATACAATTTTTGAGAAATCAGCTAACTGGAGATACATCTGACGGATATAAAACAAGAGTGCCAGCCTGTTGTTTCGTATCTCTTCATCACCTGCCATTACTAATACCGTTTCAAAGAAAGGGTCTATTGCTTCCTTAAAATTTGCCAAAAGAGACAGCGTATTGGCATAATCTCCCCCTGCGATGAAGGCCTTGACTTTTGGTTCTGTTTCCTGGAACCGTTTATACAGATTCTTTTCACCCTTTTCCTGCAACAGCTCCTCATTAAGGGAAAAATCCGGATCTGCATTGGAAGCAAGGTTGGATACCCTCGTGTAGGCAGCGGCTGCCAGGGCAAGTTCCTTATCGTTTCGTTTTTGCTGCAGAAAACGTGCCCGTCGCCAGAGAGCGGAGATGTCATCCACGGGGACCGCAAGTGTTCCGTCTACCACATCATAATTGATCCCGTTTTCCTGCATGTAATGACGTAGCCGCTGCCAGACGAATTCTTTAATCTCGGAGGATGTCTTATCCCCATCCAGAGCGGGAAGGCGCTTAGCGTAAAGGTTAAGCGCTTTTTCGATCAGCTCATCAAAGTGCAGGGGAAAGGCATGTTCCATGATAATTTGGATTAAACCAAGACTCTGGCGCCTGAGAGCATAAGGATCCTGCGAACCGGTGGGGCGGATGCCTGCAACAAAACATCCCACAAGATGATCCCCTTTGTCCGCCAGGGCTATGAGCGCACCGGCCTTGCTTAAAGGCAACGCATCACCGGTAAAGCGGGGCAAATAATGTTCATAAACAGCATTTGCCGTTTTTTCGTCTTCTCCGTCAGCCAGAGCGTATTCGCGACCCATGATCCCCTGGAGTTCAGGAAATTCTCCCACCATATGGGTGGTGAGGTCAGCCTTGGCCAAACGGGCAGCTTTCAGGGCAACCGTTTTATCTTCAGCACCGATTCCAGGAAGATTTTCCGCCAGGTAATCGGTAAAGGCGACAATGCGCTCCATCTTATCGTATACGGTTCCCAATTTTTCCTGAAAAAGGATATCTTTAAGTTTCTCAATCCGTGATTCCAGGGAGATGCGACGGTCTTCATCGTAAAAAAACCGTGCATCAGCCAAACGTGCTTTTAGTACTTTCTCATTCCCTGCACGGACATTCTCCTCTGGAGCAGCAGGGTTGTTGGAGACGGCAACAAAATAAGGGCGAATATTTCTGTCCATATCCTCCAGCGGAAAATACCGTTGATGGCTCTGCATCGTGGTAATTAACACGTCCCGCGGCAATGTCAGGTAGTTTTCCGGATAAGAGCAAAGAAGGGCCCGGGGTTGCTCTACCAAGTGGGTAACCTCATCAAGCAAGTTTTGATCCAGAACGGCACAGGCACCACAGCTTGCAGCAGCAGCTTCCACCTCCTTTTTAATTAACGTTGATCTTGCTTTCTGATCAAGAATTACTTTCATTTCCGGAAGCAGGGAAAAATAGTGAGCCGGGTTTTTCACTTTAAAAGGTCCGGGTGCCATAAACCGGTGTCCACGGGTTTCACATCCGCCAGTTACGCCGGCACATTGTATTCTTACAGGCTCATCACCATAAAGACAAAGAAGCCACCGCAGGGGACGGGCAAAGCGGAACCTGCTGTTTTCCCAGTACATATTCTTTGGAAAAGGGAGACTTTTTATGAGCCGGGGAAGCATTTCGAGAAGAACATCTTTTGTCTCCATTCCACTAATCCTTTGCAGCGCTACCAGGTATTCGCCCTTTTCCGTCCGCTCCAGCTCAAGATCCTCTACCCGCAGGCCCAGTTTTGCGGCAAAACCATGGGCCGCTGCTGTAGGATTGCCCTCTTGATTAAAAGCCCTTTCTCTGGACGGCCCTTTCTTTTTTTCTTCCTGGTCGGCCTGCTTTTTCATCAAATCGGTAACATGCATGACCAAGCGGCGCGGAGTGCCCAGCGCCCTCACCTCACCATAGGACAGGCGTTCCTCGCTTAACAGGGCCTTTCCCTTTTCCATTAACTGCTTCAGGATCTGCGGCATGAACCGGGCAGGGATCTCTTCCGTACCGATTTCCAGCAACAGTTCACCCTTTACTTCCTGATCAGCTGATTGTTCATTTATCCGTTTCACTTAGGCTCACCACCCTGTGCCGGCACCGCATCTTCCGGCATTCTATTTCCCTTAGCGTTAAGGGGATATCCTGCAGCTTGCCGCTGTTCCAGGTAAACGCGTCCGCAATTACGTGCCAATTCACGAATACGGCCGATATAAGCGGTCCGTTCGGTGACGCTGATTGCCCCACGGGCATCAAGAACATTAAAAGTATGAGAGCACTTAAGCACAAAGTCATAGGCAGGCAGGACAAGTTGCTTTTCCACAACCCGCTTTGCTTCTTTTTCATAGAGGGAAAACAGTTCCAGGAGAAGGGACGTATCCGCTTCTTCAAAGCTATAACGGGAATGTTCCTCTTCTCCTTTTTGAAAGACGGCACCATAACTCACACCAGGTGTCCATTCCAGCTCAAAGACATTGTCACGTTTTTGAATAAACATGGCAATACGCTCCAGTCCATAAGTAAGCTCCACTGGCACCAAATCCAGTTCAAACCCCCCCACCTGCTGAAAATAGGTAAACTGTGTTATTTCCATACCATCAAGCCAAACTTCCCAACCCAGACCCCATGCTCCAAGTGTGGGAGATTCCCAGTCATCCTCCACGAAACGAATGTCATGATCCTGTGGATCAATACCCAGATACGCCAGGCTGGAGAGATATAGATCCTGAATCTGTGCCGGCGCTGGCTTTAGGACAACTTGGTACTGGTGATGCTGGTAAAGACGGTTGGGATTTTCACCGTAACGTCCGTCAGCGGGGCGACGTGAAGGCTCCACGTAGGCTATTTTCCATGGTTCAGGTCCAAGGGAGCGGAGAAATGTAGCAGGATTCATTGTTCCCGCTCCTTTTTCCACGTCATACGGTTGCCAGATCAGACAACCTTCATTAGACCAGAATTCTTGCAGTTTGATGATAATCTGCTGAAAATTCATCAGTTCAACTCCTCCAATTTTAAATCCAGTCACCGTGCAAGTTAAATAGTTACAGGCTTTTACTTATGAATTTGCCAATGTTAATTTTGCCCTTTATTTATGTAACTCTTCCATAAAGGAAAGAGATTTAAAGGGCCCCACGTCTGTCCAGTACTGGATAAAACAAGCGGTGAAATCAGCCAATTCTTTTTGTTGCAGTGGTGGTGCACGCAGTGTTTTCAGTTCCTTTCCACTGATTTGCTGCAGCTTTGTAAGGAGTGCATGGGCACCACGGGAGAGGGAAACACCGGGTTGTTGTGGGGAACGGCAATGAGAGCAGAAAATGCCGCCGGCTGCAGTATTCCAGTAGAAGGGTCCGCCAGTATCACCACAAAGAACACAATTGTGGCAATGGGGACAAAAACCAAGAATTAAAAGAAGGCGCAATTCAAAAAAACGGGTTAACAGATCCCGGTCCACCTCTCCTTTCTCCAATTCTGCCCAGGCGTTTTGCAAAAGATGAAAAACCGGGAGGTTAGATTCACCCTCCGGCAGCAAACGATCCACTAACTCGGCAAAGTAAAGGCCCCGTGCATAATCTTTTAAATGAACCATTAAATTGCTGTAACAATTCTCCATTTGAGCCTGGGAAACAGTAAAGAGGGTTTTGCCCCTGTACAATAGGAAGCTGCTGCAGGTAAATAATTCCACCGCAGCGGCCAATTTGCTTTTTATACGTCGTGCGCCAGGAGCTTTCGCAGTTACTTTTCCTTCATCCCATGTTAAAAGAGTGAGAAGACGGTCCGTTTCCGAGAAGGTACGGGAACGCAGTACCAAAGCCCTGGTCTGCAGGTATTTCAATTCACCAACCTCCTGCTGGCAATCGGGGTCAACGATCAAATGATCGAGACTGCTTCCGGAAATAGCAATTTTTATCATGTCAAATTTTATCGCTATAGCCTAATTGGCGCAAAACGTTCTCCCTGCTGCGCCAATCCTTTTTCACCTTTACCCAAAGCTCCAGGTAAACGGAATTTCCCAACAATTTTTCAAGCTCTATGCGGGCGAGGCTCCCGATTTCTTTGAGCATGGCCCCTCCGTTGCCTATAACAATTTTCTTCTGCGATTCCTTCTCTACAAATATTTCCGCACGTATTAATAGCAGTTCCCCTTTACGGCGCGGTTCCATGGCAGTTATTTGCACGGCAACGGAGTGGGGAATCTCGTCATGAGTTCGTAAAAGGATCTTCTCACGGATAATCTCTGCAGCCAGAAATTCCTCGGGTCGGTCAACAACCATATCAGACGGATAAAAATGGGGGCCAGCCGGCATTTGCTTCAATATGGCACTGCGCAAGGGCTCAAGATTTTGACCATGCAACGCAGAGACGGGAAAAACACCCCTAAATGCCATTAATTCCTTGTAGCGTGGCAAAACACGTGTTTCAAAGTCTTCCGCAGCCATGTCTGTTTTGTTTATAACAAGCAGCACGGGTGTTTCAACCTGCTTAAGCAATTCGGCAATTTTCCGGTCCCCAGGCCCGGGCAAACTGTCTGCCTCCACAATGAAAAGAATTAAATCCACTTCTTTTAGAGCTTCCCGGGCAGCGTTTAACATGTAGTCACCGAGACGGTGACGGGGGTTATGGATCCCCGGTGTATCAAGAAATATTAGCTGAGCATCTTCTCCCGTATAGATAGCATGAATGCGGTTACGTGTTGTCTGTGGCCTTGGAGATACGATAAGCACCTTTTGACCCACCAGGGCATTGATCAGGGTTGATTTGCCAACATTAGGGCGTCCCACGACTGCAATAAAACCTGAGACAAACATATATTTACCTCTTTACTTGCATAGATTGGTTAAGATATAATATAAACAGCAGTTAGCTAAAACAACCAAGGGAGCAGATCTATGGAAAAGAAATAAAA
>SLRC01000081.1 GCA_007131175.1 Syntrophomonadaceae bacterium
ACCCTTGCTCGATAAACAATAGGTAATGGCTGAGGTCAACGTAGTCTTGCCGTGGTCAACATGCCCAATCGTGCCTACATTAACGTGCGGTTTCGTCCTCTCAAACTTCTTCTTGGCCATAATATTTTGCCTCCTTACATTCTGGTAATGATCTCTATGCAAAAGTCCTGCTAATAATTTTTTCAGCAATGTTAGCAGGAAGCTGGATATAATGGGCGAACTCCATGGAGTAGGTGCCCCGTCCCTGTGTATGAGACCGTAAATCAGTAGCATATCCAAACATCTCTGACAGGGGGACAAGGCTTTTAATTACCTGGCTTCCCCCTTTCGGTTCAATCCCGTCTATCTTTCCTCGCCGTGAATTAATATCGCCCATTACCTCTCCGATATATTCCTCAGGGACGATAACTTCAACTTTCATAACAGGTTCAAGTAAAACAGGATTAGCCTGGGACATGGCTTTTTTGAAAGCCTGGGAACCGGCAATGGAAAATGCCAGCTCAGAGGAATCCACATCGTGATAGGACCCGCCCAGTAACGCTGCTTTCACATCGATAACCTGGAAGCTGCCCAGCACGCCGCTAGTCATTGCCTCACGTATACCCTTTTCCACGGCAGGTATATATTCGCGGGGGATATCGCCTCCCGTAACATTATCCTCGAATACAAAACCACTGTTGCGAGGCAACGGTTCAAGTTGCAATATTACATGTCCGTACTGGCCCCGTCCCCCGGATTGTCTGACGAATTTACCCTCAGCCTTGGTGACTTCAAGAATGGTCTCCTTATAAGACACCTGTGGCCTGCCCACGTTGGCCCCCACTTTAAATTCCCGTAGCAAACGATCAATAATAATTTCCAAATGCAACTCGCCCATCCCGGCAATAATCGTTTGACCTGTCTCTTCATCTGTTAAAGTTTGAAAGGTAGGGTCCTCTTCCGCCAGTTTTTGCAGTGATAGGGACATTCTCTCCTGGTCATTCCTGGTCTTTGGTTCAATTGCAACAGAAATAACGGGCTCGGGAAACTTGATTGTTTCCAGGATAATCGGTTCGTTTTCAGCACAGAGGGTATCCCCTGTTGTTGTCTTTTTTAAGCCAACAATGGCTACTATATCGCCGGCAAAAGCTTCCTTCAACTCTTCCCGGTGGTTGGCATGCATTCTCAGAATCCGCCCCACCCGTTCTTTCGTCCCTTTAACAGAGTTATAAATATAAGAACCGCTGGCCAGTCTTCCAGAGTAGATACGTACAAACGATAATTTTCCCACATAGGGATCATTCATAATCTTAAAAGAAAGTGCAGCAAACGGTTCTTCATTGCGGGCTTCCCGGCTCACAACATCATCTCTGTCTGGTAACAACCCTCTAACCGGGGGTACATCAAGGGGGGAAGGCAAATAATAAACCATGGCATCCTGCAGCATTTGCACTCCTTTGTTGCGGTAAGAAGAGCCACAAAGAACAGGCACATAAACGTTATTTATAGTTGCATTACGTAAAGCGCCGTGGATTTCCGCATCGCTAACCGTCTGCCCCTCCAAATATTTTTCCATGATTACTTCATCCACCTCAGCAAGAGATTCGAGTATACGATCTCGGTAGCGTTCCGCTATCTCCTGCATATCCTCCGGAATGTCCCTTTCCTCATTATGCATTCCCAGCTCATCAGCAAACATTATCGCTTTCATACCAACCAGATCAATAATTCCGTCAAAGCTTTCTTCATCACGAACTATGGGTAACTGGACAGGAAGCACGGCCGCTTTTAACTTGGAACGCATCATGCGCAAAGTATTAAAAAAATCTGCTCCCGGTATATCCATTTTATTAATGTAGGCAATGCGGGGAACACTGTATTTATCTGCCTGGCGCCAAACCGTTTCTGACTGGGGTTCAACCCCGGATTTTGCACAAAAAACACCAACAGCACCATCCAGTACCCTAAGAGAGCGTTCCACCTCCACGGTAAAGTCCACGTGCCCGGGTGTGTCTATAATGTTAATCCGCGCACCTTTCCACTGGCAGGTTGTTGCTGCAGAAGTAATGGTGATACCCCGCTCCTGCTCCTGGATCATCCAATCCATGGTCGCAGCACCGTCATGCACCTCACCAACCCGGTGAACTTTTCCCGTGTAAAACAGGATACGTTCCGTAGTTGTAGTTTTTCCTGCATCAATATGCGCGATAATACCTAAATTTCTCGTATTTGCTAGATCCATAAAAATACTACGCTCCTCTTTTAAACAAGCAGCAATCTTGATTTTCACTACCAGCGATAATGGGCAAAAGCCTTGTTAGACTCTGCCATCTTATGCGTATCTTCCTTTTTCTTAACTGTTACGCCGGTGTTATTTGCCGCATCAAGCAGTTCTCCCGCAAGTTTTTGCGCCATGGTCTTTTCTCCCCGCTTCCGTGCAGCTCCCACAAGCCACCTGATAGCTAAAATCAGCTTGCGCCTCGGACTGACTTCAACGGGCACCTGGTAGGTGGCACCACCGACCCGGCGGGGTTTTACCTCCAGCACAGGGGAAACATTGCGAATCGCAGCCTCAAAAACTTCCATTGGTTCTTTACCTGTCTTCTCGCCCAGTATATCCATTGCCTGATAAAAAACAGATTGGGCAACGCCCTTTTTCCCGTCATACATGAGCTTATTAATAAAACGGGCAACTACAGCATGATTGTAAATATCATCCGGTGCTATTTCCCGGTGTGGTACTGGTCCTTTGCGTGGCAAAATACACCCCTCCTCTCTTATGCTTTCGGCCTTTTACTACCATATTTGGAACGTCCTCTTTTGCGGTTATCAACACCAGAGGCATCAAGTGCTCCCCGGATAAGGTGATACCGCACTCCAGGCAAGTCCTTGACACGTCCACCTCGCACCAGCACAACAGAGTGTTCCTGCAGGTTATGCCCTATTCCAGGAATATAGGCGGTCACCTCTGTACCATTGGTCAAACGCACCCGGGCAATTTTTCGCAGGGCGGAGTTCGGCTTTTTGGGTGTGGTGGTAGAAACCCTGGTGCAAACCCCTCGTTTCTGCGGGGATCTTTCCAGCGCCGGTGCAGTGGACTTTTTGGTTGACTTTATCCTGCTTTTAGTCACAAGCTGGTTAATCGTCGGCACCGGTAACACCTCCTTCTTCTTTCAGCTGTTATTCTTCCGTGATGGCTGCCACAGCAGCTCCCACCTTAATATTACAGGCTTTGCCAAGTTGTTCCATACTTTCAATGAAGTGAACCGGCACATCTCCCTGCTTACACAAAGTTAAGACAGGCGACAAAACTTTTTCTTCCGCATCTCGGGCCACATAAACAACCAATGCCTTATTATCCTCCAGGGCTCTGATTGTTTGTCTGGCCCCTGCAACTTTCTGCCTTGCTTCTTTTAAATGTTCCAGCAATTAATTAGGCTCCTCCTTCTCCCTTTCTTAGTCATCGAAGGCTCCAGGGAAAAAAGCACACTCCGGTATTTTAGCACCGTCAGCATTTATTGTCAACAAATTTCGGAGAGACAATCCGATATTCCCCAAATTCGGCAAAGTTTATTCCATATCGGTAAAGACAGATTCCTCTATCCTTTCTGCTTCCTCATCATTCTGTTCGTCCACTTCTGTTGTTTCTGCTTCCCATTCATCTTCATCGGAAGCAGCCAAATCATCGGATGGTTTTTCCAGGACCGGGGGCAATGCCAATGCTCCCTTTTCCAACACCACCCTGATATTCCGGTAGCGAGACATGCCCGTCCCCGCCGGAATCAGTTTCCCAATAATCACGTTCTCCTTTAACCCAAGGAGCGGATCAACTTTGCCTTTAATGGAAGCATCGGTAAGCACCCTTGTTGTCTCCTGGAATGAAGCGGCGGAAAGAAAGGAATCTGTAGCCAGCGAGGCTTTTGTAATCCCCAGAAGAACGGGTCGGCCCACCGCTTTTTTACCTCCCTGCGCCACGCTCTTACGGTTGACTTCTTCAACAGTAAAGCTGTCTTCCAGACTTCCCGGTAAAAGATCCGTATCCCCCGCATCTTCCACTTTAACTTTCTTAAGCATTTGGCGAATCATAACTTCAATATGCTTGTCATTAATATCCACACCCTGAAGCCGATAGACCCTTTGTACTTCTTGTAACATATACAACTGAACTCCCCGGATACCACGCACTTTCAACAGGTCGTGGGGATTGATGGAACCCTCGGTGAGTTCCTCTCCTGCCTCCACCTCATCGCCATCTCTGACTTTAAGGCGTGCGCCATAAGGTATCTGGTAAGTTTTAATTTCCCCATGGGGGGAGTATACCTTAATCTCCCGTTTGCTGCGTATCTCTCCCAGTTCCACTTTTCCAGATATTTCACTGATCAGGGACTGTCCTTTGGGCTTACGGGCTTCAAAAAGTTCTTCCACACGTGGTAAACCCTGGGTAATATCGTCACCGGCAACGCCGCCGGTGTGGAAAGTACGCATTGTCAACTGGGTACCCGGTTCACCAATGGATTGGGCTGCAATAATCCCTACCGCTTCTCCAACCTCTACCAGTTGGCCAGTGGCCAAATTACGACCGTAACATTTAATACAAACACCATAACGGGACTTACAGGTTAAAACGGAACGAATGGCAACTTCTGTAATACCCGCTTCAATTATCTTTGCTGCGGCTTCCTCATCGATTAACTCATCCGCACTTACGATAACCTCATTGCTTTCGGGATGGCGGATCTCCTCCAGTGAAAAACGGCCGGTAATCCGTTCGGACAAGCTTTCGATTATATCCCCCACGTCTTCTTGCATGTCTTCCACTGCGACACCCTGCATGGTTCCACAGTCCAAACCTCGCACAATCACATCCTGGGCAACATCAACAAGACGGCGGGTCAGGTAACCGGAATCTGCCGTTTTCAATGCCGTGTCAGCCAAGCCTTTGCGGGCTCCATGGGTTGAAATAAAGTATTCGAGCACGGTAAGCCCTTCACGGAAATTGGCCTTAATCGGGACGTCGATAATTCGACCGGTGGGGTCAGCCATCAGTCCGCGCATTCCTGCGAGCTGGGTAATTTGTGATTCGTTACCACGGGCTCCCGACTGGGACATCATGAAAATAGGGTTGAAACTGTCAAAGCCATCCATTAAAGCTGAAGATATGGTGTCCTTGGTCTTATGCCAGATGTCAATTACCCGGTCATAACGCTCGTCTGAGGTAATAAAGCCTTTGCCATATTGTTTTTCAGTTTCTTCAACTTCCCGATCAGCACTTTGTAATGTGTCCTGCTTGCTAACAGGGACAATAATATCATCAATACCAATGGTTATCCCGGCAATGGTAGCGTAGTTATATCCCACTTTTTTAATTTCATCAAGTGTCTCGGCTGTACGTGTATTCCCGTATTTACGGTAACAAAGCCCCACCAGTTTTGCTACAAAGTTCTTTTTGATTGGGTTGTTCAATGGTAAATCGGCAAGCCGTTCCCATAACTGAGACAGGGAACAATCACGCCGTGCCGTGAAATAACCGGGAAGTACGGGTTCATCAAGGTCTGCATTGTTAAAGTAGGGAAAGTCGGAAGGGAATATTTCATTAAAAATTAACTTTCCCGGTGTTGTAATCAGGTACTTTTTGTCAGGCTTTTCGCTCTCAGGCAGGCTAAGGTTAGGCTTATCATAATTTGTCACATCCACGATGACCCGGGAATGGAGTTCAATTTGCCTGTTGTGGTAAGCCATGACAGCTTCGCCAGGTTGGCTGTAATAACTGCCTTCACCGCGGGCTCCTTTTTTTTCTACAGTCAGATAGTAAATACCTAATACCATATCCTGCGTGGGAGCGACCACCGGATGGCCGTCTTTAGGATTGAGCAAATTGTTGGCTGATAGCATCAGAGTCCGCGCTTCTGCCTGAGCTTCCGCTGAAAGGGGAACATGAACAGCCATTTGGTCCCCATCAAAATCAGCGTTATAAGCTGTGCAGACAAGGGGATGGATCTTTATTGCCCTGCCTTCCACCAGCACCGGTTCAAAAGCTTGAATACCGAGGCGGTGCAGCGTGGGTGCCCGGTTGAGAAGTACCGGATGATCCTTGATTACATCTTCCAGCACATCCCAAACTTCAGGTCTTATTTTTTCCACCATACGTTTTGCACTTTTTATATTATGAGCCAACCCGTCCTTTACGAGACGCCGCATTACAAAAGGCTTAAAAAGCTCCAGTGACATTTCCTTTGGCAGGCCACACTGATAAATTTTAAGTTCAGGCCCTACTACAATAACAGAGCGGCCGGAATAATCAACCCTTTTGCCCAAAAGATTCTGGCGAAAACGTCCCTGTTTCCCTTTAAGCATATCACTGAGGGATTTAAGGGGACGGTTACCGGGACCTGTTACAGGGCGGCCACGCCTTCCATTATCCACAAGGGCGTCTACCGCTTCCTGCAACATCCGCTTCTCGTTGCGCACGATAATATCTGGAGCACCAAGATCAAGCAAACGTTTTAGGCGGTTGTTCCGGTTAATCACACGGCGGTAAAGGTCGTTTAGATCAGAGGTGGCGAAACGCCCCCCATCCAACTGCACCATGGGCCGCAGATCCGGCGGAATAACGGGTATAACATCCAGGATCATCCATGCCGGTTCATTACCGGATTGGCGGAAAGCCTCCACAACCTCAAGGCGTCGGATTGCACGTA
>SLRC01000192.1 GCA_007131175.1 Syntrophomonadaceae bacterium
CCGGAAGCTGCCACGGGAACCGGCAATGCGGCTGATAACAAAAACAGCGCACACAATAGTAACCCCACAAACTGAAAACCCTTCGTTGCACTCTTCTTTTTCACTGAAACCTCTCCTTTTCATCAAACTATTTTTTTGAAAATATCGACCTTTTCAATAAACGATATCGCCCGCCCACCAGCATCATTACATCTAATACCGCAAAACCGTGTTTCGATTCAATCATATATGAAGGTGAGCGGTTTGTAACCTGCCAAAAGTAAGGGTTTTCTGAAAAACTTATATTTTTTCATGTTGGTTTTATTTGCAGCTTTCGGTATAAAAAACGGTGGAAGGTGAAACCGGGGGAGCAGAGATGGCAGAAAGGGCTTTAAGGGGCAATCTTGATCATAAATCCAGGGATATGGCAGGCGAGGTATCACACAAAGATAGAAAATCCGTCTGTCAGCTGAATAGCTTACTAAATAAAGTGTGCCAGGGGGACAGAGTACTTGATACAGATTAAGGGCGGCCTGTCCCCCCTGGCATTTCCTATAAAATAACTTTCATGACAAATGCTGCGAGGGGAAAGTAAATGGTCTCCGAAATAATACCCGCTGTTGCTTCTTTCCATGTATAGTTTGGGCCAATTGCCTGTCCGATCTCCCCGATGACGAACATCAGCCACCAGAGGAAAGCATAAAGTAACCACTGTTGGTCAAAAATAGCCCTGGCAATGTAGAAAATAGCAACGAAGGCAATTGCGGTCCCCACCTTGGAAACAAATATACCGAAAAGAAATTGTGCCGGTGATACTCCCTCCGGCGGTTTTAAATCAGTAATCTTTGTAAAAACCCCGTAAACCAGGAAGGGAACGACATAAATAATCACCAATACCGATATGAAGCTCAATACTAGACCGGCCATAGGGTTCCCCTCCATTTATTTTAGCGGCATGACTATCCGGGTCTGGAGATCCCTTTCCGGGACTTCGTCCGGGTTATTCAAATAGTATTCATAGCAAACGCCCGTGGGTTCGTAGCCCTTTTCCTGAATCCACTGGAACATCTGGTTGTAAGGTCCTTCCATACCGGAGTAGGGCCCTGTATAAAGGTAAGACACCACCCTGCCCGGGGGTATTTCCCCGGCTTTCATTTCGTCATTATCCGGCAGGGGCTTGGTTACGGGGAAACCCATCTCCACGTCCAGATCCTGCATGGCAAGGTTGTAATAGGCAGTGTAGGGGGACCCAGCGGGCAGCTCCCCCAATTCATTGAGGTAGCTTAAGATCTTCATATAGCTTTCACCGATCAAATTGGGAAGCGTCTCAACCCTTGTTCTTGTCCTGATCGCAAGCACCGTTTGACTATCTTGTTCCAGCAGTTCGATTTTTGACATTTTCACTAAACCCCTTTCCTGATTTTCTTACATATTACCAAGTAGTTTTGACAGCTGTATGTCATATTTCACGATTTATCAAATCTTTTATCATAATTCTTCAGTGCTTGCTTTAACCTGGCAATTATAATCTTTTTAATATGTTCCGGCTCCAGTACTTCAACAAAGCCGCCAAAGGACATGATATAGGCATAAAGCCATTAATCCTCGGGGATCACTGTCTCCACATCGAGGGTTTGATCTGCATTTTTAATAATATAAACATCGTCAAAATCATCATAAAGCCTGCTTAAAACTTCAGGCTGAAAACGTAACTTCAACCGGGTTAGAGGCTTTCCAAAGTCTTCCATGCGCTCATTTTCCGCTTCGGATATCTCCCGCTGTATAAACGTTTTCCCTGTCACCTGGACATTTTTAATCCTGGAAATACGGAAGACCCTGTGTTCGCTGCGGTAGCGGCAGTATGCAACCAGGTACCATGCATTCCCCTTATATAGTAGTTTGAGTGGCTCTACATAACGGTTACTTCCAACACCTTCAGTGTTTACATAGGAAAAATTAATTACACGCCTCTGCAATACTGCTCTTTTAATCTCAGTAAATTTATTCTTTTCATCAGGCAGGCTGCCCCAGTAAGTAAAATCAATTTCCACCCAGTCTGTGGCCCTGGTATTTCTGAAAAGTGCCCCCAGTTTATTGAGAATCCTATCAATTTCCGGGTAATGAGTTACCTCGAGTGTTTTCAGGGCAACGAAAAGACTTTCAATTTCAAGTTCGGAGATCACTGTTTTGTTCAGGGTATAATCTTTCAGTAATGATATGCCCCCGCTGCTACCCCTGGTCATGTACACTGGCACACCGGCAGAGGAGAGGTCTTCAATATCCCTGTAAATAGTCCGCAACGACATATCAAAACGGTCTGCCAGTTCCCTGGCCGTAATCGTATCCCGGTTCATTAACAAGGTGGTTATTTCGAACAGCCGGTTTAATTTAATGATTTTACCCTCGTTTCCCAATTCTTACAGAACATTGTAAATTATGAGTGTGCTAATTACTTTCTTTATAGAGATTGTTCCCTGCCAGAAAGTCTTTGATCTGTTCCCTGATCACCTTTGATTGGGCTACCAGGCCATGGCCACCACTTTCAAAGGATACAAGCTCTGAATGCTTAATGTTTTCATGAGCATATTCAGCATGATCATGGTTTACAAGGCTGTCATCCCTGGCATGCAGGATAATAGTGGGAACTGTTATGCCCTGGAGCGCTTCAGCAGATAAGGGGATGTAGTTGACCTCATGCATGTTCCCCGGCCAGCGGGGGCTCATAGGGTGCATAAACTCCAACATCTCATGGGTAAGCCGTTGCTCCTCAGGGCTGAACAAGTCGTATGCCTCCGGTGAAATACCAACCATCTCCATGAACTGGGAACGAAATAGTTTTAATACCAGCCAATAGGCAAAGTCGGATCTCTGGATCGTGTTTACTATCCTTGTGCTTAAGGGTATTTCATCACCCATGTACATGGAGATGGCAGACACCAGAACCAACGCCATACTCCTTTCGGGATAGTCGTGGACAAATTGCAGCGCCGATGGCCCACCGGCCGAACCACCGAACACAACTACTTGATTTATACCCAGATGATCAAGCAACTCCACATAGAGGGCTGCCTGGCTTTCCACGGTGGACTCTTCCGCAAAAGTGGAGCGGAGGTAACCATATCGGGAAACGGAGATACATTGATAGCCATCGCCAAGGGCTGTCTCACCAAACCACATGCCCTGGTCATAACCACCACCGGCCCCGTGAATCAAAAGAACGGGAAGCCCCTCACCCCTAACGGCATACTCTATCTCACCGTTTTTTGTTGCCAGGATCTCGCTTCCCCCAAGCGCCCTTGCCCGTGCATGGGTAATATCTGCCCTGTACTGAAAAAGAACAACTGAGAGAAATACCAACAGCAGCGAACCTGTAATCAGCACAACCAGGCTTTTCATGAACGTACCCCTTTTCTTCGCATTCATACTTGTAAGGCCTTTATAACTATATCATGGCCCTGCAAAGTTGACCATTCATTTTATACTCTTGGGCGGCAAACCCAAATCCCTGTGCTAACAAGGTGGCAAGAAGCGCGGGGGATTCATGCTAGCTGCCGGTTGTGAGGAAACAATAAGTGATCGGCAAAAACATTACTAAAAGAACCCGGGCGCGCGTCCTATCTAGACCGGTAAGAGGGAACCCAGTTAACTTGCGGGTTCCCTCTTTATATACATAGTATAAAATCCCATATAGTGAATGAGAAATATAATATTGTTATATTGACAATACTGTGCGTCACATAGTATAATGTTTTCGAAGGGGTGATTGAATGGCCGGGATGGAAGAGATAGTCCAAAACCTGAGGATGGAACTGCGGAGGGGAACACTGGTTATGTGTGTTTTAAGCCAGTTGAAAGAAGCTCGATACGGCTATTCACTGATTCAGGGCCTTACAAATAAAGGGGTGCAAATCGATCAAAACACGCTCTATCCCCTGCTCAGGAGGCTTGAAAAGCAGGGGTTGCTGGACAGCAGCTGGTCAGTGGATGAAGCACGGCCAAGAAAGTACTATGTGTTAAACGAACAGGGGTTATTGGTTTTAAACAGCCTTGTCAAGGAATGGTCGGCTATGCACCTTACCATTTCAGCATTGCTAAACTTTGAAGAGGGAGATGAGTATGATGCAAGACTGGATTGAGCGTTATGTTTACGCAGTGGGGGAAAGGCTGCCCAGAGGGCAACGGGCGGATATTGAAAAAGAATTATACTCCCTTATTCTTGACGCTGTTGACGATAAAGTTGCCGGAAAAAAAGAGGAACATGGACCAGGTTACACGGCCAATGAAGACGATGTAATCGAGGTCTTGGAGGGTTTTGGCAGCCCCCGGGAAGTGGCATCCAATTATCTACCCCAACGGAGGTACCTAATCGGGCCCGAACTGTTTGATACTTATACAATGGTGCTAAAAATTGTCCTGGCAGCCGTTGCTCTAGGGCTGGGCGTGGCCACCCTTGTTCCAATCATTGTTGCCGGGGTTCCCGTGCTGGAAAACCTGGTTAAACTACCGTTGCAGCTCTTCTCCGGAGCAATAAGTGCAGTGGGATCAATCACCATTATTTTTGCCTTGATTCAGTATTATGGTTCTGAGTCAACGCTGGCCAATGCCAGGGAAAAAGATGAGTGGCGCGTCAGGGATTTGTCGCCAGTTCCCCTCCCCGCCAACCGGCTGAAGCGTTCAAGCATTATTGCCGAGATATGCTTTATGGTATTGGCAATCGTTGCGATTAATTTCTTCCTCGATTATTTTGCTGTATTTTACCTGGACCGGGGGGAGACCACCTTCATTCACCTGTTTAACCTGGATGTGGTTAGAGTTTACATCCCCTATTTCAACGTGTTATTGTTTCTGAACATAGCATTGTCAGCTTACAAGCTGAAGCTGGGACAGTGGAATACGGGGCTCCGGGTGGGATCTGTTATGCTCAGCCTGTTAGGTTTGCTTTTGCTATTAGTGTTTTTCACAAACCCGGCCATTTTTAACCCGGAGCTTGGTGAGTCTCTTCTTGCCGTAACATCTCTCGGTGCAAGATTTGTCATCGCCATCGTGGTACTGACTACTGCTTATGACATCATCAACCATCTTGTAAAAATGTTAAAAAAATAAGGGGTTACCCTATTTAGTATTGAGGCCAGCCTTCATATAATGCTCCCATGAGCATGGCGCGGTACAAGCCAGGAATCTTCTTTTTTTAGCTTGTTTATCATACGGGCGGGTATGCCTGAAAAATAAACTTCAACTCCACCTTTACCCGGGTGGGTAGGCCAGATCACTACCTGGTCCCAAAGGTCATGGGGGATGACAGATTGAGGTTTACCGAAACCGAAGTCAAGGTCATAGATAGGGAGTTTTGAAAAATTGTTGATGTAGGCTACGGATGGCTTTTTTGCATGCATACCTGGGAGGTCAAAGGGGGCGTAAGGCAGCCTGTGCTTCATGACACTAAAGCTTGTCGTAAATAATTCTTGAAGTCGCGGTGAGGGTTTTTGGCGCACCGGGTCCAGGGTTTGATCAATAATTGCAGCAATATCAGCCATACTTGCGCCGGCCCTGAAAACCGGCGTGGTGATGGTAGTGGAAGCGTTACCGACGAATGTTGACGGAACACCGGGCAGGCGGTCGCGGCAATTTACCACCGTTACCTGGCTGCAGGTGGTATCTTTATCGTGGTTGTAGAGGTCGAAGCATTTTTTTGTAATTAAGGCAGACAGGGCCACATTGGCACTGCAGCGGATCCCTGTTTCCCCTGCTATTTCCTGCTTGAGTTGCTCGATCAGGTCGGCGGGAATATGAAAACCACGGGAACGCTTCTTCAAGGTCCCGGATATGTAAAGGGGCAGCAGTTTAGCCAAGAATAATAAAGATACTTTTACCCATCCCGATTCGCTAGCTGCTTTTTTTGCCGCTTCCTTTGATAGTTCACCGGGAACGGGAAATCGCGACTGATCCAGGACCGGCTCCCCAATCTCCTGATTTCTGCAGATTTTCCCCCAGTTATAGACCATAGTATAAAAGCTGTCCCCATCCATACAGGCATGGGAACACTGCACTCCCAAAACAGAACCGTCTTTTAACCTTGTAAGCTTAACAGTGAGGGGAGAATCTAAGCCCTTTGTTAACCTGGCCGGTTTAATGCCTGTGGTCATTTCATTGATGTTCGTGAAGTCATCCCTTTGATCCAGGTCTGCCAATTGCCAGCCAGGTTTATCTACAACAGTGAAAGGAACGCCATCATTGGTAAGGGTAATGCCGGAAGCTTCTTTCATCCTTCCGGCCAGGTGCGGGTAATAGGTAAGCAGTTTCTTTAAAGCCTCTTTTAGGTCATCCACATCCAGCTGCCCGGCAAACCCCTCTTTGAATATTATTTAGATTATAGCATTATTAACCTGTTGAATGTTAGATTTAGAGTAAGCCCGTTTCCCAAAAAGAGCTACAAGCACTGGAAACATTAACTTTGGGCGGGCTTCTTTGCCCAAAATTAGTTATAATTATAGATGGTTTATACTCTTGCTGAAAAATAAATCTACTTGAAGGGATGTGCATATATTGAAAGCTGATCAAGCCCGACGTTCAAAGATGGCCTTACAATACAGGGGCAGGATAAATTTAGCTGTAGACTATATTGAAAGAAACCTTGGCAGAGATTTTACCCTGGAAGAGATTGCGGCTGTTGCCGGTTTTTCAAAATACC
>SLRC01000034.1 GCA_007131175.1 Syntrophomonadaceae bacterium
AGGAAAAATTACGCAATAATATTGAGGAGGGAAACCAATGTTAAAAAAATTAAGTTTGAAGTTTAAGTTGATTGCCTTGTTTTTACTGGTGGGGCTGGTGCCCGTTATTGTGGTAGGTGTGCTCGCATATAACCGGGCGGAAAATGAAATTCGCAATGAAGTTTTCGGCGCGATCCAGATGTATGCGGGGATTACGGACGGCCAACTGGGTGATTATTTTGCGGAAAGGGAAGGGGATGTGACGGTCATTGCCACCACGCGGGATGTTTACCAGAGTTTGTATATTCTGCAGGGTGGAACCCACCAGGGTAACACCATCGGGGTCCCAGGAGACCTCACCGATCCCATGTGGCAGGATCGGGTTTCTATTCTGAATACCCTTGCACCTACTGTTGTACGCGAATACGGTTATGCTGAAATGTTCCTCACTGATGCGTCGGGGCAGGCTGTTTATTCCACCTCTGACGCAATCCTTGGTGCCGATCTCTCCGACCGGGATTACATCCAGGGAAGCCTGGCGGGCAGAGTCAGCTGGTCAGAACTGTTTTTCTCCACTGTGACCAATGCCAACGCTTTGGTTGTCTCCGCGCCGGTAAGAAGCGGCGGCAACACCGGTGAACTTATCGGTACAGTAAACGTGTTTTTGGACCAGGAAGGTATAGACAGTTTTGTCCATGAAGGACTGGCCGAACTGGGTGTTACGGCCGATGCGTACCTGATTAATGCTGACGGCCTCATGCTCAGCAATGCGCGCACAGGCGAGCACAGTCAGAACGCAGCCCTGAACCATTCCATGAGCTCATGGGCCGTGGACACCCTCTCCGGCCCTATTCGTTCCGGAAACATGGATTTTGAAGCCATCAACGAATTTACGAATTACCGGGGTATCACGGTGCTGGGCGCCCTGGAGGTTGTCCAGATGGGCCAATATCCAGTGGGCTTAATTGTAACCATAACCTCTGAAGAAGCCTTTGCCGGCGTGATGGCCCTGCGCAACGCCATCATCCCCATCATCGCCGTCTGCGGCATTCTAATTGCCTTTGTAGCCTTCTTCGTGGCCATGACCATTGTACGTCCCGTGCAGAAGATTAGTGATCTGACCAAGGTGCTGGCCGAAGGTGATTTTACGGCCAGAGCCGATATCGCCTCCAGGGATGAGATTGGCCAGATGGCGCAGAACCTGAACCGTACCATCGATTCACTCAGTGAGACCCTCACCCGGGTGCGGGAAGCATCGGATAATGTCTCCCACGCTTCGGCAGAGATCTCCAGCGGCAACCAGGATCTTTCCCAGCGCACGGAAGAACAGGCCTCTTCCCTGGAAGAAGTGTCCTCCACCATAGAGGAAGTAACCGCTTCCCTCGAGTCTTCCTCTGCCAATGCGGCCGAGGCCAACAACCTCTCCCGGGGTACGCTGGAAAGTGTGCGCCAGGGTGAAGCCGTGGTCCAGGATATGCAGGGTGCCATGACCGAGATTACCCGGGGCAGCCAGGAGATTTCCGAAATAATTTCCACCGTTAACGATATTGCCTTCCAGACCAACCTCCTTGCCCTTAATGCTGCAGTGGAAGCGGCCCGAGCCGGTGAGCAGGGACGGGGCTTTGCCGTGGTGGCTGCAGAGGTGCGTAACCTGGCCGGCCGTTCGGCGGAGTCAGCGAAAGAGATCGAAAAACTGATTAAGGACAGCATCGTCCGGGTGGAAAAAGGGAATACACTTATGGGCGATACGGAACAGGTGCTGCAGAAGATTGTCACCAATACGCAGAAGACCAGTGATGTTGTAGGCGAGATCGCTGCCTCGCTGCGGGAACAATCCACCGCTGCAGGGGATATCCGTGCCGCTATCGAGGAGCTTAACCAGGTAACGCAGCAGAATGCATCCCTGGTGGAGGAAATTGCAAGTTCCAGCGAAAACATGAACAGTGAAGCGGTGGAGCTGTCTGATAAGGTAAGTTTCTTCAAACTCTCCACCAATGGCTATAAAAGACCGGAGCAGAAACCGTTGACAGTCAAACAGGTGGAAAATGGAAGCAAGGTGTCATTTAAGAAAAATAATAACGGCACTGCTGTGGGCGTTGGTGCTGACCTTGAGCTGCGAGAAGAGGATTTTGAGAAGTTTTAGAAGGGAGGGAAAGTAATGATTGAAGAAAAAGCAAGGGGAAGTGCCCTTAATATTCTTAACCATCAGTTGACCAGTGTCTCCACGGAAAATCAGTATGTGACCTTTCAGATTGGGACCGAGGAGTACGGTATTGATATCATGCTGGTTCAGGAAATTATTCGCTACAATAAACCGACCAGGGTATTTAATTCCAACCCCGTAATCAAAGGTGTGATCAATTTTCGCGGCAAGGTTATTCCCATTATTAATATGCATAACAAATTCAATTTGCAGGAGCAGGAATACGATGAGTTTACGGTGGTGATCATCATCGAAGTGCAGGCAAAAACCATGGGT
This sequence comes from Syntrophomonadaceae bacterium, assembly GCA_007131175.1. Taxonomy (GTDB): domain Bacteria; phylum Bacillota; class Dethiobacteria; order DTU022; family UBA8154; genus UBA8154. The sequence goes on from SLRC01000034.1 coordinate 2,459, forward strand.
ATGATAGTGGATCGGGTGTCTGATATTATGAGTTTTAATGCTGAGGACATTCAATTTGTGGACAGGGAATTTGCCCAGGATATTAAAACGGAACATCTTAAAGGTATGGCAAAATCGGATAACCGCATCGTGCTGCTGCTGGACCCGGAAAAAGTGCTTTCCTTTGAGGAAATGAAACAATTACAGGAAATGGGTGTAAAAGAAGAAACGCAATAACAAATCAGTAAGGATTGTTTTAGGGGTCATTGTGCAATGTGCCTCAGTATAAATTCATGTTGAGGGAGTATGGTAAATGTGCTTCCTCAACATGACTGGGTACGGTTGTTGCCAGGGCGAAAAAAATCAGGGGGTTCGGTGCAGTGATAAATAAAAGGGATAATTGTCCTGTTTTTGTCCCTGAGGGCAAGCTTGACGTAACCAATTCCCAAAGCCTTGCAAATGAGTTGCTGGAGCTTCACGAGAAAGGGTATTCCCGCTTCGTTATTGATTTCTCCAGCGTTGAGAGTATAGACAGCTCCACCCTGGGAAAGTTGCTGGTCATACAGAAAAAATTAAAAGAAGCGGAGGGAGGGCTTCGTATTGTCAATATAACCAACAGCAACATCAAAAAGGTATTCCAGATGATACAGCTCCATAAAGTAATTACGATTGAATAGATTTTTCCAGCCAAAGGGAGGGATAAGATTGACGAATGTGATGATTATAGACGGGGCGCATAAGATCAAGGGGAAGATTCTTTCTTTGCAAAAGGATATCATTGTCTGTGAGCTTTTTCCCCATGCCCTGTTCGATGTAAATGAAATGTGTAAAAAGGAAACCCTGGATGTGGAGATTCAACTGGAAAAGTATATTTTTAAGCTAAAGGCAGGTGTTATCAGTTACTGCGAGAATATCAAGACTCTGGGCCTCAAGCTTCCCTTGCAGGTAATGGGAGAAATGGACAAACAATAATATGGGATGAAAACATTATTTAACTTGAAGACAGGAGGGGACGGGGTTGGCAAAAACAGTTCTCATTACAGATGATACGGCTTTTATGCGCATGACGCTGCGCAATGTTTTGGAAAAAAACGGTTTTGAGGTTGTTGCTGAAGCTGGGGATGGGGCTCAGGCTGTGGATAAGTACAAGGAGCTTAAACCGGACCTGGTGACAATGGATATTACCATGCCCAACATGGATGGGATTGAGGCTACGAAGAAAATATTGTTGGAGGATCCAACGGCCAAGATCGTTATGGTGAGTGCCATGGGGCAAAAAGCCCTGGTTGTGGAAGCACTTACTTCAGGGGCGAAGGATTTCATTGTCAAGCCTTTTCAACCGGAACGCATCCTGGAATCACTGGCTAAGATTCTCAGTTAAAATGGGGGTATTCAAAGCCACCTGGCAATTCTTTTTAATAAATTTAACTTCCCCGCATAAGGAGGGTATCTCCAGCCAATATCAAGCAGGTTGCTTTTTTTAGTGATACTTTTTGCGTGGGTAAAGGTATTAAAGCTGTTCCTGCCATGATAGGCACCCATACCGCTTTCCCCAACCCCGCCAAGGGGTAAATAGGGAGAGGATGCATGAATGATTGTATCATTTATACAGCCGCCACCGAATTGAATCCTTTTTATGAGCAGATCCTGCACTGCTTTATTGTGGGAAAAAACATATAAGGCGAGGGCTTTGGGCTGTTTGCTGATCATTTCTATAACCTCATCTACGTTTCTAAATAAAAGTATGGGCAAGATGGGCCCGAATATTTCCTCCTGCATCACAGGGTCTTCCCACCCTACCTGGTCAATAATTGTGGGGGAGATATACAGCTCATCCTCATTTAATGTTCCACCATACACTAATCTCCCATTGTTTAATAACCTGAGCAACCTGTCATAGTGATTTTTATTTATAATACGGTTGTAGTCTGAACTGAGCAAAGGGTTTTCCCCGTAAAATTTTTTGATATATCCTGTGGCCTTTTCCATAAACTTTTCTTTCACCCCCTCATGCACGTAAAGATAATCTGGTGCAATGCAGGTTTGCCCACAGTTTATATATTTCCCCCAGACGATTCTCCGGGCAGCCAGATCAATGTTGGCATCACGGTGAACGATACAAGGGCTTTTGCCGCCCAGTTCAAGGGTAACCGGTGTAAGGTTTTCTGCCGCAGCTTGCATAACCTGTTTTCCCACAGGCTGACTCCCTGTAAAAAAAATATAATCAACCTTTTCCTTTAAGAGAAGCTTGCTTACCTCCTTGTCCCCTTCAATCACCGTGATCAGGCCCTCCTGAAAATGATCTGTCAATAATTTCTTCATCAAGGCAGCCGTTGCCGGGGCCAGTTCTGACGGTTTTAAGACAACGGTGTTCCCGGCGGCAATGGCTCCCACTAAGGGCAGTAAAGAAAGCTGAAGGGGATAATTCCAGGGTGAAAAAATTAACACGGTGCCGTAAGGCTCCCGGTAAATGTAGCTGCCAGCCCAAAAATGAATTAACGAGGTCTTAACTTTTTTCGTCTTCGACCAGGCTTTCAATTTAGCTAAAAAAATATTGATTTCCTGATATATCAGGCCAAGTTCTGTAACAAAGGAAATGAAGGGGGATTTTCCCAGATCTTTTTCCAATGCCTCATTGATTAAGCCTTCATTGCTTTCAAGTATCTGTTTTAAGGTTTTTAGCTGCTCTAATCTGAAAGAAACATCCCTGGTGTTGCCTTGGTCAAAAAAATCTTTGTTTTTTTGAAGTGCCTTTTTTATGTTTTGCAAATCGTTTCTCACCCACAGTATTTCCTGGTTTATTTGTTATTTTCTTTAACAACCAAATCTTTTACTTGCTGACCTGAAAGGACGACCATGGGCATGCCTCCGCCAGGATTAACCGAGCCCCCCACAAAATACAGGTTGGCAAAACGTTCACTTTTTTTGGGTGCCTTAAATCCTTTATTCTTTTTGCGGTCACTGACAACGCCATAGATGGAGCCCATGTTCGAATAATAACGGGATTGTATATCTTCAGGATACCATTCATCCTCAACAATAATGTGTTCGCGCAGGTTTGTTAAGCCCATCTGCTCCAGTTTATCCAATACCCTTTGTCGTAGCAAACGGTATTCTGACTCTGTAAAACCACCCCGGCCCAGATGGGGGATATGGGGCAGTATCTTTATATTTTCACAGCCCTCCGGGGCCTGTGCAGCATCTGTCCTGCTTGTGGCCACCAGGTAGATTGTAGGATCTTCAGGCAATTTATATTCATCAAAAACAGAACGAAAATGTCCTTTTGTGTCCCTGGAAAAAAAGAAATTATGATGGCCCAGTTGCTCATATTTACGGTTAAGCCCCAGGTGAAGAACATATCCTGAACAGGCGGGCTCAAATTTATCGTCATAATCAGGCGGCAACGATCCCGCCGGCAACAAGTTTTTATAAGCAGGGATAACCTCCATGTTGGAGATAACCACATCTCCGTCTATGCGGCGCCCCGAAACCAGAACGATCCCTTTTGCAGCCGCCCCCTCCGTAACAATTTTCACAACTTCACATTGGGTGTTTACCTCGACATTAAGTTCCTGCATAAGCTTTTCCAGACCCCGGGCGATATGGTAAAGCCCCCCGGGCACATACCAGAGACCGTATGCAAATTGAATATGGCTGAGCAAGTTTAATACAGCAGGTGCATTGTACGGTGATGCACCCACATATTTTATAAAAAAATTAAATATGTGCTGCAGGTATGGGTTATTAATATGGCGCTCCACCCCATCTGCCATCGTTGAAAAATAATCAAAGCCCCAAAGTGTTTTTATCATTCCGTAATGCTTTAACACCTGGCGCATGTTGTCCAGCCCTTCTGAGAAATAACCGGCTTCTACCAGGGTGCCAAGTTTTTGTGCGTATTTAAGGTAACCTTTCAAATCTGCAAGATCACTATCCCCAAGCATCTCATTTTCGGCAACGAATTTTTCCGGATCAGCATAGAGTTCAAGGGTGGTTTTATCTTCAAAAAAACACTTCCACTCCAGGTTTAGTCGTGTTATTTTTATATAATCCTCCATTTTACGGTTATGCATTTTAAACAGATTTTCGAAAATATGGGGCATGGTCAAAATTGAAGGTCCTAAATCAAAAGTAAAACCATCGATGGCAGATTGATTTAATTTACCGCCAAGCTGAGCATTTTTTTCAAACAACTTAACAGCATAACCTGC
>SLRC01000059.1 GCA_007131175.1 Syntrophomonadaceae bacterium
AGTCTGGACACGCCAGCTAAGTCCGCAGCTCCGTAGCCTCACCACTGGCAGACAAAACCAAGTATATTTGGTTTAAACTTAAGCCCTGCACTCATGCGTCCCACCTCCTTCGTTTGGTTATTCCAACTTAGACAACCGATTTAACTTGTTCTATAGTCTTTGATTCTGGAACCGCCGCATCGATTTGGCTAATCAGCTCTTCATCGGTAAAATGTTTAAGCTGTATAGCGCCTGTGGGACATTTTGCGTTACAGAGACCATCTCCCTTACAAAGAACAGGATTTACGAGCGCCTTTCTGCCCTGCTGAGTCTCATGAAACTCTATGGCATCATACGTGCAAGCAGCTATGCAGGCTCCACATGAAACACATTTATCCTCATCCACCTCACATATAGAACCAGAGGCAGTCACAATATCATTCGATAAAAGTGTTAATACACGTCCGGCAGCTCCATAAGCCTGGCTCACTGTTTCTTTAATCAATTTTGGATAATGGGCGATCCCACAAAGATAAACGCCCTCGGCAGCGAACTCAACAGGCCTTAACTTGGCATGGGCTTCTTTAAAGAAACCATCCGGATTTAAACCCACCTTGAATAAGTTTTCCACTGCTCTGGTTTCCGCAGAAGGGATAACGGCGGCAGCCAATGCGATAATATCCGTATCAATTTCAAGCTTTTTATCTAAAACATAATCGGGCAGTGTAACCCTAAGCACACTCTTGCCTTCTTCATTTTCCGCTGGTTCCACTTCAGGTTTTTCATCCTGTTCATAACGGACAAACTTCACATCTTTTTCCGCTGCTTTCCGGTAATAATCTTCGTAAAATCCATACGTTCTTATATCCCGGAAAAGAATGTAGATATCCAGTTTTGGATTGTTCTCCTTTAACTTGAGTGCATTCTTCACAGACTCACTGCAGCAGATGCGACTGCAGTAATTTCGGTCTTCGTTTCTGCAACCCACACATTGGATCATGACGACACTGTCTGCATTCGTTATCATCTCGTCGCCTGCTGCCATCCGCTCTTCCAACTCAAGATGCGTCATGACCCTGTCATCTTCTCCGTAAAGGTATTCAGTGGGTGTATATACATCAGCGCCTACAGCGATTACAGTTGCCCCATGTTTAAGCTCCGAAACACCTTTTTCCGATTTAACACTGGTTATGAAATTTCCGATGTAACCTGCTGCTTCTGTAACGGTAGCTTCTGTATATACATGTACCTGGGGATGCTGATACACTTTTTTAATAAGATCACTCAAATATGCCTGAACGTCCAAACCTTCCATGGTATGATGAATCTTGCGAGCTGTGCCTCCCAAATAAGTTTCCTTTTCCAGTAAGTGAACTTCATGCCCCTGTGCGGCAATGGAGAGGGCAGAAGTCATGCCGGCAATCCCTCCACCGACCACTAACGCCGCTTTGTTTACCGGCAAATCAATCTCCATGAGAGGCTCCAAATGGAAGACCCTGGCTACGGACATCCTGATAATATCCTTTGCCTTCTCAAGAGCTGCCTCCTTTTCCTTGGGGTGAACCCAGGAACAGTGCTCCCTGATATTTGCCATTTCATAGTAATATTGATTCAGTCCAGCCTCCCGCAGGGTATCCCGGAATAAAGGCTCAAGTGTCCGGGGGGAACAGGCCGCAACAATTACACGATTCAAGCCTTCTTCTTTGATCTTCTCTGTGATTTCTTCCGCGGAATTAGTGGCACATGAAAAAAGTTGTTCCTGTGCATAAACGACATTGGGCAGGGTCTTACAATATTCAACTGTTTCGGGAACATCTACAATCCTTCCGATGTTAGCCCCGCAATGGCAAACGAAAACCCCTATCCTGGGTTCCTCACCTGCTACATCTTTTTCCGGTGGATATTCCCGTTCCCTGGAGAGATCCCCTCTCCTGTAGGTGAGAAGTTCACCACACTGGGAGCCTGCGCCGCTGGCGGTCACAACCGACTCTGGAATATCTAACGGACCCTGGAAAGCGCCACTGATAAAGAATCCACTACGTGATGTCTCCATGGGGTTAAAAGGATTGGTTTTGCAAAATCCGTGATCATTAAGCTCAATATTGAACTTCGCTGCCAGATCATTAAATTCGGCAGGCGGGTTTAATCCTACGGACAATACCACCAGCTCAAATTCCTCTTCTTTTACGCCATCCTCGTTAGTAGCATAACGTATAGTTACATTCTTAGTTTCCGGATCCTCTTTCACTATTGTTACATAACTTCTTATAAATTGAACCCCGGGAAGGTTCTCCGCCCTTTCGTAAAATCGCTCAAAATCCTTCCCAAAAGAGCGAATATCATTATGAAACACAGTACATTCAGCTTCCGCGTTATGATCTTTCGTCAATATTACCTGCTTTTGGGTGTAGGTACAACATACTGCTGAACAATAACTGTTTCCACCGTCCGGAGGGTTAACCAGCCTGGAACCGACGCATTGAATCCAGGCAATCTTATTCGGATGTTTTAGGTCAGAAGCGCGCAGAATGTCGCCTTCATATGGCCCGGTAGCACACAATATCCGCTCATAGTCCATACTTGTTACCACGTTCTCAAACTCTCCGTAACGATATTCCTTCCTTACACTGGGATCAAACGGTTCAAAACCGGGAGCCAATACAACTGCCCCCACTTTTATTTGAACCTTCTCGTTAGTTTGATCAAAATCAATAGCGTCATTTTTACATACTGCTTCACAGATACAACATTTCTTCTCTTTTAGATAAAGGCAACTATCATCAATATAGGTAATAAGGGGATTAGCCTGTGAGTAGTAGATGTGAATAGCTTTACTTTGCGATATTTCCTGGTTAAACGGATCAGGGAATTTCACCGGGCAGTATTCAACACAGACAGTACAGCCGGTGCATTTGCTCTCATCAATATACCTGGGTTTTCTATTCAGCGTTACCTTAAAATTACCTGCCTGGCCTTCTACACTGTCAACTTCAGTATAAGAAAGGACCTCTATATTGGTATGCCGGTCGACCTCGACCAGTTTGGGTGAAAGTATTCACATGGAGCAATCATTAGTGGGGAAGGTTTTGTCAAGTTGGGCCATGTGACCGCCAATCGATGGTCCATCATCCACAAGGTAAACCTTAAACCCGGCAGCAGCAAGATCTAACGATGCCTGAATGCCGCTGATTCCACCTCCCACAATCATAACGTCTCCAAAGTTACTTTCTGAAAGGCTTTTAACAAGCTGTCCTTCATTCTTTTCCAATTCTTTTACCACTTTCAGTCACCTCGTCAGGTTTTATGTGATCACATCCTGGATAATCTCGGTGATGTCTTTAACCTGTATTTTTTCCTCATAACCTAAGCCCGATCTGCTTTCTTCAAGAGCATCCACGCAATAAGGGCAAGAAGTTACCAGCACTTCGGCACCCAGCCCAATGGCTTCTTCTACCCTGAGATTGGAAAACCGCTCAGACATTTCGGTATCAATCCAGATCCTGCCGCCTCCCATACCACAACAGAGACTGTTCTCCCGGGAATCAGTCATCTCCGTTAGTTCCAGTCCGGGTACCTTCTTTAAAACATCCCGCGGTTCTTCATAAATGCCATTATGCCGGCCCATGTAGCATGGATCATGATACGCAACTTTCTTCGCATATTCTTTGCTGATTTTAATCCTGCCCTCATTAATAAGCTGTTGCAGATACTCGGAGATGTGGACCACCTCAAAGTTCACCTTAAATTCAGGGTACTCATTTTTAAATGTGTGGTAACAATGGGGTGAAGAGACAAGGATTTTTGTAACACCGTTTTCGATGAAAGTTTTGATGTTTTCCCTGGCCAGGTTTTTAAATGTTCCTTCATTGCCAGTTTTACGGATGCTTTCCCCACAACAATTCTCCTTTGTACCCAGAATCCCAAATTCAACTTCTGCTTTATTCAGGATACGGGCTGTTGCCTGAGCAAGTTCCTTTAATCTTTGATCATAGCTAACATAACAACAGGGAAAATATAAAATTTCCATATCTTCAGTGAATGTTTTTACATTAAGCCCCTCTGTCCAATCAGCCCGCTTTGCCCGATCTGCAACTAAAGGATTCCCTTCTGCAGCAAGGCTTGCAACTGCGGAGCGAACAGGCTTAAGTAAGGCAGGTGAAACACCATAGTCTGTAGCGAGCCTGCGCAAGGCAACCACGTCATCTATCTGTTTGACATCGCGGGGGCACTCCTGTGGGCATTTTCCGCAGGTAGTACACCGCCAGGTTTCTTCAAGATCTATCTCCGGGATGCCAAATGTTGCCTCCCGGATTAGCTTGCGTATGCTAAAATTTGTGACCCTGTTCCAGGGACATACGGTATCACATTTTCCACATTGATAACAATATTTAACAGCATCTCCACCAAATTCTTTTATTTCCTCTATTACCTCTCTAATCGGGGCTTCAGTCTCCACGACTTTTCATCCCTTCTTTCATCTTAACGTTTATTCTTTCTTTGACATTCGGGCAATGGTATCTACCAAATTATCCAATCCGTATTTATCTGCCAATGCTTTCAAGCCTGTCTCGATCTCTTCCTGCACCACTTCTTCTTCCATATCCTCTTCCCTTTCTTCATACACTAAAGCATCGTTGATACACCATTTAACGCATAGGGGTTCATCCTCGTCTTCACACATATCACATTTCAGCGGCAGACCGGAGTCGGGCTCCTTGAACGCATCCCTGGATGGACAAGATGCCCTGCAAAAGGCACACTCATCATATTCCTTTCCGTCAATCAAATATTTATCTCTACCCATACATTCGGCTGCAGTATACTCGCCGGCATATACAGGCAGGTATACATCCTGCAAAGGCTTACGGATCATACGAATACGAGACCGTGCCGGATTGTTGCTGCTGTACCTTGGTGTAGCGTGATATGCGGAGCAAATCATTTCGCAAGCCCGGCAACCGTTACACTTGTCAAGGTCGATCTTAATTGTCTTAACTTTCTTCTTCTCGTTGCTCATCTTTTAAAATCCCTCGCTTTTCTAAGTCTTCGCTAATGTAAGCCATATTCAAATCATGTAAAGACTCTTTAGTAGGAATCCCGTCTTTATTGAACCCCTTAAGTTCGTAATACGCATCTAAAAGCTGAGCTTCAAGCTCAGGGAATCTCTTCTTCCAATGGTTATCCGGGGGTCTGTCGTCCTCTCTCCTTAAACCAAGCCTTACATTAATAGCTCTAACCAGGGTGCGATTCCGTTTGGCTATTTCCCAGAGTTCATCCTTATCAAGCTCCATGCCCGTTGCTGCGGAAATTAAAATAGGTAAATTGTGGATATGATAGGGAGGCTTTAAGGGGAATGATGACAAGCCGGCACACATCCCCAGCGCATCATCAATGTAGTGCATCGTCTCCTGCCAGTCAACAATATCGCAAGTGGCATCAACTGGCGGGTAATATGGAAACGCATTTTCTCCCCGCAGTTCCCAGTTTACAAAGTAGTCCTTAAACTTTTCATGGGGAACATGGGGCCAATCCCTGACAAATTCTTCTCTCTCCTCCCGGGTAGGGAAGGGTGCTTGGGGGAAATTTCCTTCAATCTGGGTAATGTTTATCTTTTCACCAGTAGCCCACATGAGGAAATAAATGGGGTTTAGCATGGAAAGCTTGAGGGGTAACTGTTCATGTTTTTTAATGGTGTTATGATCGTATTCTTCCGCTCCGTTACCAATTTTACGGGCAGCCCAATAAACACCGTCAGCCAAGACATCGCCAATCCCTTCGCGACGCACGATACGGTCGAGTAACCAGTAAAATCTTCCCTCGTTATCGGATGGCATGCCCGGAAAATCTTCTTCAGTCAGAATCCCCGCTTCCAAAAGTTCAAGGGCAAAAGCCATTACCTGTGGTGTTGAAAATCCATCTACCCCATACTCGGTGGCACGTTGGGCGATTTTAAACCCAAATTCCAGGTCTGAATAAGCTGCCATGGTATAAGTAAGTTTGGAAAAACATTTCATCATATATGTTGATATTCCAGGAACGGATATAATAGCTCCGCATTTCATAGGACAGTTATAGCAACTGATTAAGCGTGTTCTTACGCTTTCCTGTGTTTCCTTCCAATTCTCTTCCACATCCTTGGTCCAATAATCCTTAATACGCGTCCGGGCGTTCCCCCACATGAAATTTTCTGTATGCCACTTTTCATCATGAATTAACATTTCTTTTGGTGATCCTAAACCTGCTAAAATGGGCATAACACCCGGCACTGGATTGCTGTCCCGTTCCGGTATATATTGGAGTACTTCATGGCAGAATTCCAAAAATTCTTCCGGCTTGGCTATATTGATGTCCTTTGTTCCGCGTACAGCAATAGCTTTTAAACCTTTATCTCCCATTACCGCACCTATACCAAGCCGACTGGCACTGGATCTGGCGTGCTCAATAGAGGCCATAAAAACCCTGTTTTCGCCAGCCAGGCCTATAGCAGCAACCTGGACGTTCGGATCACCCAACTCCTGTGCAATAAGCTCCGCAGTTTCAACTGCACCTTTCCCCTGTAAATGGGAGGCATCACGTAATTCTACTTTGTCATTATTTATCCACGCATAAACCAACTTGGGAGATTTGCCGCGAAAGATCACCTTGTCATAACCGGCATATTTTATTTCCGGAGCAAGAAATCCCCCCATCATTGAAAATGCCATGTACCGGGTCTGAGGGGAAATGGTTGAAACGATGGTCCGGTTTGCACCGGGGGCAGGTGTGCCGCACAATAAACCGGCAGCGAATATGAGCAGATTATCGGGGGAAAAGGGCTCAACTTCAGGAGGAACCCTATCCCATAATAATTTTGCATTGGTGCCCAATCCTCCCAAATAAAGTTCCGTTAATTCGGGATCCGTTTCCACCCGCTCGATGTTGCCGGTCGATAAATCGATTTCTAAATTATAACCTGTTTCTGCGTACCTCATTTTTCAACACCTCTACTTATGTTTTTACTAAAAAAAGATATTCGAAAAACCAAATAACAGCTCCGTTACCTAGCTGGACCATTGTTATGCTTGTTTTTTCCATACCAACCCTCTCATCACCTGCCACTCCTAACTATCTTTACTTTACAAGATTTATAATTAAAATAAAATCGCTAAAAAGCATGGAAGGCAGAGGGAAAAGAGTTAAATAAGGATTAACCCTTTAGGGTGATATGGCGAAATATTGCAATAATTAAGGTAACTGCTCATCAGTCAGGAGTCAGCACACAGTAGTCAGAATAAAGGATTAAAAATTGAGCTTAATCGTTTTAAATGGATCCTGTTCGTGATCGACGAGCTAGCCAAGTTGCATTGAACTATCCGGCTGTGTCTGTGTAATTACGAGTCTTGGACGCGGCAATCCTGAACCTGTATATTGCACCTGGCTCAAGCCTGTGCTTGGATTGATTCCGGATAAGGACTCCTGCCCATAAATAAATGTCTGAGCAATGTCGCTTCGCATGCACGGTGCCCGATCTAGGCTGTCAGGCAAAATCAGAGGTCAGAAGTCAGGAACCAGTGAGCCTGGAAATAACATGATTACTGATAGCTCGATTCTTCCTGTTCACTGGCATACTGACATCCGACTTCTATACAGAATACCCCTAAAGTTCAGCCCTGCGCCGCTCAGCTTGCTGTTGCATTTTCATCCTTCTGATGGTGCCGGCAACGCAGGGGCCGTCGTGAGGTTCTGAATTCTGAATGCCTAAGTTGTTACTAATTAAGATTAATAAATATGGGGTTCTGTAGACCGGGAATTGTATGGCTGAATATGTAAGATAACATAATCTGGGAGGGCAATTGTGGAAAAAGGTGGCAGATGATTATCTATTTATCAAACACATAGACCCTGCCTGCTTCACGAAAAGCAAGCAGGTTTTCTTCACTTTCTTTTTTGCGTGGCGGCAGATATTCATATACTTCCCCTTCATCATTTTTACGTTGCATATAGTTCTCTTTTCGCGTTTCAATAATCAATTCTTTATGGAATTCTTTTAAAACAAGGGAGCTGACTAAGTTAACTTCCTCAATAGAAATATTACTATTTTTCCATGTAACCTGCAACAATGTACGCCCGTCCACATTTCTCCGTTTGATTCTCGTCGTGTGATTAACACTAACCATATCCTTGAAGGTAACCAAACAATCGGAAAAACTTTTTCTGAAAGTTATGTAGCGTTCATTCTCCAGCACTTCTTTTAGCATGAATGAGATACAAAACAAGTTTTTAGATAAATTATAATTTATAAAAAAGACATGGGGATATCGCAAAAGCAGGTAGATTAACATATTTACATTGGATGTCTCTTCAGCTTGTTTTACGCTCAAATTTTCAACACTCCAGACCTTGTCCCTTATTTCTATCTTAATTAATGTGTAAAAGCTTGGATTATGCTAATCCCTTAAAATCGTGCTTACATTATTCCATAAGTGCCCGAAGAAATCCTTCTTAAAAATAAAAAAAGTGCCGGTTGGCACTTTTTTCTAATATCAATTAGCGATCAATTAACGGGCGTATTCAATTGCCCTTGTTTCCCGGATAACTACTACTTTAATTTGCCCGGGATACTCCATCTCCTGCTCTATCTTTTTAACTATATCCCTGGCAACCTGGATTGCATTCAGGTCATTTATTTTATCCGGTTTAACCATAATACGAATCTCCCTTCCTGCCTGAATGGCAAAGGCCTTTTCCACTCCATCAAAAGAATCGGCAATATCTTCAAGCTTCTCCAGACGTTTAATATATGATTCAAGGGTTTCACGACGGGCACCCGGGCGAGCTGCTGATATGGCATCCGCAGCCTGTATTAAAACAGCCTCCATCGTTTGTGGATCATAATCACCGTGATGAGACATGATGGCATTAATTACTTCGGGTGATTCCCGGTACTTCTTCGCCGCCTCAGCGCCGTGGTAAATATGTGGGCCTTCAACTTCATGATCAATGGCTTTACCAATGTCATGCAGCAAGCCTGCCCGCTTGGCCATTTTTACATCAAGACCCAGTTCAGCAGCCATTATACCGGCCAGGTGGGATACTTCAATGGAATGCTTAAGCACGTTTTGACCGTAACTGGTGCGAAACCTCAAGCGGCCAAGCATCTTAATTATTTCCGGGTGAATTCCATGAACATTTACAGAGAAAGCAGCCTGCTCACCCTCTTCTCTAATCTGCACATCAACTTCATGGCGCGCTTTCTCAACCATCTCCTCAATACGGGCCGGATGAATTCGTCCGTCAACAATTAATTTTTCCAGGGCTATCCGGGCAACTTCCCGCCTGATCGGATCAAAACCTGATAAAATGACCGCTTCGGGAGTATCATCAATAATCAGATCAATACCGGTAAGGGTCTCCAGAGTACGGATATTCCTACCTTCACGTCCAATAATACGGCCTTTCATTTCATCGTTGGGTAAGTTTACCACAGATACTGTGGATTCGGAGACATGATCGGCAGCACACCTTTGAATAGCCTGGGTGATAATTTCACGTGCTTTTTTATCCCCTTCTTCCTTGGCCTGTTGTTCCACATCCTTAATCAGTTGGGCTATTTCATGCTGTATTTCGTTCTTAACCCTTTGTAAAAGAATATCCTTAGCTTCATCTGTGCATAAACCGGAAATTCTTTCAAGCTCTGCTAGCTGCTGGTTATACGTTTGATCGAGCTTTTCCCGAACAATTATTGTTTCTTTTTCACGGTATTTCAGATCCTCTTCCTTTTTCTCCAAATTGGCAGTTTTCTTATCCAGCGATTCTTCTTTCTGCATGATTCGCCTTTCAAATCGCTGCAATTCGGAACGACGTTCTTTTACTTCTTTTTCCAGTTCATTCCTGAGCCGGTGAACTTCATCCTTGGCTTCAATAATTTTTTCTTTCTTGATTGATTCGTTCTTTTCTTCTGCCTCTTTTAAAATTTTGAGTGCCTGCTCCTCGGCTGAAGATATTTTGGCTTCTGCAAGGTTTTTGCGCAAGATATAACCGCCACAGATTCCCAGTAAAAGTCCGACGATGGCAATAATAATGTTAGTAACCAATATAGAATCTCACCTCCCCTTTGATGATACAATAAAAAAAAGCTGCACAATTACAGCTTAAATATAGAAATGGCCATATTAAACTCTTCAGGATCAAATTGTTATTTTATCCTGCTTCTTTATAATGAAGTGCCAGTAACGACATCATTTATGGTCAAGTCTATTTAAAAAAAGCTGTAATGCTTTTTAATAAATCTTACTGTTATCATTCTATCCTTTTATTTTACTTTATGTCAAGTAATAAAGTTTTTTTACGCTTTAGGATTAACAATTATTTTATTTCAATGTTGCCATTTACCTTCTCCTGTTCAACTTTTCCCGGTATTGGAAGGTTATATTTAATACGAATCTGCTCCTCAATAGAATTACTTATCTCCGGGTTCCCCTTAAGATACTCCCTTGCATTTTCTTTTCCCTGCCCAATTTTTTCCTCACCAAAAGAATACCAGGTTCCGCTTTTACTAATAATGTCCTGCTCCAAGGCCAAATCAAGGATACACCCTTCCCTGGAAATACCCTTGCCATAGATGATATCAAACTCTGCTTGCCTGAAAGGTGGGGCCACTTTGTTTTTCACTACTTTGGCCTTGGTACGGTTGCCGATTATATCGTTCCCCTGCTTCAAGGGTTCCTGCTTGCGCACATCGATCCTGATTGTTGCATAAAACTTCAGGGCCCTACCCCCGGGAGTTGTTTCCGGATTTCCAAACATCACCCCCACTTTTTCCCGCATCTGGTTAATAAAAATAGTTGTAGGCATAAATTTACTTACCGCACCTGACAGCTTACGCATAGCCTGAGACATTAACCTGGCTTGCAGTCCCACATGAGTGTCACCCATCTCTCCTTCAATTTCCGCACGGGGTACCAGGGCTGCCACTGAATCGACCACTATTACATCAATGGCTCCACTACGTACCAGTGCTTCCGAGATCTCCAGCGCCTGCTCACCCGTATCTGGCTGGGAAACCAGGAGTTCGTCAATATTTACACCCAACCGTTTAGCATAAAGAGGATCAAGGGCATGTTCCGCATCAATAAATGCAGCATATCCTCCCCTCCTCTGTGCTTCTGCAATAACATGCAGAGCTACAGTTGTTTTTCCAGAAGATTCGGGGCCAAATATTTCAATAATGCGGCCACGGGGCAGGCCACCAACCCCCAGAGCCAGATCAAGGGTTAAGGCCCCGGTTGGAATTACAGAAACATTTGCCCTGGTATCCGATCCCAGTTTCATAATGGATCCTTTTCCATGCTGCTTTTCTATCTGCAATAAAGCCATTTCCAATGCTTTATCTCTTTCCATTTTGTCCTCCTTGGCTTAAATATAAAAATACACTTTGCTTTTCTACATGGGAAAGGGAAAATCCTTCCTTTACGTTGTCATTTTAATAAAAACTTCCCCGCTGATCTGTAAATTGGTCCGGAAGAAGTTATAATGCTTTCCATCAAATAAAAACTATCCACATTTAGGGTGCCTGCACAGAGCCATTTCCTGGCTAAAGCATCCTGTGAAATATGTACCGTTTCATTTATTTTTGCCCTGCCAATGGTAAGGTGCGGTTTAAATTTTTCTTTACCTTGCCTTTTTTTTTGCCCCGATTTTTCCTCTTTTACACCAAGAATCTCTTCTATCGCTCGATCAACATGCATAGCCAGACCCTTTAGTTCTTCCACACCTTTTTCCACGCCAATCCAAATAACTCTGGGTTTTTTTAAACTGGGAAATATGCCTGTTCGGGAAAAAGAAAGGGTAAAAGAAGTATTCTTATGTGCAATTACATTCATTGCCCCACTAAGAGCTGGAATAACTGCCCGGTCTATTTCCCCAAGAAATCTAAGGGTAATATGCAGCAGTTCACTCCTTACCCAGCGAATTCCCTGAACTTTGCTTTCCATTTCAAGTTGAATTCGCTCTATTTCCTTTCGCATATGCTGATCCAGATTCACGGCAATAAAAACACGCACCTTGTTTACCTCTAATCCCTAAACTAACTATCTATTTCTATTTCCACTCAAAAACAGATATCCCTTCCTACTGTATATAAATTATTCCAGGAAATACCGCTCGAAATTAAAATGGAGTGGAAATTGATTAACTGTTAATAAATCCACTGTCTGAGGCAGCCAACCGGCATTTTCACCCTGCAAAGTAAAATTAACCAGGACCAGGTTGTACTCCATTTGCATGTTTTGCAAACCCCGGATTCCTGAAGCTCCGCTGCTTCCTGCATTAATTTCAATGTAGTTATCACCCATGGAAACTGAAGAACGGTGCATGTGCCCACCAAGCAGCAAGTTTCCATTGTTCCGGAGAAAACGAAACAATGCGGGGTTATGTGCTGCAACAACATCTACCCCTTTGCCATTGTCCACAATGTCCATTAATTTTTTTGCACTGGCTTCCAGCATTTCCTCATCTGCAACGACGCTCGTATGATAACTTGCAGACGGATCGGCGATGGCAGCGATACGCAGCCCTTTTTTTTGTAAAATTCCTTCCTCCAAAACTGTTACATTTCGCACAGACTTCAATTGTCCTACCACTGTAGGAGATTCATGATTGCCAGGTACAAAGATATAGGGAACAGAAAGGGATTCCAGTGCTTCTACCAAGAGGTTCAATTCCAGAGTTGTTCCGAAATCCACAAGGTCGCCTGTATCCACAATTAAGTCAACTTCATAATGATCAAGAACACGTCTGATCAATTGAAAAGCGGCAGGATTGTTATGGATATCAGAAACATGCAGGAGTGAAAGGGTTTTTCCTTCTTCCCCAGATGATCCTGTACTGGCCTCAATCTCCTGCTGCAAAAAAGTTACGCCCTTTACTACATCCCCAAATTGCTCGCCCAGGTCTTCTACCAGCTTGTGGCCCTGCTCCAGTACCTGGAGAACCAGGGGAGTTGCCTCCACCATTCCTTCATACTCGGCACGGGAAAAGGATTCGGCATCATATGTGAAAGCTGTTAATAGAAATAATAGAGATAGCACAGATACATTAACTATTCCCAAGCTTAATGCTTCCTTTTTATTGACACGATGACGGCACCATAAAAACGCACTGCCTGTTCCCAGGCAAAACGATAAAATCAAAAGGAATGCAAAGTATTTAAGCATGTTTGTTTTTATTTCGTTGGTCATGGCAAGGGGCAGTCTCGATAGTAAGGCAGACTTATCGTCATGCATATCTGCAATTTTTTCCAGGTGAATATTTTTCAGGGTGAAATGCAGATCGAGGGGAGAATTATGGGTAGGTGCTTTAATACGTCCCAGCGGGGGAAGGTGAACAATTGTCCGTCCACTTTCATGTAAGTTTACTCTCACTGCCGTTTCAAGCTCAAGCGCCCCGGCTTGAAAAGTGTAGAAGCCCAAGAATTGCAATAAAAACAGCATCCCGAGAATTGCCAACGGGTATTTAAGAAATCTTTGTAAATTGTTCAAGTTAAACAACAGTTTATACAGCTTCCTTCTGTTCCTTCCCAAGCAGCTTCCGCAGATGGTTCCCGCTAATTTTCTCTTGCTCCAGCAGGTAGTGCGAAACTTTTTCTACCACAGACAGATTTTTACGAATTAATTCTCGCACTCTCTTTTCCTGGGAACTGATAATTTCTTTCATATTTTCGTGTAATACACCGCCGGGCAGATCATTGAGGCTAACAACACCCATGGAAGAGAGGCCGGAAGATATTATGGTTTTAGCAAGGTCCATAGCCTGTTGGAAGTCCATGGTTGCCCCTGTGCTACGGCTGCCAAGCAACTCTTCCTCACAAATCGCACCTCCCATTAATACGGCAATCTGTCCTTCCAGATATTCTTTGGTAAAAAGATGACTGTCTTTTTCCGGAATCTGTCGGATATATCCCATTGCTTTGCCACGGGGAACAATTGTCACGGTAGAAATGGATGTGGGCCTTATACACTCACTGATCAGGGCATGACCGCTTTCGTGAACGGCTATGCGCCTACAATCTTCTTTGTCAGGCCGGCGGTCCGCCTTTTCACCCATTATTACCTTGTCAATTGCTTCTTTAAGATGCTTTTCTCCCAGGATATTTACTTTCTCACGAAAAGCAAGGATAGCCGCCTCGTTAGTCAGTGATTCCAACTGTGCTCCAGAAAAACCAAAGGTCTCAGATGCAATCTTATCCAATTTTACTTCCGGTGCCAGGGGTTTATTACGGGCATGGATATTTAATATTTGCAGTCTTCCCTTCAGGTCGGGAAGATCTACCTGCACAATACGGTCAAAACGTCCCGGTCTGAGCAGGGCACTATCCAACAGATCATGTCTGTTGGTAGCAGCAACCATAAGGACAGTCACATCATCATCCATACTGAGACCATCCATCTCCACCAACAATTGATTCAACGTCTGGTCGTACTCCAGGTGTGAGCTGTGGCTTCCCCTTTTTGCTCCCAGTATTTCTATTTCATCAATAAAAACAATGGCACTATTCTTTTTTTTATTTTTTGCCATGGTGCGGGCCTGGTTAAATATTTTTCTTACCCTCTGTGCTCCCACACCGGCATACATTTCAATAAACTCACTTCCTGCTGCAGGAATAAATACGGAATTTGTATAAGAAGCAGCGGCACGGGCCAGCAGTGTTTTTCCTGTTCCCGGAGGGCCGGCGAGCAGAATTCCTTTCAGTGGCCTTATTCCCAGGGCCTTGATCATGGACGGATTGCGCAGAAAATCAAGTGCTTCCCGTAATTCCCGTTTAGCAGATTCCTGACCCCCAATATCCTCAAAGCAGATGGAATCTTTCTTTTTAACGCTGGAAGCATTTTTTACAGCGCCAAACTGTTTTAATCCACCCTTCATATCCATCATCCTAAATATTAAAAAGACCAGGGCACCGAGAAATAACAGGGGGTAAATATTCAACCCCAGCAGTAATAATCCGCCAAGAATACCCAAACCGCTACCGATTCCGATTTCCTTAATCATATACAGCCTCCCATAAAGATCAGATTCAGATACGCTGACAGGCAGGAATATTTATGGCCTGCTTTTAGGCTGATCAAATGCAATAGACCGGTGTTTGATGGGAATAACCTCGTACAAGAAATATTCGCCCGCACCTAATTGAAGATAAATAGCTTCTTGGTCCACACTGAGGGAATAAGACTGCAATTCTTTTTCTTCTGCCAGGATAAGTTTAATTTCTTTGTTCATTTTTGTATAATTGCCCTGCCTTTCCCCTTCCATAAGGGCAAACTGTATCTTTTCGTAAAGAGAGAGCAGATATGGGTTTCTTCGATCCACGATGGTTAACTTTTCCACATCTTCGCCCCGTACCTCTAAAACACTTTCAATTTCCCGGTATACCTCAGCAAAGTGGGGAACATATCCCAGGGTAACGGATATTTCATTTGCTTTGCCAACTTCCATAGAAACAGCTTCCACTGCATCAAGGGTTAGCAGTTGTTCCCTTAGGGGTTCCACCACCAGATTCTGCTGGCGCCAGTAGTTGGCAACATATATAAGGGAAAACGTTATTAAAAAAGCAATAATTACAACCGGCCATTTCAAAGATATTTTCAATAATACCAGCTCCACACCATAATCTGGTTAACATAATATGTTTACATAAGTATTATAACAGAGACATCCCCATGTAACAACACAAAAAACCCTTCGCGAAAAACGAAGGGTTTTTTGTTTGGTTTGTTATCAGGATTCTTTTCCCACGTATTCTGTGGTTGCCAGGAGGTTGTAAGTACCTGCTCCCGTAATAAATACTTTTTTAAACAGACCTTTTTTATGCCTGCCTCTTCCGCTGACAATTACCTTTCCGTCCACTTCAGGCGCCTGAGATTGGAGCCTGGCAGCAGCCCTTCCTTTAAGCTTCACTTCATCAATTAATACCATGCACCTTTTGCCTAAGAGTTTGCGATTGAAATCCCGGGAAATGAAGGCCTGCTGCTCCATTACCAGCCTTTGCCTTTCCTGGGCCAATTCCCCAGGTACCTGGTTTTGTTCTTTAAAGGCACGGGTACTACGTTCCCCCGAAAAAGTAAATGCACCAAGACGTTCAAAAGGATGATTTCGCAGGAATGAAAGAAGTTCATTAAATTCTTTTTTCCCTTCAGCAGGGTATCCAACCATTACGGTAGTCCGAAGGGCCACACCGGGAATCATACTTCTAATTTTCTCGTAGAGGGAAATAATATCCTTCTTTGTAGTACCCCGTCCCATATGGTTCATAATAGGCTCGCTCACATGTTGGAGAGGCATATCGATGTATTTACACACTTTTTCTTCTTCAGCAATTAGCTTGAGCAGCCCTTCATCCATATGGGCAGGATGGGTATAAAGAATACGGATCCATGACAATCCTTTTATTTTACAAAGCTGTTGCAGCAGTTGTCCCAGCATTTTTTTACCATAGAGATCCAAACCGTATGCAGTGGTGTCCTGGGCAACCAGGTTTATTTCCCTGGCTCCCAGCTCTTGCAGGACCCTTGCTTCTGCCAAAACATCTTCCATCTTTCTGCTGCGCAGGGGACCACGTAAAAAAGGGATCAGGCAGTAAGAGCAGCGGTTATCACAACCTTCGGCAATTTTAAGATAAACACTATGGGGTGAAGCTGTTAATAACCGTTTTTCCCCCCTTTTCTGATAACGGGGACTATCTTTTATCTGAAAAGCCCTGCGCAAAAACAGGGGTATTGAATCATATGTTTCGGGGGCAAATGTTTTATCTATCCCTGGAAAAATTGTTTTAATTTTATGCTCATTGTAATAACGGGCAAGACAGCCTGTCAAAATTATTTTTGGTGATTTTCCAACCATTTTATTTTTATTTTTAACCAGCTTCCCAGTTTCCTGCAACGATTCATGGCGGGCTGACTTTAAAAAAGCACATGTGTTAATAATTGCCACATCAGCATCAGTTATTTTTGCTGTGGGCACATAACCTTCTCCACAAAGAGATCCGCCTATTTTTTCAGTATCAACAAGGTTCTTTGCACAGCCGAGGGACAGCATATAGAATTTTTTCACTGTTATTCTTCCCTACGAATTGTAACATTAAAAGGATTTGTAATACCTGAAAGGCTTATTGCCTGACCATTTACCAAAATGGAAGCCACAGGGGGATTACCAAAACGGATAGTTGTTTCCCGGGCATCACCGATCCTGTGCTGCTGGCCATCGCTAAACGTTCCCTGTTGGACAAAGCGGCCATCCTGTTGAATGCTAATCCAGCAATCCCCCGTAAAAAGCAGCACAATTTCCTTTTCTTCAGCTTCTTTTAGGATATAGGTAGCCTGACGACTATCTTCCATGTGGAGGGTTAAAACTGGCTCATCCACCGTTTGCACAGGGGGCTCGGTGAAATCGTTTTTATTATCGTACAGATATTCATTATTATCTTCATCCAATTCATCGGGCAGAAATTCTCCGGGGTAAGGTACTTTTTCCCCGTTGTTTACCCCCTGGTCATAACGATACCAGATGCTGCCTCCAACCACAAAAATAAGGACAGCGATCCAGACTAAAGCTACCATGGGAAAGGGTTTTTTTGCCATTTTTATGAGTGGCTTCTTCTTTTTGCTCCCTTTCCCCCCACTGTTCACAACTTCCTGATTGGAAAGATCGTTCTGTTCAACAACACGGTTATAAAGGGAGAAGAGTTCCTGGGCATCCAGTCCAATATATTCCCCGTAATTGCGTAGAGCACCCTTTAAGTATACCTTCCCGGCAAACCTGGAGAAATTTCCCTGCTCCAGATCCTGCAGTAATCTTACAGGAATTTTTGTATCATTACTGATCTGTTCAAGGGTTATTCCTTTTTCCTCACGTGCTTCACGCAATAATTCACCGATTTCTTTCATGTTTACACCCCCAATTTGGAGAAGAACGGCTAATGCTACAAAAATACTTGCTAACGCTCATCCTTCTCTGCCAGAATAAATCCAGCCTGTTCCCTGCCAAGCAATACCTGGCGGGGTTTGCTGCCTTCATATTTTCCAATAATCCCCAGACGTTCAAGATCATCAACAATTCGTGCCGCTCTCGTATAGCCGATGCGAAACCGCCTTTGAATCAGCGATATGGATGCATGCCCCGCTTGCATGATCAATTCCACAACTTCAGGCAAAAGGTCATCCCGTTCCGATATGGGAAGCTCTTCAGGCTCTTCGCCGTTAAAAAATGATTGCTGGTAGAGGGGGCTACCCTGTTGCTTGATAAATTCCACAACTTTAAATATATCCGTTTCGCTCACAAAAGCCCCCTGTACTCGCATTGGCTTGTGCATACCCAGCGGGTGATAAAGCATGTCCCCCCGACCAAGAAGTTTTTCTGCCCCACCCATATCCAGTATCGTCCGGGAATCTGTCTGGGAAGAGACAGCAAATGCAATACGTGAAGTTATATTTGCTTTAATTAAACCGGTAATAACATCCACAGATGGCCGTTGTGTGGCAATAACAAGGTGAATCCCCGCTGCCCTGGACATTTGGGACAAACGGACAATGTTATCCTCGACTTCCGAGGGGGCCACCATCATCAAATCAGACAGTTCATCAATTACAACCACGATATAGGGAAGTTGATTTGTTTGTAACAGTTCATTATAACGACCGATATCACGTACGCCTTGCTGTGCGAACAGGTCGTAACGCCTTTCCATCTCCCTCACCATACTGCGCAGAGCATTCGCAGATTTTTTGGCATCAGTGACTACAGGGGATATCAGGTGGGGGATGCCATTATAGACATTCAGTTCAACCATCTTCGGATCAATGAGCAAAAACTTCACTAACCAGGGCTCTGCTTTAAAAAGAAGGCTGCAGATCAACGTATTAATACATACACTTTTACCAGAACCTGTTGATCCCGCTATTAACAAGTGTGGCATTTTTAATAAATCTGCAAAAACGGGTGTGCCCGCAATATCCTTGCCCAGACCTATATTCAGCGGAGAAGTCGATTCTGCAAACAAATTATCTTCCAGCACTTCCCTGAGATAAACCAGGGAAATTATTTTATTCGGAACCTCAATCCCCACAGCCGCTTTTCCCGGAATAGGAGCCTCAATACGGACATGGGGAGCGGCCATATTGAGAGCCAAATCGTCACTAAGACTGAGAATGCGGCTTACTTTTACCCCCGTTTCCGGTTGTATTTCATAGCGGGTAACTGCCGGGCCTGCCTGTATCTCTTTTATTTTTACCTTTACGCCGAAGCTGGCAAATGTTTTTTCCAGGGCGCGGGCCCGTTCCTGTATTACCTTTTGCTGCTGGTAATCACGCAGCTTAAGCACACGTGTAAGCAAATTAAGGGGCGGAAGTTTATAATCGTCTGGAGGGTTGCTGCTAATTTCGAAAGAGCCGCTTATAATCTGACCATTTTCCTCCCCCCCCGATGCTGCAAAGCCATCTTTATCAGGTGATGGCAAAAGGTGAGGTTTTTCCGTAATAGTCTCTTTTGCCTCCTTGGTTTCTTCTTTCATTATGGATATTGCATCTTCCCCGGGGGTAAAGGTATGCTCACTTTCATTATCGTCATGGACCTCTATTTCCTGTTCTTCCAGAGAAAACCCGTCATATTGGTGCACAGGATATTCGGATTTCTTTTGAATACTTTCAGGTTCAAATGTTTGCTCACCCCCGGCAAATTTATTACGGAAAAGATAAATACACGTATTTATCAGGTAACGAACAGGGCGTGCCGCCCCGCTTAGAATTTCTACAAGGGAACAATTGGTAAGAAGCAGGAGCGCCACTACACCAAGGGCACTGATTACAATATAACTTCCTAAATCTTTAAAGAAGAAAAATAAAACAATGGCAAATATTGCACCGATCACACCTCCACCCTGTTGTTGCACCCCGAGGGCAAACATGGATCGATATAGTTCCGCACCTGTAATCCCGTGCAGTTCCTGCATTGTTATGCGCAAGTGTAAAGAGACGAGCAATAGTGCAAAAACGATTATAAGTCCAACTAAACGATAAGAAAAATTCTTAAACTTAAAAGACCATAAATAGCCAAAAGCAATAAAAGCAAAAATAATTGGTATGGTCAGTGCCGCTTCTCCAAACAGAATACGAAAAACCTCATTTAAAATAAAGCCTGCCCAACCAGTTTGTGATGTGAATTGTATGCCTGCAAAAATGAATATGGCTACTGCAAACAAAAGAACGGCATAAATCTGGTTATTTAAATTAACAGTTGCTTTTTCTTCTCTTTTTTTACTATTCTGCTTTTTTTTAACCGACATATGCCCCGTTACACCTCGTAATATATTTCGACGTAATTAATAAGAATACCTCTACCGGTAGACATTATTTAACAGATATATTATGGTAAATGCTCCGGCCAGCCAACAGTAATAGGAAAAATAATGAAACTTCCCTGCAGACAACAATTTAATAAAAGTGCGAATAGCCAAAACTCCCGAAGCAAAGGCAAAGAGAGCGCCAACCAGGTAAACTGGAGTGTCCTGGGGCCAGCCACCAGCCTTTAGCCATTCCGCCAGTTCCAACACATTAGCACCTGCAATGGCAGGTAATGCCAGCAAAAAAGAAAAACGTACTGCCGCTTCACGGTTTAGATCCCGCAGCAATGTACCAAATATTGTGGAGCCGGAACGGGATATGCCAGGTATAATTGCCATTCCCTGAAAGATGCCGATGATGATAGCGTCCTTCCAGCCCATCTCTCGTAAAGTCAGATTACCTGGATTTTTTCCCAGTCCATTGATGAGCCATACGATAAAACCGGTGATCAACAGCATAAAGCCAACAACAAGGGGCCTTTCAAATATACTTTTAAAAAACGGGCCAAGTAACAGCCCCAAGAGTCCTGCCGGGACGGTCCCCAGTATTAACAGTAAAAAAAGCTTCTGCTGATGGGCACTTTTTGTAATTCCACTAACAAGGTTATAAAGATCGCGCCAAAAAACCCAAATGATCGATAATAATGTGCCAGCGTGCACTATTACCTCAAAAGTCACCCCGGGCATTTTAACTCCCATAAAAGTTTGTGCCAGGACTAAATGTCCCGAACTGCTTACGGGCAGGAACTCCGTAAGACCCTGTAACACGCCAAGGAAAATGGCCTCAGCCAGCCCCATACCTTACCCCCTCACAGTATACCAGGCTTATTATTCTTGAAGGATACACAATTATCCTTCCTTGCCTTTATTTCTTTTTAATTTTTCCCTGAAACAAGTTAACATACAGATCAACCAATGGTAACAATATAACTGCTCCCAGGATATTATAAAATAAATGTGCATTGGCCACTTGTCTTCCCGGATCAGTTGATGTCAACTCAACAATAAAGATAAAGTACGGCCAAAGCGGCAAAACCAAAAGGATAGACAGGGAGTTAAAAAGGACATGCCCAAGTGCCAGTCGTTGTGCCGGCAATACGGTTCCAATTGAAGCCAGCAGTGATGTCAGACAGGTACCAAGGTCTGCACCTAGTATGACGGATAGTGCCTCTGTTAGGTTCAATAAGTTTTCCCGGGCAAGTAATACAACCATTCCTGCAGTCACACTGCTGCTCTGTAACATACCTGCTGCAATTACGCCTGTTAGAATTCCTTTCCATGTTGATTCACGGCTAAACATATAAATATCCTGGTAATATGATGTAAATTTTAAAGGTTCAAGGCTGTAAACAATTAATTCTATTCCTGCAAGTACAACTCCAACTCCAAATAAGACATTGGCGCCAAGTTTCTTTTTAAAAATCGCTTCCCCTAAACCCAGTATAACTGCTGCTGCAATAATTGGTAAGATGATACTCCACACTTCCAGGGTAAAGAATTGAGAAGTCAGTGTAGTCCCAACATTTGCCCCGATAATTATGTACAAACCCTGACGCAAGGAGAAAACCCCACCATTGATAAAACCAATCACAATAACACTAACAGCACTGCTGCTTTGCAGCAGAAACGTGGCTATCATTCCCAGGGAAAAACCCTGGAAGCCCTTTTCCGTATAATATTGTAGCAAGCGGTGGAATAAACCGCCACTTATGCTTTTCAAGCTGCCACTGAGAAACTTTATGCCTCCCAGCAATAAAACTACAGCAAAAATAAACATGGACGCTGCCAGCATTTTTTCCGCCCTTTTTAATTTTTCAACAGTTTTAATTATTTACCGCTTAATTAGAGCAAATATAACCGCATAACTTGGGGAAAATAAGGTGAGATTTAATTGTAAACTGTTATATAAAAAGACAGGAGAGTGAATTATAAAATGGCTGATTTGCATTCTGAAAGCATCCCCGCAGTACGGGATCCCGCAGAACAGGAAGGAAAAGAAGAAAAACCCGGTAGTGAGAAAACACTTTCCGATTTTGGCCAGCTTTCCCTTCCCAATTCAGATAATAGTATTTTTACTCTAACTATTATCGGCCAGATTGAGGGGCATATGATTCTGCCGCCACAGAACAAGACAACAAAGTATGAACACGTTATTCCACAGCTGGTCGCAGTGGAGCAAAACAATCAAATTGAAGGGGCACTAATCATCCTCAATACGGTAGGGGGAGATGTGGAAGCAGGATTGGCTATTGCCGAAATGGTCAATACCATATCAAAGCCCACCGTTTCATTGGTTTTAGGAGGCGGTCATTCCATTGCCGTTCCTGTGGCCGTTTCCGCAGACTATTCAATTATCACAGAAACTGCCACCATGACTATCCACCCTATTAGACTTACTGGACAGGTGATCGGTATATTCCAGTTTTTTGAATACCTTGACAAAATGCAGGACCGGGTCATCGAATTTGTTACCAGGCACTCCCGAATGAGCAAAGAAAAATATAAAGAACTAATGTTTAATTCAAGCCAACTCGGAAGGGATATTGGTACAGTATTAATTGGGCCCGAAGCGGCAAAGCTTGGCCTCATCGATGCGGTTGGCGGATTAAAAGATGCGGTTAACAAGTTGCAGCAACTAATTGAAGAACATAAAGTGGAAAAACATTAAGGAGTTGATCAGATTGGTTTTGTATACTCCAATCCCCCTTGAGGATGTATTAGCAGACAGGGAAGAGCAGAAAGGTGGCATATTAAAGATACCTTATAAAGGTGGTATAATTGAAGTGGAAATGACTTCCGCTGTAACAGCTAAAATAATTCGCTTGCACAGTAGTGCCATCAATGATTATCTGCAGCCTCATTTTCAACCTGGCTCCGAAATAAAGTTAAAATGGGAGTTGGACCATTAAAAAAGCAGCCTTTCTTTTCGGCTGCTTTTTTAAATAAATGATATTTTTAAATTTCCATTATTATAGGCAATATCATCGGTTTTCTTCCTGTTTTTTCCCATAAAAACCTGTTCATGGACTCTTTAATGCTACTTTTTATGGTAGCCCAGTCGCTTATATTTTTAAACATCAAGTCGTTTAATACTTTTGTAACGTTTTCCCGGGCTTCCTCTAACAACTCCTCAGATTCTTTTACATAAACAAAGCCGCGTGAGACTATATCAGGGCCGGATACGATACAATTTTCCTTATTATCGATGGTGAGAACAACAATAAATATGCCGTCTTTAGACAGTATTTGCCGGTCCCGCAGAACCACACTGCCCACATCACCCACACCAAGGCCGTCCACGTATATGCCGTTTGCAGGGACATTGTTAACAATGCGCCCTCCAGCCTGTGAAAACTCAAGCACCGTTCCATTTTCCACAACAAAAATATTTTCTTCTTTCATTCCCAGTTTTATAGCCAGTTTAGCGTGATGAATAAGATGCCTGTATTCGCCATGCACGGGAATCAGGTAACGGGGCCGGAGCATATTTAACATTAATTTCAGTTCTTCCTGGCTGCCATGGCCTGAAACATGAACGCCGGAAATGACTTCATATATCACCTTTGCACCGCGTTTAAACAGATTGTTGATAGTACGGGCAACCAATTTTTCATTTCCAGGGACGGGAGTGGCGGCAATCACCACTGTGTCCCCGGGTATAATCTCCATTTTACGGTGATTGGCATTTGCCAGTCTGGCCAGGGCGGAAAGGGGCTCACCCTGGGAACCGGTTGTAAGAATAACAATTTTATCTTTGGGAAGATGCCTTACTTCTTCCAGTTCAACGAGCGTGCCTGCTGGAACATCTAAATAACCCAGCTCATGCGAAATATCCACCACGTTAACCATACTACGGCCATCAACAGCTACTTTCCGTTCCGCAAAAACGGCCGCATTAATAATTTGCTGAATACGATGCACATTGGAAGCAAAAGTTACAATAATAATGCGCTCTTTGGTCGTCTTGAAAATGTCATTCAGCGTTTCTCCCACTTCCATTTCCGAATGGGTAAATCCGGAACGTTCTGCGTTTGTGCTATCCGAAATAGCCACCAGCACCCCTTCACGTCCGATCTCTGCAATGCTGTTAAAATCAGTGATTTTGCCTTGCACGGGAGTATGGTCAAATTTAAAATCGCTCGTATAGACAACATTTCCTGCGGGCGTTTTAATAATCATACCAACGGAATCAGGGATACTGTGGTTTGTATTAAAAAATCTAATCTTAAAGTTTCCCTTTTCGATGGTGTCATTTGACCTGATCTCATGCAGAACAGCAGTATCCAGCAGTCCGTGTTCCTCCAATTTTATTTTCAGCAGTCCAAGCGTAAGTTTGGTCCCGTAAACAGGAACATTTAATTGGGGGAGTATATACGGTAAGGCACCAATGTGATCTTCGTGACCGTGGGAGAGGAAGATACCTCTGATATTTTCCCGGTGCTCCAGCAAATAAGTTATGTCCGGGATAACGATATCTACCCCCAGCATTTCGTCCTCTGGAAACATCAACCCTGAATCAAGAACGATAATATCTGATCCATACTGTACAACAAAAATGTTTTTGCCGATCTCGCCAACCCCACCCAGAGGCACGATCAACAATTTCTCTCGTGAACTCTTCTCTTTTCCCTTGTTACGCAAAAAAAAATAACACCTCTCTTTTTGTAAAATTTGTCCGATCACTGCTGTTAATTAAATTATACTCTAAAATGGGCAGAAGAGCAAATAAATAAAAATTGCTCGATCAGAGCAATTTTAAAGGACATTATGGATTAAACTGGTTTAAGAAAGGAGCCCGTATTGGCGTAACAAAACAGCAAGCTTCTCAACCTTATCTTCTGGCAGTGAGGTCAGGGGAAGGCGAAGGTTTCCCCTGTCCGTCCCTGTTAAGCGCAACGCTTCTTTAAGGGGAATAGGGTTTGTTGACATGAAAAGGGCATTAAACAAAGGTGTAAGTAATTGATGAGCTTTAATAGCATTATCTACGTTTCCAGAAAAAAATGCGTCAAGCATATCTTTTATTTGCGGACCAACAAGGTGGGATGCTATGCTCACCACCCCGGTTCCACCAACGCTTAATATGGGCATTGTTAACACGTCATCCCCGCTGTAAACGGCAAAGCCTGCAGGTGCACCGGCACAAATTTTGGTAACCTGTTCAAGGTTTCCACTTGCCTCCTTAACTGCAACAATATTGTCAATTTCTGCCAGGCGCAAGCATGTTTCCGCCGACAAATTGACGCCGGTCCGCCCGGGAACATTGTAAAGCATTAGTGGCAGGGGAACAGCATTTGCCACACTTTTAAAGTGGAGGAATAATCCTTCCTGGGTAGGCTTATTGTAATAGGGTGTTACCAGCATTAGACCATGCACACCTGCTTCTGCAGCCCGGCAACTCATATCTACTGCTTCACGGGTAGAATTACCTCCGGTTCCCGCAATTATCTTAGTCTTATTTCCCACTGCTTCCACTACAGCTTTGTAAAGATTTATCTTTTCTTCCGAAGTTAGAGAAGGTGACTCCCCTGTAGTGCCTGAAATCACCAATCCATCGGAAGCTTTTTCTATGAGAAAAAGGGCAATTTCAGTAACTTTATCATAATCAACCTTAAGATCGGAATCAAAAGGGGTTATCATTGCTGTAAGCAGGGAACCAAATGGATTGTTCATAGCAAATTAACCTCCTTACCGTGTTGCAAATGTGTAACTAATGCTGATTATAACAAAATGGAACAACATTTTCAAACAGAACTGGTAATTAAAAGCCTGGTTTCGGATATTTTATGCACAGGGCATTAATATGGGCTGTAGCTGCTTTCCCTGTAGCGCTTCCAGTGCAGCTGGAATAATGAGCTCCATTCTTGCCACCAGCGAGTTTGGCTTTTCCACCGGATTATCCTGTCCGAACGGCACCATAAAAACGCTTCTGGCGTTTAACAGGATGCCAATATTCCTTGCATTAATTCCAAGCCCATCGTTTGTGGCAATAGCCAGCAAAACGGGAAGCCCGTTACGTAAATGGGCTTTTATAGCCATAAGAACAGTGGTATCAGTTATACCGTTTGCCAGTTTGGCAAGAGTATTTCCTGTGCAGGGGGCTACTATTAGCAGGTCAAAGAGTTTTCCCGGTCCTATATTTTCAGCCTCAACAATACTGCTAATCGGATAATGCCCGGTTATTTTTTTCAGTCTTTCCAACACCTCCCTCGCCTGGCCAAAACGGGTATTTTCAACCTGCACAGTCTGGGAAACAATAGGTAAGACCTTTGCTCCTGCTGCCACAAGCTCTTCAATCTGAAAAAGAGCTGAATCAACGGTACAGTGTGAACCCGTAAGGGCAAAACCCAATCTAATCCCTTGCAAATTCAAGATATTTACCTCCTTTCAGTGCGGAAACAATCAGATAAGGATAAACCTGGCAAAGTATTTTGCCTGCTGTTTTCGGTGCAACCTTCCCGGGCAAGCCAGGCAGGACAACAGTTTTTATACCCATCCGGCCGGCTGCAGCAAAATCTATGCCTCCCGGAGATGTAGCCAAATCAATAATTAAAACTTCCTTTTTAACCTGACAAAGTATTTCCCCATCCACCGTTACAGCAGGGATCGTGTTAAAAATAATTTCCGCTTTTTTTATTCCTTTTGCCAGATCATACAATTGCACCGGCTTCATGTTGGAAGCCTGGACCCACGCCAGTATTTCGTTGCGGCGAGCTGCTACGCTCACATTGGCACCAATTCTTTTTAATGTTTCTGCCAATATCTTCCCACACCGGCCAAAACCCAGCACAAAGCACTGACTGTTATGAATGGTAATATCTGTATGCTGCATCGCTACCTGAATAGCCCCCTCTGCAGTGGGGATAGCGTTTAGAATGGAAATCTCATCCATCTCCCTCGTTTCACAGACAATCACATTTTTTTGCTGTAATGACTTTTTGACCAGGGGATTTATATATCCGGCAATGAAAAGTGTTCCTGCTTGAATGTTCTCCTGAAAGACCGGATCAGGTACATGAATCCTTCCATCAAAATATGGAGTATAAATTAAACCATCTTCTTCAATGCCGCTTAGGGGTGTAATGATTACATTAGCACGCCGCAGTTCCTCAGCCAGATCACGGGCAAGATATATATCGTTAAAGGGTTTGCCTTCGTTAAAGCCGTGCATAGAAACCTGGGCACCCATTTTACGCAAGTGGAAATAAAGTTCCAGTTCCCTTTTATCTCCACCAATTAACAATATCTTCAACCCTTTTAAGGAAAAATCCAATTACCTCCCCCCTTTATGCTCTAACATTATTCCGTGTTTATACAACATAGTATGAATATTATGTTAGGTGTGTGAAATAAAAAAGCGCCTTTTGTAAGGCGCTTTTTTATTTTTTTAAATGACTGTCCGGAAATAAAGTCCAACCCTGCACCGCTCGGCTTACTGTTGCATTTTCATCCTTCTGATGGTGCCGGCAACGCAGGGGCCGTCGTGGTCTTCTGTCTTTTTAATGACTTTCCACATCTTCCGCTCCGTATCTTTTAAGCAGAGAAGTCACCTGATCCGTTTTATCATCTTCTACTTTCAATGTGACAAGAATATTTCCCTGTTTGACCCTGCTTTCAAAATAACGGCTTCTTTCTTCAGGAATGCCATAATCTACAAGGCCTCCAACGATTCCCCCTCCAACTACTCCCGTAAGAAAGGCAGCCAGCGGTCCTGCAGCCACAATAGGACCCACTCCCGGTATGAGCAGTGCTCCAGCTCCGGCCAAAATACCGGCCACGCCACCAAGCGCACCCCCGGTTATAACCCCTTCACTTAGATCCTGCTGCTCCATTGTAAAACCCTGGCCCCTGTCTCCACCGCCCTCTTCACTTTCACCCTGCTTATCCTTAACAATCAAAGATATATCTCTTTCATCGAAACCCTGAGATCTGAGATCATTGATTGCCTCTTTTGCCCTGTCTTCATGGTTAAAAACACCAATAACCGCTTTTGACATATTTAATACCTCCTGGAATGTTTTTTTGTGCTTAAAATTATTATTTCCCACCGCAATCCTTCTATACATTCCAGGAAGGTGCCATTTGTTTTGTATCAAAAACCAAGCTCCTGTAATCCTGATGCAGATGTTTTATCCTACTTTCCAGTATGGCCGAAACCACCTTCTCCCCTTAACGTTTGAGGAAGGTTGTCCACTTCTATCAAAGTGACCCTTGCAACAGCCTGGATTACCAACTGGGCAATCCGCTCCCCTCTTTGGAGTAAATATGCCTCTTCGCCCAGATTGATAAGGATAACCTTGATTTCACCCCGGTAGTCTGCATCAATGGTCCCTGGTGTGTTCAACAATGTTAATCCATATTTGAGTGCCAGGCCGCTGCGGGGTCTTACCTGGCCCTCGAATCCTTTTGGAAGGGCAATGGCAATCCCGGTGGAAATTAGCTTATACTTTCCCGGTTCTAACAAAACATCAACTTGTTCTGCAGAACATAGGTCCAGGCCGGCCGCATGTTCACTCATATATGCGGGAAAAGGCAGATCGTGGGCATGGGGCATTTTTTTAAGCATAACCTTCACATTGTCATTCATTTACTACTCACCTTCCCCAATCATCGTGTGGATCCTTTTACATAAGTTTATGTTTCACTATTTGCCCTGTCAATAGGATCAGGTTATGTTTATCAGGGTTTAAGGACTACTCCAGATTTCAAAATAAATATACCCTCCTCCTCCTCCTCCCTTGATTAAAATAAAATTGTTTGTATTATTACGAAATTTAAAGTCGAGGTGACCGGAAACAGTGGCATCTCTCCCAATGGGGACATAACCAACCGGTCGGCTGTGAGGAAATCTTTCCACAACTTCCAGTCCAGAATAATAAACAGCATTGTACAGCGTTGATGAAACCTGACATACCCCTCCCCCGTATCCGGGAATAACCGTATCGCCCACAATAATGGGAGCAAGCTTATAACCCCTACCGGGTTTGTTGTGTCCTGTGACTTTGTTAAAAGAAAATATCTCTCCCGGAGCAAGAAGATAATTGTGAATAAATGATGCAGCCAGGCGAATATTTTCGGCCCTCCCCCCGCCTCCACCATACCAGGTGGCGAAAGAGCCAAGACGTTCCTCAATCTGGCCATAAACTTCTGCGTTAATCTCCGGTTCCAGGGGAATGACTACGGGCCTGTATTTTCCATAAGCTTCTCCTTTCATTATCAATGCCACCGTGCCCTCAACATCTATCTTCTCGCCATAGATCTCCTTTACCAGCTGCCCCGTTTGTCTATCGAAATAAGCGTTGCGGGGTCGTTTTAAGAAAAGCAAGCTCTCCTGTTCCACTATTGCCCTTACTTCCTGCTCTAATTTGTTTTCCATAAGAATTTCCCCCAGGTAAACACCCCGGGGAACCCCGTTTTGCAAACGATTGTAGCTATCACGCATATTTAGGGCAATTGTACTCATTAGCATAATTATCAATAATATGGAGAATATAATACTTTTTATGGACAATATTACTATCTTTTTCATTGGAGTTCAGTAAGCCTGATCACTGAAGGAGGATAGTGGGGGGACAGCAGTTCATCAATGGTAATAATATTAAATCCTTTTTGCTTGATTATTGGAAGTGTCTCCTGCAAAAATATGACTGTGTCTGCAGTGGGATGCATAAGAATGATTGCTCCGCCCGAGAGCTTGCTCAATACCTTATCTTTCATTTTTTCCACACCGGGCTCATTCCAGTCCACTGTGTCAATCGTCCATAGGACTGTTCGCATACCCACCCTGGACACCACTTCTAAAACCAATTCATTGAACTCTCCCTTATGCGGTGTAAAATATTTTGGCACATGACCTGATACCGCCTGAATCTGTATATTTACATCTGTTAATCCCTTTTCCATTTCCTCCGGGGTAAGCTCCGTATAAACCTGTGCATCGGTATGTCCGTGGTTAGCCAATTCATGACCCTGAACTGCAATTTCACGCATCAGAGGTTCATGCCCCTGTGCCCACCTTCCAACCACAAAAAAAGTGCCCCGGATATCTTCGGATGCCAGCACATCAAGCATTGGTTCCAAGTGTTCTGAACCCCACGCAACATTGATCATTAAAGCAACTTCATTTTTTTGGGGATTGCCCTGTTCAATAAATGCTGCCGGGTAATCAGCAATACTTACTTCCGGGTACAGGGTTTCCAAACTGGGAAAAACCGACTCCCCCGAGTTAGCTGTAATTATTCTATTCAGTGTATCTTCAATATCTACCCTGTAACCCCAAATCTCCGGAACTATAACTTGTCGTTCCGGGTTATAGAGGGCATTTACAGGCGCCTGCTGCCACTCAATAAAACGGGCAACTAAAAGCTCCTCTGTTTGCTCATATGTATAGCCCCGCATGTTCCGGCCCAAAAAATAAACATCTTCATTAATCAGGTCACGCTGTGACCACCAACCCAGGTAAAAGAAGAATAAAAGCAGCAGAACCATTCCCAAGCCTATATATAACTTACGCTCCCAAATCACTCTCACATTGAACGCCATCATGAACATATTATTACCCCATTTTTTTAGGTTAATATAAGTTTAATAATTCATGTGGTGACCCTATGGTATACCCTTTCCAGCTCAGAAATTCAACTAGTTGTGGTAAAAGATTGTCGAGATGGGAAGTAAGATGGACAAGGACTATGGCTCCTGGATGAAGACGTTCTTCAAGATGGTTGATAATAAATTCCGGTTCCTGCTCTGTCATCGTTCTCAGATTGATACTCCAAAGCAAGGTCAGACAGCCCGCTTCGTGAGCCACGCGAACTATTTGGCTGTTGTATTCTCCATATGGGGGCCGGAAAAATACAGGGGAATAGTCAAGCATTTCAAGGCTTATTTCATTAAATCCGTTTATTTCAGCAAAGATCTCTTCTTCCGTCAACAGGATAAGCCTTTGGTTAGTTACAGAACGATTTCCCAGAATCTGACCATATTCCAGAATTTTATTTGCAGAATCAGGGAATTTTCTTGCCCATTCACCTGTGAGGAAAAATACCGCTTCTATACCCTCTGACTGTAAAAAACAGAGCACTGCGTCCAATTCTTCATCTGCTTCCCATAAAACATTAAAGGTTAAAAATATCTCTTCGCTTCCCTTGCTAAAATGGTAAACAGGGTAAAGGGGATGGGTGCCACGTATTCCCCCGGTAAATGCCAATATAACCAGAGTAACGAATAAAAACACTGTGCAAAAAAAAAGAGGTTTTTTCAATGGAAGAACCTCTATTCAAGTTACTATTTAATTATTATTATACTTTCTGCATAAATATGACTAAACGCTAAGGGATAAAAAAAAGAGGCTAATGCCTCTTGGAAAAGCGCCTGTTTCTTCTTGGAGGGCCTGCTTCCTGTTCCGTTTCCACGGACCTGTTTCTCGTGTTTGCTTCAGGCAGAGTAGAATTGTTGGCCGAAAGTGCTTCTTTGCGTGAGAGGTTAATACGGCCTTTCTCATCTATATCAAGCACCTTTACCATAACCTGATCCCCTACCTTAACCACATCCTCGGTAGTATTGACGCGGGCCTTATCCAAATGAGAGATATGTACAAGACCCTCTTTGCCTGGCAATACCTCAACAAAGGCTCCATATTTTTCTGTGCGGGTAACCTTACCTACGTATATGCGTCCCGGTTCCACATCTGCAGTGAGGGTTTCAATACATTCCTGCGCTTTGGCGCCAGCTTCCTGGTCAACCGCCACGATAAAGACCCTGCCGTCATTCTCCACGTTAATATCCGCACCGGTTTCGGCGATAATTTTATTAATCGTCTTACCACCCGGGCCTATTATATCCCGGATCTTATCGGGGTTTATCTGTATGGTAATAATCCGGGGGGCGTAAGGCGAAAGCTCCTTTCTCGGTTCCTCTATAGGCTCAATCATTTTTTCCAGGATATAAAGGTATCCTTCTTTTGCCTGCAGGATAGCATCCCTTAAAACTTCCCGGGAAAGACCTTTAATTTTTGTGTCCATCTGCATGGCAGTGATACCGTCTTTTGTGCCGGCAACCTTAAAATCCATATCACCGAGGAAATCTTCCATTCCCTGAATATCTGAAAGGACAGCTATTTTATCCCCATCATGGATCAAGCCCATGGCAATGCCTGAAACCGGCGCTTTAATGGGAACCCCCGCATCCATCAGGGATAAAGTGCTGGCACATACACTTCCCATTGAGGTTGAACCGTTAGATTCAAGCACTTCAGAGACAAGACGAATGGTATAGGGAAATACATCTTCCTGGGGAATGACCGGCTCAAGGGCTCTTTCTGCCAGGGCCCCATGCCCAATCTCCCTCCGTCCGGGACCACGCATAAAACCAGTTTCGCCTACGCTGTATGGAGGAAAGTTGTAGTGATGGAGAAACCGCTTTGATTCCTCGATGCCTAACCCGTCAAGGATCTGCATATCCCGCAAAGCACCAAGCGTACAAATGTTCATGACCTGTGTTTGACCACGTGTAAATACTGAAGAGCCGTGCGTTCTCCTGAAAAGCTGAACCTCGCTGGATATGGGGCGAATTTCCTGCCAACCCCGTCCATCCGGCCTCCTTTTTTCTTTTAAAATCATTTCGCGCATACGCTTTTTAATGAGTTCATCCAATCCAGCCTTTACATCACGTGTATTATCGGGATATAACTCACCAAAGTGTTCCAATGTTTCTTTTTTCAATTCGCTAAGCAAGCTTTCCCTATCCTGTTTAAGTTCTGTATGCATGGCAAGCCTGATTTTTTCTGCAGCAAAGGTTTCCACGATACTGATAATCTGAGGATCAGGTTCAAAAATGGATACTTCCATTTTCTCCTTACCAATTTTCTCGATCATTTCCTGTTGCAGTGTAACAATCTTTTTGATTGCCTCATGGCCGTCCAGGATCGCTTCCAGCATCTCCTCTTCACTGACTTCTTTTGCACCAGCCTCCACCATCATAATGGCATCTGCTGTCCCGGCTACAACCAGGTTTAGCCTGCTCTTTTCACTTTGGGCCACATCAGGGCTAATCACAGGTTTTCCGTCTATCAGGCCTACACTTACAGCAGCAACCGGCCCGGAAAACGGTATATCTGAGATGGATAGGGCCGCTGATGCCCCAATAATTGCCAGTGGTTCAGGTACATAGTCCTGCTCCACCGAAAGGACCGTAATTACGATATGTACTGCATTGCGGAAACCGGAGGGAAAGAGCGGCCTGATCGGCCTATCCGTCAAACGGCATGCCAGAACTGCTTTTTCTGATGGCCGGCCCTCCCGTCTGATAAAACCACCCGGTATTCTGCCTACTGCATACAGTCTTTCTTCATAATCCACCGTCAGTGGAAAAAAGTCTACTCCTTCACGTGGCTCTGGAGATGCGGTTGCTGTAACCAGCAACGCCGTATCGCCATAGCGCATCATTACAGCGCCATTGGCCTGCTTTGCAAGTTTTCCTGTTTCCAGGGTGAGTGTCTTCCCACCCATATCGACTTGAAATATTTCCAAATATTAACCCTCCTTTTTAGAAAAGCGGGGAAAATCCCCGCTTGAACCGAAACGTTTTACTTACGCAGTCCTAATTTAGCAATAATACTACGATATCTTTCCGGTTCTTTTTCCCTTAAATAATTGAGCAAGCCCCTTCTTTTTCCAACCATTTTGAGCAAACCACGCCTGGAATGAAAGTCTTTTTTATGCGTTTTTAGATGTTCAGTAAGCTGATTGATTCTCTTTGTTAAGATAGCAATCTGTACTTCCGGAGAACCAGTATCGCTGGTATGGATTTTGTGCTCATTGATAATGCCGCTTTTAATTTTATTAGTTAATGACAACATTCTCACCTCCTGTTGCTGTTAAATTTTTATCCATATGCCCAAGGGCAGTTCCATAATGTTTGTAAAGGCCTACAACGAATAACGCCCCTCGCCGGGGTCAAGCAAATTTTATCATATGTCGCAAACTTTGTAAACAATAACCAGATTCTTCATCGACAGGCATTGTCTGCAATACTGGAATACTCTTGCTGGATCAACTCCCTTGCACGCTTCAAATCAATATGCATCTGATCTTTTAACGAGTGAGCTCCGGAAAACACAGCTTCTTTTCTAATTTTGTGCAAAAACTCAACAGTTAATTCTTCTCCATAAAGATCTCCGGAAAAATCAATCAAATAAACTTCCACAAGTAACTTACCATCTTTATGAAATGTCGGCTTGCTCCCAATATTGGTAAGGGCAAAATATTTTTCCCCTGCATAAGTAGTTGAAGAAAGATAAACACCCCTTTGCGGCAGAAGCAAACCATCCTGTATAAGCAGATTTGCTGTGGGGAAACCAAGTGTCCTTCCCCTTCCCTCACCATGAATCACAAGACCGCTAATTCTGAAGTTGACACAAAGGTAGCGGGACGCATTTTTAACTTCCCCCTTCAATAATAGATCACGTATTAATGAGCTGCTCACCACTTCATCACCTAAAATTACCGGCGGAACAACTTCAACGGAAAAGTTAAACCGTTCACCCCACTTCAGGAGATGGTTGGCCGTCCCCCTTCCTCTGTTACCAAAAGTATAATCGAACCCAACCACCACACCGGCCACACGGAATGTATTGACCAGATAATCTGTAACAAATTGATAAGGTGGTAAAGAAGCAATCTTCTCATTGAATTCCTCAATAATTAAAAAATCAATACCCAGTTCCTCCAGGATCTCGGATCTTCTTTTAACAGAAGAAAGGAGTAAAAAATCTTTCCTTGCATATAACTTGGTCACGGGGTGAGGATCAAAAATAAAAACAGCGCTTTTACCCGTGTGCTCTTGTGCAAGGGAACAGGCTTTTCCAATAATACTGCGGTGTGCCAGATGAAGTCCGTCAAAATTACCAAGGGCCATGAAAAGCCTGCAATTTTGATATCGATAATTATCTTTTCCATGTATAATTCGCATTAAGTTCACCTGAATTTTATATTTACCATTTTTTTAGCAGTATAAGAGTGTTATGATTGTCTGAAGTTTTACAGCGTATCAACGCTGCAAATTCTCCTTCTGTAGTATATACTGCCTGGATCGGACCGTCAACAGGGGCCGTAAGGCCTTTTACTGATATAAGTTCATCTATATTAAGAAATTTATTAACAAACAGGCGCGTTATCTGTTCTTCCGTAAGCAAGAGCTTTTTATTTCCCCGGAATGGATAATCTGGAGGTAGCAGGACATGCCCGGTCCTATCTGCCCGGACCACTACAGCCAGTTCCTCCAGGGATTGGGCACTTGTAAGGTGAAAGGGCCCGCTGGCAATCCTCACTAAAAATGACATATGCCCGCCACAGCCTATTTTGTTGCCCAGCTCCTCGCACAGACTGCGTACGTAAGTACCACTGGAGCAGGTTATCTCAAGCATTAACTTTTCAGGAGGCGAATAGGAAATAAGATTAATATTATATACTCTTACCAAACGTGAAGGACGCTCAACTATCTCCCCCTTGCGGGCATATTCATACAGCTTTTTTCCTTTTGTCTTTACTGCTGAATACATGGGAGGTGTTTGTTCCATTTCCCCTGTGAAAAAAGAGATATAATAATTAAGCTCATCTTGTCCAAGCACTGGAGGTTCCTTTTTCCTGGTAACTGCACCATATGAATCAGCCGTATCTGTGGAAATACCCAAATGAAGTTCCGCACGGTAAACCTTGGAAAACTCCAGAATATATGGCGATAGCTTGGTGACTTTGCCCAATAGGATGGGCAGTACTCCGGCTGCACCGGGATCAAGGGTTCCGCCATGACCCGCTTTCACACCTGGAAGTTTCTTCCTGACGGCATCTACCATATCATGGGAGGTCATACCAGGGGGTTTGAGCAAATTTAAAAAACCGTTCAAGGGATTCTCCTTATTAGTAATCAAGGTGTTATTCACATTTAACCGTTGTATTGGGTTTTTTTTCTTGCAACGTCTTTCTGACAGCCTCAATAACCAACCTGATTGCATCAGGTCCTTCCTGGTATTTAATAGTGCATCCCGCGGCTCGTGGATGACCGCCACCGCCAAACAATCCCGCAATTGAGCTAACATCCACCGATTTAGAGCGGAAACCTACTTTTGTCTCACCTTTGAGAGTATGATAAAAGAAAATTCCTATTTCAACACCATAAATATTCTTTGCATAATTAACAAAACCCTCAAGCTCTTCCGCTTTTGCACCGTAAGTATCCAAAGTATCTTCATGTAAGTTCATCCACGCAATGGGAAAGGTTTCGTCTATTTGAAGAGTGGTCAACGCTTCACGTAAAAGATGAATCGTTGATTGTGGATATTCATCAAAAATCTTCTGACTTACTAGGGCCGGATCTACCCCTTTTTCCAAAAGAGTTGCGGTTATTCTTAACGTTTGTGCTGTGGTATTACCATATTTAAAAGAGCCTGTGTCTGATGCAATAGCAACATAAAGACAAATGCTCGCCTCATAATCAAGGGGCAGCTCCTGTTCGATTATAAGGCGATAAATAATTTCTCCCGTTGCAGCTGCTGATGTATCAACAATGTTAAAATCTCCAAAGAGAAGATTTGTGGCATGATGGTCAATGTTAACAATATTTTCAATTTCACCCACGCCCTGGCTCATATAATCGAGCCTCTCCAGATCCCCGCAATCAAGAACAAAGACAATTCCCGGGGAAGGCGCCGGGGGAAAAATATGTTCAAATTCTGAGGCACCTGGTAAGAAGTTGTATTTCCGGGGAATAACCCCCGGACAAAAAATCCTGACCTTTTTGCCCAAGTGCCGCAACACAGTTCCCCAGGCTAAAGCTGAACCAATTGCGTCACCGTCAGGCAGAGTATGAGTCAGGATATAAATGTTATTATGCTTATTTAAAAGTTTGCTTAATTCTTGGCTATTCACGTTCCTCTCCTTCTTTTCCTTCTTTAGACAGTTCAAGTTTTTTTAACACATC
The DNA here is from genome assembly GCA_007131175.1 of Syntrophomonadaceae bacterium. Taxonomy (GTDB): domain Bacteria; phylum Bacillota; class Dethiobacteria; order DTU022; family UBA8154; genus UBA8154. The sequence continues at coordinate 37,319 of SLRC01000059.1, forward strand.
GTCAATATGGGCTCCGTACTCAATCGATTTGTCAAGCCTAAATTCCAGTTCAGGTATATGGCGCAACCGGATCCGCTTACCTAATTCTGAGCGGATAAATCCACTTGCTTTTTCCAGCACCTTTAACATAGCCGCCTGCTCTGCATCAGGAGCATAGATGCTAACATAAATACGGGCATACCCTAAATCACGTGAGACTTCGGCATCAGTTACACTGGTCATTTTACCCAGCGCAGGATCCTTTAATTCCATACGGATAATCTGGCTAATTTCCTTTTTTATCTCTTCGCCTATTCTTTGTGCCCTTTGCTTTGACATCTATTATTTCCCTCACATTTATTTAAAACAATTTGTTTTACAAATCGATTAGGAGTGTGGTACCTGTTTCTGGGTAAAAGCTTCAAATATATCTCCTTCTTTTAGATCATTATAATGTTCTAAAAGAATGCCGCATTCAAAGCCGCTGCTTACTTCTTTAACATCATCCTTGAAACGCTTCAGCGAATCAATCTTCCCTTCATAAACAACCGTTCCGTCCCTGATAATCCTGATACCGCAATTGCGATGTATTTTACCTTCCAGCACGTAAGAACCGGCAATACTTCCCACTTTGGAGACTTTAAATATTTGTCGCACCTCTGCCTGGCCAAGAATCACTTCCTGGAACTTCGGTTTTAAAAGCCCCAGACTGGCTGCTTTTACGTCTTCCATTACTTCATAAATAATATTATAAAGTTTCATCTCCACTTCTTCTTTTTCGGCAAGTTTGCGTGCACTCACTTGAGGCCTCACATTAAAACCGATAATAATGGCATTTGAAGCTGAGGCTAGCATCACATCCGATTCGTTGATTGCACCTACCCCTTTATGAATAATCCTTACATGAACCTGTTCGTGTTCAATCTTTTCAAGGGATTCCTGAAGCGCTTCTGCTGAACCCTGAACATCTGCCTTGATAATAATATTTAGATCAATTTCACTTTCCTGAATTTGTTTAAATAAATCATCTAAAGATACTTTTTGCGTCTTGCGCAGGGTGGCTTCACGCAATTTATAACCCCGTTTTTCTGCTATTTGCCGGGCAAATTTCTCATCCCGAATCACCTGGAAGCTGTCACCAGCCTGCGGAACATCAGAAAGCCCCAGAACCTCTACTGGCATTGAAGGGCCGGCACTGACAATTTTCCTGCCATTTTCATCAAACATAGCCCGCACCTTGCCATAAATGCTCCCACAGATGATTGGATCCCCTACCTTCATGACACCATCCTGGATCAATACAGTGGCAACTGGGCCCCGACCCTTGTCAAGTTCGGCTTCAATCACCGTACCTTTGGCATGGCGAGAGAAACTCGCTTTAAGTTCGCCCATTTCAGCCACAAGAATGATCATGTCCATGAGCTCGTCTATACCTTGTTTTTTAAATGCACTGACCTCCACAAAGATAGTATCTCCGCCCCACTCTTCTGGAAGCAGTCCAATTTCAGCCAACTGTTGCTTTACCCTTTCCAGATTGGCGTTTTGTTTATCTATTTTATTGATAGCCACAATAATGGGCACTTCCGCTGCCTTCACATGGTTAATCGCTTCAATGGTCTGTGGTTTTACACCATCATCAGCTGCAACCACAAGGATGGCTATATCCGTAACTTGTGCCCCTCTGGCCCGCATAGCCGTAAAAGCTTCATGCCCGGGAGTATCTAGAAATACAATCTTCTTGCCATCTATATCCACGCTATAAGCGCCAATATGCTGTGTTATCCCGCCAGCTTCGGAAGCGATAACGTTCGTTTCCCGAATAGCATCAAGCAGGGAAGTCTTGCCATGGTCAACATGACCCAACACTGTAACCACAGGTGGCCTTGTCTTCATGCTTCCCTCTGCCTCGTCTTCCACAATACTTTTCAACTCATCCTCTTTTGGATCAGCATTGTGGACAAATTTAACACCAAACTCTTCAGCAAGAATAGACAGGACGTCCTCTGAAAGTTGCTGGTTTAAATTGGATATAATACCAAGGTCAAGTAATTTCCCCAGTATTTTTGATGCAGTAGTGTTAAGCCTGCCTGCCAGTTCGGCAACCGTTACCCTACCTTCCAGGATTATTCTCTCCTCGCCCGTCACATCTTTTGCAGAGGATTTTGCCGCTCTCCTGGCCTTCCGACTTTCTTTTGCTGCTTCTAATTTTGCTTTCTTATCTTCTTTTCTTTTTCTTGAGGGGGTATCCTTCTTTTTCGTTGCCTCAGGCGCTACTGGTGGCGGGGTTGTTGCCGTTTCTTCTTTGGGTTTCTTTACGCCACCCTGGGTCAACATTTCAATAACTTTTTGAGCCACCTCTTCGTCCATTGTACTCATATGATTTTTAACATCGACCTGTAGATCCTGCAGTACATCAATTAGTTTTTTACTATTAATCCCAAGCTCTTTAGCCAGTTCATAAACTCTTACCTTTCCCAATGTTTACACCTCCATGATTTAACCTCCTTAAATCTATCAACCAACGTGATTGGGAGATTCTTTATGGAACATCTTTCATTTTTTCCACCAACCGTGCCACAACTTCCTGTGGGATTGAATTTTTGAGTGATTTCTCTAATACTTTACCCTTTACTGCTCTTTTAAGACAGGTAACGTCGCTGCAGATATAAGCACCCCTTCCCGCCTTTCGACCAGTAGCATCCAATTCAACTTCACCTTCCGGAGTGCGCACCACCCGGATTAGGTCTTTTTTGTCCTTATGGACACGGCAGCCGAGGCACAAGCGTAGCGGCGTCTTTTTTTTCCTGTCCATCAACAACCCTTCCTTTTCATTATTCAACTGCAAGGCTAATCCTGTTTCAAAGGATCATTTATTGCGGTTTCATCCCTGCTTATTGACTCTGTTTTGTTAGTTGTTTCAGCATTACTATCCGGTTCAGGATCTGATTGTTTCTTCTCCTGCACCAGTTCACCAGTTTCCCCCACATCTCCCGTATTACTTTCCCCATTACCAATAATACCATTGTTAGCTTCAGCAGGTGGTTCAGACCCCGCCTGTTGCTTAACACCGTATTTTTCCAGATAAGTGGATTCACTTACAATGTCTATTTTCCATCCGGACAGTCTTGCAGCCAGGCGGACATTCTGTCCCTCCCGTCCGATTGCAAGTGACAACTGGTAGTCAGGAACAATTGCAATAGCCGATTTGGCTGTCTCATTCAATTTTATCTTGACCGTCTTGGCAGGGCTTAGCGTACTGGCCAAGAATATTTCCCGATCATCGTTCCACTCCAGTATATCAATCTTTTCTCCATTAAGTTCACTAACTATAGCCTGGACTCTTGAACCCTTTGGTCCTACACAGGCGCCCACCGGATCCACATCCCTGTTCCGTGAGAAAACAGCGATTTTTGAGCGATTGCCAGGTTCACGGGCCACAGATTTTATTTCGACTATTCCATTATATATTTCGGGTACTTCCAGTTCAAACAAACGCTTTAGTAATCCCGGATGGGTTCTGGAAATAAAAATCTGTGGCCCCTTTGTCGTTTTCCGGACCTCAGTTATATATGCTTTGATCCGATCTCCCTGCCGGTAGTTTTCACCAAGCAACTGTTCACTTGCCGGCAAGATAGCTTCGGCTCGGCCAAGGTTTACAACAGCGTTTTTTTGTTCAAAACGATGTATTACCCCAGTAACGATATCGTCTTCCCGATCAATATATTCTTCATATATTAACTCCCGTTCCGCCTCCCTAATCCGTTGAATCACAACCTGTTTAGCAGTCTGGGCAGCTATGCGTCCAAAGTTGCTTGGCGTAACCTCTACTTCAATAACGTCTCCAGGTTTGCTCAGGGGATTTATATTCTTAGCTTGCTCCAAAGAAATCTCCTGCTGTGGTTGTGCAACCTCTTCAACCACATTGTAACAGGAAAAAACATTAATTGTTCCTTCTTCCCTTTCAATATGTACCCTTACATTGTGAGCCGAACTAAAATTTCTCCTGTATGCAGAAATAAGTGCCGCCTCTATTGCTTCAAAGAGGGTATCTTTATTAATGCCTTTTTCTTTTTCAAGGGCATGCAAGGCAAGCAAAAAATCCTCATTCAATTAATTCTACCTCCTCGGCTCCTGTTTGTACCAGAGATTAGCCCTGGCTATATCTTTTAGATCAATATTTTTATTTTCCCCATTTTCCAGCATTATGGTAAGGGTATTATTGGTAAAATCTTTTAAAATACCACGGAAATTCCTGCTTCCATCAATCTTTTGTAACGTCTTTACTTTTATATCGCTCCCCATAAAGCGTACAAAATCCTCCACTTTTTTTAACCGTCTTTCAATGCCCGGAGAAGAAATCTCCAGGAAGTATTTGGATGGCAGCGGATCTTCCCGGTCTAAAACTTCACCAAGAAACTTGCTAACCTTCTGACAATCTTCCAATGAAACACCTTCAAGACTGTCAATATAAACCACTATATGGGGCTTGCCTTCAGCTTTTTTCCATTCCACATCAACTAATTCATAGCCAATCTGTTCCACTGCCGTTGCAACCAGCGTTTCCACCGTTGCTAAATAATGCCTGTGTTCCCGCTGTTCCTTCTCAACCATGCCAGTAACCCCCAGGCTTAAGTATGAACAAAGAGTGGGAAAGGCCCACTCTTTGAAATGCACGCACTATTACTCCAGAAAATATTTTAACACATCTTACAAAAACTTGCAAGCAAAGTGGTATCTCAGACAGGCATTCCCTGGGCAAACATGGGTCATTTCAGGGAACTGGCGCGTGTAAGATATTTAACTATCTCCCAGTACATCTTCATACGGGCGGCCATACCTTTCCAAACACCCAGCTTTTCTTCCTTCATTACATGTGACATATCGGAGAGAACCACTTCCTGCACTATAGTTCCTGATGATTCCATGAACCTGTTTAATGCAACCTCAACACCAAAGCGGGCAACATCAATATCGGATATCTGCTCAAGCAGTGAAAATTTTACGGCCCGCTGACCTGATAATTGGGGAGCCATTTTTTGGGCTAAATCGGTGGCGATTCTCCCCTTTTCAAAAATACCGATGGTCATATCCGCTCCATCCTCAAGAACAGGCTTTAAAAGGCTGTTTACATGCTCAACTGTAAGCCCGATCAAGTCAGCATCTAAAAATAGAACCACATCGGCCTTAAAGTTTTCAAGACCCGCCTTTAAGGCCCCACCCTTGCCACGATTCTCTTCCAGATCAACCACTTCAACATTAAAATTTCTTGCCACTTCTACTGTATTGTCGGTGGAACCATCACTAACAACAATTATTTGCTTGATTAAAGTAGCCTTTTCTAAAACCTGAAGAACATCGCCGATGGTTTTCTCCTCATTAAATGCGGGAATAATGGCGATAATTTCCATCTTATTGCCTCCGTCTTTTTGTTTAAATTCCATGGGTCCTGTTTTGAAAGCACAACTGCAAAATCGTCTCTTGTAATATTTCGGCAAGTTCGGAAAAAGGAACCTTTTTGATTACCTTCCCTTCCCTGAATATAATTGCAAAACCCCTGCCTCCTGAAACACCCACATGGGCATCACGGGCCTCGCCCGGTCCATTAACGGGGCAACCCATTACCGCAATTTTTAAGGGAAATGCAGTTAACAGCTCATTATTCTTCTTGATGATATCTTCCACCATGTCCACAATTGCCGGAAGATCAATATCACAACGGGCACAGGTTGGGCAGGAAATAATCTCAGGGCCAAACCTTCTTATTCCGGCAGCTTGAAGAATTTCCCGGGCAACGGGAATTTCTTCCACCGGATTTCCAGTTAACGAAACACGTATTGTATCACCAATACCCTTCAATAAAAGGGAACCTATGCCCATGGTTGATTTTACTATGCCCTTTAGTCCCCTTCCTGCTTCAGTTATACCTAAGTGCAGGGGATACGATACGCGCAAGGAAACTTTTTCATACGCCTGTACACTAGTTAAAACATCGGCAGCTTTCAGGGAAAGTATCAGTTGATCAAATTTATGTTTTTCAAAAAAGTCCAGGGTGCGCATCGCCGTTTCTTCCAGGGCCTCAACCGTCACCCCGCCATGCCTCTTACGCAAATCCCTTGGGATGGAGCCCGCATTCACACCAATCCGGATAGGTATATTTTTATCTCTTGCCCGGTCAATAATACGCTGCAGCTTGTCTTCCCCACCAATATTGCCTGGATTGATCCTAATTTTATCCACTCCTGCATCAAGCGCCATGATCGCTAGTCGATAATCAAAGTGAATGTCGGCAACAAGGGGAATTATAATGTTATTTTTTATAATTTCCAGTGATCTTGCCGCTCTTTCATCGGGAACGGCAACACGGACGATTTCACACCCCGCATTTACCAGCATTTCAATCTGTTGCAACGTTTCATCAACATTCGTTGTATCTGTATTTGTCATTGATTGGATGGAGACCGGTGCACCGCCACCGACGGTCACAGAACCCACCTTAACCGGCATCGAAAGGCGCAAAGCCATCACTCCTGAATTAAAGCAACCGAAAGATATCCTGGAACGAGATAAATATCATTAGCATAATCAACATGGCAAATCCAACAAAATGTATGAAACCCTCTTTTTGTGGATCGATGGGTTTTCCCCTGATTCCCTCCAGCGACAGAAAAAGCAACCTGCTCCCGTCAAGGGCAGGGATGGGTAAAAGGTTAATAATACCCAAGTTTATGCTGATTATAGCTGCCAGGGAGATGAGATTACTAAAACCTGTTTGCATGACCTCACCCACAACAGCCACAATACCAACCGGACCTGCCACATCAGCAGGGATAATACCTGTAATCATTTGATAGAAACTGACAAAGATCAGCTTGACAAAAAACCACGTATAGCTAAGTCCCCAATATATGGAAGGGAAAAAGGAAAACTTTTTATATTCGGGCGTAATGCCAATAATTCCTCTCCCATTTTGGTCTTCAGGAATAACAGTAATTGCCTGTTGCTGACCGTTCCTCTCTAACTGAAGCAGAACTTCCCGCTCCGGATTTGCATTAATGCGAGTTACAACGTCTGTCCAGGCTTGCACATTTTCCCCGTTAACTGAAAGGATAAGATCCCCACTTTGTAACCCCACTTCCTCGGCCCGGCTATCAGAAAGCACCTCGCCAATTCGGGCGGTATGTTGCTGGGGCACACCAAGGAAGACAAAGTACATCATTGAAAAAAGGAGAACGGCTAAAACAAAATTCATCAACGGACCGGCAACAATAACAGCAAAACGTGCAGGAACAGACTTGCTCTGGAAATTACCTTCCTGTTCCTGTTCTTCCGCATCCTCCCCCAGAAGGCGACAAAAACCCCCCAGGGGGAAAAGGCGCAGCGTATAACGTGTTCCATCCTTTTCCCAGCCGATTAACTCTTTGCCAAAGCCAAGGGCAAACTCCAGCACTTTGACGCCTGCTTTCCTCGCAGCAATAAAATGACCAAGTTCGTGGACAAAAATAAGTAAACCAAAGATAAAGATAGAGGCAATAATGGTACTGACCACAATAATACGCTCCTCTTTTCCCGCTTTTAGTCCGGTTAACCGCTGGCAGTTTTTTTATCCCTTAATTATTGCTGCCGCCTCTTCCCGGGCCCAGCCATCGGCATCCATAATTTCTTGAAGAGACGGATGCTGTTTAACCTTATGCCGGCCCATTACCTCTGCCAGCAGAGCGGGTATTTGTAAAAATGAAATTCTATCTTCCAAAAAATAACGTACAGCAATTTCATCTGCACCATTGAGAACAGCCGGTAAAGTTCCCCCTTTATGCAACGCTTGATATGCCAAGCCGAGGCAAGGAAATTCTTCTGTGGAAGGGGGCAAAAAGTGAAGTGCATGACTTTGCCCCCAATTAAAGCGTGGAAAAGGGTTGACCCATCTCTCAGGGTAGCTAAGTGCATACTGGATCGGTACAAGCATATCTGGAAGGCCTAACTGTGCAATAATTGACCCATCCACGAACTCCACCATGGAATGGACAATACTCTCGGGATGGATCGTAACCTGGATCTGCTCGGTTTTCAAATTAAAAAGATGATAAGCTTCTATTACCTCAAAACCTTTGTTCATCAACGTAGCTGAATCTACGGTAATCCGGGGACCCATCTGCCAGTTCGGATGTTTCAATGCCTGTTTAGATGAAACTTTAGCCAAATCCTCCCTGTTTTTTCCCAGAAATGGTCCTCCGGAAGCCGTAAGTATCACGTGTTTCAATTCGCTGTTATTCCCGGCATGAAGGCACTGGAAAATAGCTGCATGCTCACTGTCAATGGGCATTATAACGGTATTATGATGACGAGCTTCTTCCATAACAATTTCACCGGCAGCCACGAGGGTTTCTTTATTGGCAAGGGCCACTTTTTTCCCTGCCCTGATAGCTGTCAGTGTAGGTATTAGTCCGCTAAAACCAACAACGGCAACAACCACAACATCAGCTTCGGGCCATGCGGATATTTCCACTAAACCTTTTGCCCCGGCAAGCACCTTTATGGGTAAATCCTTAAGTCCCCCTTTTAACTCAGCAGCCATTTTTTCATTAGCTACAACCACAACATCTGGCTTAAATTTCCGGGCCTGTTCCTGCAAGAGTGAAATATTATTAGCTGTACTGAGGGCACAAACATTGAATTTATCCTTAAACTGCTCTATTATTTTTAAAGTCTGAACACCGATAGAACCGGTTGACCCAAGAACCACCACGCGTTGTACCATAATACTCTAAACTCCCTCTAATTATTATACCAGAATTCCAGTTCAAGTAAATATCTGCAAAATTCATGGGATATTGGACACCACTTGGACACCACAATGAATGTTTCCTATGATAATTTGTTTAAATCATGAAATAGTGCGAATAAATGTAAAAGAAAGGAGCCGCAAAGAATAGGCTGTCAAACCGATCTAAAATGCCCCCGTGCCCCGGCAGCAAGTCCCCTGAATCTTTGACCCCGGCACTGCGCTTCAATGCTGACTGTGTGAGGTCTCCCAAGGTCCCTGTTACACCTGTAAGAAACCCCAGTCGTATGCCCATACCAATACTTATTAAATTATCAGGAATAAATAACGCCAAAACAATACCGGCAGACGCACTTGCTAAAAGTCCCGCTATCATACCCTCAATCGTTTTTTTAGGACTTATGGCAGGTACAAGCAACCTGCGTCCAAAGCGGCTCCCCCATAAATAAGCAAAAACATCGTTGGACCAGATAACAACCAATAAAAAAATAATAAAATAATAACCCCCTGGAAGCATCCGCGTGGCAACCAAATAGCCGGCAAGTCCACCTGTATATATAATACCCCAAAAGGCAATAGCAGAATCCCAATATTTAACTCTTCCGTAGAAAAACACGGACAACAGGCTAAACGTAATAAATAAAAGAGCCAACAGAGAGATTAACAAGGATGGATTTTCCTGGTAAATTGCAAAAAATAGCAAGGGAATAATCAAATATCCTGCTAACTCAAACGGTCGCCAATCATCATTTTTCATCAGTGCGTTGTACTCTTTTAACCCCAAAAGGGCAATAAGAAGGATAAACAGGGTAAACCAATAATTACCCAGATAAACAAAGAAAAGTAACACAGGTATACCGAGTACCGCAGTTAGCACCCTGGTCTTTAACATTAACCCACCTCGTTTAATATTTGTTCATTTATTTATTTATTCCTCCAAATCTTCGATCCCGTTTTTGATACTCGTTGATTGCCCTTAAAAAATGTTCCCTGTTAAAGTCTGGCCAGAGGATCCGGGTAAACCACATTTCCGTATAGGCAATTTGCCAGAGCAGAAAATTACTGATGCGCAATTCGCCGCTGGGTCGGATCAGAAGATCAGGATCGGGGACGCCACGCATATAAAGATGTTCAGCAAATATGTGGCTGTCAATTTTATTTATATCCAAATTCCCTTCCACTACTTTTTGAGCAATCTGCTTGACAGCATCCACGATTTCAGTTCGTCCGCCGTAGTTCAGTGCAAAATTGATGGTCAGGCCCGTATTATTTCGGGTACTTTCAAGGGCATAATTCACTGCACTTAAAGTTTTTCTGGGAAGACGGCTGAGATCTCCTATTGCTTTAATCACTACATTTTTTTCCATCAGGGTGCACAATTCTTTTTGCAGGTACTCTTCCGGAAGTTTCATTAAATACTTTACTTCCCAAGGCGGTCTTTTCCAATTTTCCGTAGAAAAAGCATAAAAGGTCATCACTTTTATACCAATTTCAGCGGCACAACTGATAATCTCCCGCAATGTATCCATACCGGCTTTATGGCCGGCAATGCGTGGCAAACCCTTATTTTTGGCCCAGCGGCCATTTCCATCCATGATCACTGCAACATGAGCCGGTATTTCATTTTTTTTAACAAGCTTAAGCAATTCTTCGTCTTTCTTTATGCTCATTCTTAAGCCCCCGACATGCATAAATTGACCCCCATTATTGGGGGCAAGTATGAACTAAATTGCTGCAATCTCCAGTGCAATTACCAGTTCAACTACACCTTCTATCCCCTTAGTCTGTCTAATGACCCGATATGCGGGGGATTGCCGCTCCTCGTTTTTATCTTTGTTCACTTTTCCTGGAGGCCGATACGGTAGTGCTTTTTTAACATAATAAGAGGTGCCCTGTTTCTCCAGTAGCTGTATGGCCCGATCCAGGGGAAAACCCGTTACATCAGGAATATTATCCTTTTTCATTAAGTTTTCAGTCCTTCTGAACAAATTAACCGTGTCCAGCAATTGAGATAATGGATACAGCTTATAAATTTTGTTGTAGCGATTACACTTCCATAATTTCTTTTTCTTTTTCAGCCAGGTAATTATCCACTTCCTCTATCCGCTTGTTTGTCATATCCTGAACCTCTTCCAGAAAAAGCCTGCGATCATCTTCAGATATGGTGCCCTTCTTTTCTTCACTTTTTAAAGTGTCGTTGCTATCCCGGCGAATATTACGAATCGCAACCCGTGCATCTTCTGCTTTCTTGCGAACGAATTTCACTAAATCTTTCCGTCTTTCTTCCGTTAGCTGAGGTATGCTGAGTCTGATTACAGTTCCATCGTTGTTTGGGGTCAGGCCCAAGTCCGACTTTAGGATAGCCTTTTCCATATCTCCCAGGGCATTTTTATCCCAGGGCTGAACAACAAGCAGCCGTGGTTCGGGAGTGGTAATGGTGGAAAGCTGATTTAGGGGTGTGGGCGTGTTATAGTAATCAACTACAACCTTGTCCAACAATGATGGGACAGCCCTGCCTGCACGCAACGTGGAAAGTTCTTTTTTAAACGCTTCCACACTTTTATCCATTCTTCGTTCCGTTTCTTTGAAAATCTCATCCATTGGTCTTCCCCCTTACAATTGTTCCCAATTTTTCTCCCATTATGACCCTTTTAATATTGCCCGATTTATTCAAACCGAAAACCACCAAAGTAATCCTGTTATCCATACACAGAGATGCGGCCGTTGAATCCATTACACCGAGACCCTTATTAATTACTTGTATATAACTCATTTCCGTAAATTTAATGGCATCAGGGTTAAGCAGGGGATCCATATCATAAACAGCATCCACCTTCCCCTTGGCAAGCAATATCACTTCCGCTTCTATCTCGGCAGCCCGCAAAGCTGCCGTTGTATCTGTGCTGAAATATGGATTGCCCGTGCCCCCGGCGAAGATTACCACTCTTCCTTTTTCTAAATGACGGATAGCACGGCGTCGTATATATGGTTCTGCCACTTGTTGCATATCGATGGCAGATTGCACCCTGGTATCAACCCCAATACTTTCAAGAGCATCCTGCAAGGCAAGTCCATTTATCACTGTGGCCAGCATCCCCATGTAATCTGCTGCAGCCCGGTCCATTCCCCGTTCACCGGCATTTGCACCGCGCCAAATGTTTCCTCCTCCCACAACAATAGCTATTTCCACATTAAACTTATTTACTTCTTCGATCTGTTCTGCAATGTTTTTTAATACATCATAATCAATGCCGTAGCCTTTTTCACCTGCAAGGGCTTCTCCACTTAACTTCAGCACAATTCTTTTGTAAACAGGTATTGTCATCTATTCCCTCCAAATATATCTAATGCCTTCTGGATTTGGCTTCTTTAAGACATTTTGCCCCAGCAATATTGATTAATTCATCAACACAACACAATTCCAACATCTAATTAATTCAACATTAATAAAGCAAATCCTGCCAGAATTTGCTGGTCACTCTACTGATATGAGATAATGATAAAGAGGCTGCCCCCCGTATTGAAGTTCTACTTCAGTTTCAGGATATGCATCCTCTATCATATGGGCAAGTTCATCTGCCTGGCTTTTGGTTACATCCTTACCATAAAACAGGGAAACGATCTGCTCTTCCTGCTCATTCAGAACATTGCGCAAAAGCTCTATGACTGTTTCATTTATGTTCCGGCCGCTGATTAACAACTCCCCATCAGTAAGCCCGATGATGTCGTTCTTCTTTACTGTAATACCGTTAACCACTGCATCGCGAGTTGCGTAAGTAATTTCCAAAGTTTTTACCTGCCTGGCCCGCAGGCACATCTCCACAAAATTGTCAGCCATGGATTTTGTCCGGTCAAATGCCAATATAGCTGCAAGACCTTGTGGCAGGCTCTTTGTATCTATTACAGAAATTTCTTTATCAACCAGTTTAGCAGCTTGTTCCGCAGCAAATTGGACATTGCTATTATTGGGAAGAATAATAACCTTATTAGCTTTAACATTTAAAATCGCATCCACCAGGTCTTTAACCGGTGGATTCATGCTCTGCCCCCCTGGCACAATACAGTCTGCGCCCATACTTTTAAAAATCTCTGCAATTCCTTCTCCGGCAGCCACGACTACCACTGCAATCTCCAGTGTCGTTATTAAGTGCGGTGCGTTTTGTGAAGAAGCTCTTCCCGGATCAGTCAGCCCATCCCCACTACTCCAGCGTGTTTTGTCAAATTGGTCCAACATATTGTCAATTTTAATATCATGTATGCTGCCGCATGTAAGACATGTTTCCAGTACAGCTCCCGGATTACCCGTATGAATGTGTACTTTGATCACACCGGTATCACCTGCCACCAACAGGGATTCACCCATTGTTTCCAGCTTAATCCTGAGCGATGTCAGAGAAAGACTTTCTCCTTTAATAATAAGTTCTGTACAGTAGGGGTAGCTTTTATCAAACTCTTCCTGCAAACTTATGCGCTCTTCAGCCGTTTCTTTGTGCGGGGAAATATGTGTTATGGGCAATTCTACCGTAGAGTGCCTGATTAAAGTATTCAGACAGCCTTCCAGGAAAACGATTAAACCAAGCCCACCGGCATCGACCACACCTGCTTCCTTTAAAACGGGGAGTAGCTCGGGAGTACGTTCCAACGCTTTTTTTCCACTTGCTATGGCTACCCCAAGCAATTCTACCATATTTATTTTGTCCTGGATGGCATTTCGACTACCCCTGGCAATCTCCCGTGCCACCGTTAATATTGTTCCTTCCACAGGGCGGGAAACGGCATTATATGCATATACAATTCCATACTGAAAAGCCCGTCCCAACTCATTCAAACGGGCTTCCTCTTTCCCGGCAAGGCCTCTTGCTATCCCCTGGAAAAGTTGTGAAAGAATCACCCCCGAATTTCCCCGCGCCCCCATAAGTGCACTGCGGGCTGCAATACGGGAAATTTCTCCAATTGATGAAGAGGAAACACCGTGCAATTCCCGGGATGCTGCCAGGAGCGTAAGGGCCATATTTGTACCCGTATCACCGTCAGGCACAGGGAAAACATTTAAATCGTTAATAGTCTCTTTGTGCTTCTCAAAATACAGAGTACCCTGGAGAAACATGTTTCTCAGGTCATCCCCACTTAGTAAAGCCACCTCACTACCGTTACCACTCATATTTATTCACTCCGCATATTTAATAAAAACCTATACCGTTACTGTGCATAAAAGCAAATACCAACCACTCCAGGACCGGCATGCGTCCCTATGACAGGGCTTAATTCATCTATAACAATATCTGCTTCCGGGAAACGTTCTACGATCAAATTTTTTATTTTGACTGACGAATCATGGGCTTCTGCATGGACAATCGTAACGGGGAATGAACCCTTTGCCGGGGGAATTTCATCCACAATCCGTTCCATTGCTTTTTTCATAGTTCTCACCTTGTCATATTTATCCACCTTGCCGTTATTTAAATATAATACCGGCTTTATTTTTAAAAGGGTTCCTAGTAAGGCTTGAGCCCCCCCGATACGTCCTCCTTTTTTTAAATACTCCAGTGTATCGGGGATAAAAAAGATACGCAAACGCCGTTTTTTATCTTCCACCAGCGCTACGATTTCCTCTTTGGTTTTTCCTTGTGCTGCTGCCTCGGCCGCCTCCTTAACCAACATGGCCAATCCACCTGAAGTGAGTATGGAATCAACAACCGCAATTCGCTTTGAATCTACTATCCTTGCCGCGTTGATAGCGCTTTCATAGGTCCCACTAATTCCCGAGGATATAACAATAGTAACAATTTCGTCCCCTTCTGCGATTATTTTTTCAAAAACCTCAACGAAATCTCCTGGAGATGGCTGCGAAGTGAAAGGCATTTTAGTTGCATGCTTCATTTTATCAAAAAACGTTGCATTAGAAATGGATCCGTCCAGGATTGTCTCATTTTCAAAGTTTACATACAAGGGTAC
>SLRC01000058.1 GCA_007131175.1 Syntrophomonadaceae bacterium
AATGTGTGCCGGGTCGGCAAAGGCTACCTCTGATAATCTGTTTTTGAGCCTGACAGCCCCGAAAGGGCACCGTGCATGCGAAGCGACATTGCCCAGGCAGTTATTTTCAGGGCAGAATAAAAGATAACGTGCACAATAGGGGTGCAGGGTTGCCTGTGAGCAACCGTTCAGGCTCGATAAAAAGGCTTTACCGGACCGGGGTTGCCACATTTTACTGTTTGAGCGCAGCGAGTTTAAAATGTGTGCCGGGTTTTCAGAGCAGACGGCCACGGCGGCCCAAAACAGCAGCACCAACAGATGGATGAAAATACACAAGAGGGAGTTTTGAATTCCCTTGCCAGGATAGAGCAAAAAGTTTAAAATTACATTAGATAAAGGATAGAAGCAATTACGGCAAATAGATTTTTTGCTCAACCGGTCTTTAAAGTTTTAACTTTGACCTTGGATAGTATTTTGTGCAAGACGGGAGCTAACCGATGCCGGCCAATTTGACACCCCAATACCATGCAGCGGAGGAAGCATTCCGCAGGGCGGTTACCATTGAAGAAAAAATTGAAGCGCTGCAGGAAATGCTGTCCGTTATTCCCAAGCACAAGGGCACAGAAAGGCTCCAGGGAGACATCAAGCGGCGGCTTGCCAAGCTGCGGGAAGAGGGACAGCGTAAAGCTAAATCAGGTGGTTATAATCCTTTTCACGTGGAAAAACAGGGAGCTGGCCAGGTGGTCCTGGTGGGATATCCTAATACGGGTAAAACATCCCTGGTAACTACCTTAACCAGGGCAAAATTAAAAATAGCCGATTACCCTTTTACCACAGCAATTCCCGCTGCCGGAATGATGCCCTATGAAGACATTCTCATCCAACTTGTAGACACCCCGCCTATTACACCCGATGGCTTGCCCCCGGGGCTATTGAATACAATCCGCAGCGGTGACCTTTTACTGCTGGTTATTGATACATCCAGCCCTGATTGCCTTGAGCAACTGGAAGCAATGTTAACCTTACTCATAGAAAAAAGAGTTATCCGGGAACAAAAAAGTAATTTGCAAGAAATTGGAGATTCGCAGCCAGAGCTGGAACAAGAAACAGCAGAACAATTCGGTGGGAGAATTATCCCTTACCTGGTGTCAGCAACTAAAATGGATCTCGAGGAAAGTGGAGAAAATATGAAGATCTTAAGGGAGATCATGCCCGGGCTCACGTTGAATACTGTCTCAACAAACGAAGTTGGAATGCTTGATTCCCTCCGGGAAGCAATTTTTAATGCTCTTCAAATTATTCGTATCTTCACAAAAGCCCCTGGAAAACCTGCTGACATGGAAACACCTTTTGTCCTGAAAAAGGGTGGTACAATCCTTGACCTGGCCTCCAGTATTCACAGGGACTTTCCCAACCGACTCAAAAATGCCCGTGTTTGGGGTTCATCCCGCTTTGATGGGCAAACCGTATCCCGTGATTATGTCCTTGAAGACAGGGACATTGTAGAACTGAACGTTTAAGCAGGCCTTTAGAGACTTTATCCAATTCAAACAATTAAACAATTATGCCTCCCTTTGAGTGCCTGCCTATTTGTCACGGTATGGCTTAAGCCTTCCCGTGACTTTAATTTTTTTTAAATATTTTTTAAATCAGGAAGGAAAGTTTAAAAGCAATGCAGAATAAGATAAATAGGATGATATTAATCCACATTAAAATTAAGTATACTGCGGAGGAGAGGAAATATGAAAAGGAAAATTGTTGTTATTGATGAGGAAAAATGTAATGGCTGCGGCGTATGCGTCCCTGCATGTCATGAGGGAGCAATTCAGATCATGGATGGGAAAGCCCGACTGGTAGCCGATAAGCTCTGCGACGGATTGGGAGATTGCCTGGGTGAATGCCCCGAAGGGGCAATTACAATTGAGGAGCGCTCTGCTGACCCTTACGACGAGGAAGCGGTCCAAAAGCACCTGGAAAAAATCAAAGGAGAAGCAGGGCCTTGCTCTGCAAGTTCTACCGGAGACAATCTGCCCTGTGGCTGTCCTTCTTCCCAGGTAAAAACAATTACACCGGATAGGGAAGCAGGGGATGAAAGAGAAGGCTCAGCATCTCCCAATTGTTTGGGACACTGGCCGGTGCAATTAACTTTGGTCCCCCCCCAGGCAAAGTTTTTGCAGGGGGCAGACTTGCTCATTACTGCAGACTGTGCACCCTTTGCTTTTGGCGATTTTCACCGAACATTGCTTAAGGGAAAAGCTGTGGTTATAGCCTGCCCAAAACTTGACGACGTTCAGCCACACCTGGAAAAACTGGCGGAGATATTTAAAACAGCTGATATTAAAAGTGCAAATGTGGTCTATATGGAAGTACCCTGTTGCTCTGCTTTAAAACGTATCGTGGAAATGGCTATTGACTATTCAGGTAAAAATATTCCCCTTAAAGAGACCGTAATAAGCACTTCGGGGCAGATCATAAGCTGACGGAAAACAGTTAGTGGGGATGCCAACATCCTCACTAATTCACTAGAAGTGGGATGTGCGGCAAACCAGTGCGCCGGATAAATGGAACTGTCATAACAGCAACATTATTTTCCGGCTCACTGGCTTGCTTCATTCTGTCCCGAAAATAAGTATACATGTGGTACCGGTGCGCAAGGTACCTGTTCAGCGCAGCCTCAAATATATTGGCGGCTTTTCCGTCCCGGCACACATTTTAAACTCGCTGCGCTCAAACAGTAAAATGTGGCAACCCCGGTCCGGCAAAGCCTTTTCATCGAGCCTGAACGGTTGCTCACAGGTAACCTTGCACCCCTCTTGTGCATTTTCATTCATCTGATGGTGCCGCAACGCTGGGGGCGGCATGGCCGTCTATCTCTTGAATTTCTACCTTACAGCCCTTAAAATACACCGTGCACAATCTAGACTCATTGCTTTCATCTTTATTTACGGGACAAACTGTTAAAGGGAACAAAGGAAACGTTATCTGACAGAGAAAGATCCCTTTTCTCTGTAACCGTTTCATCTGTATCTGGACATTCATGGTGCATATCTTCGTAGACAATCCTGTATTGGGGAGTGCGCAGATCTTCCAGCCAGTTATCCCAAATTGTCATTTCCCTGTAATCACGTAACCCCCTTATATCAATAATCCCTCCTGCAAAAACAAATCCTGGTCCATAATTTGGTTCTGATATAATGCGCCCCTTGTAATCGGCAATGAGTGCCTGGCTGGGTGAGTTTTTAAACGATATGGCTTTTGCCAACAGCTGATTGTTATCCACTTTTGGAGAGACAAAATAGCAGGTATTGTCCAGTGCCCGAATGCGATTTAATCCCTGCCATAGTTCCGTTGCCACATGGGACTGGAGAAAACTGGGTTTATAGATAATCTCCGCCCCATTCATCACCAGTCCGCGAGCCGCCTCCGGACTCCCTTCCATGCAGGAAAGGGTGCCAATACGACCGATTGCCGTATCTGTTACGGGATAACAGGCTTGAAGGGTGTAACCGTACAGTTCCATCCAACGTGCCCAGATATCTGCGGGAACAGCACTGTGACCATCCCTGTAGATCTGGGGTTTATAGTGCCTGTGCACCACCTCGCCCCGGGGATCTATAATAAAAACACAATTGAAGGATTTACCCGGAAACTGGGAATGCCTCGCCGCTGCCTGAGCAATGATGAAAATGTTAAATTCCTTCGCCTTTTCCCCCAACAACATTGTTTCTTCACCGGGTATTTCCAGGGACATCTCCACCAGGGTATCAGCATGAAAACGCTCAAAAAGCTCACCTGTATACCCCTGTATAGCCCCCTCCGGAATAGCAACAAGGCGTACCGGCGGTTCCAACCCGCTTAACCAGATTGCAGCGTCAATCATTTCTCCCATTTGTTTCAGGTTTTTAGCATATTCATCTCTTTTTTTTGCCCCTTCTACCACAGGTTGCAGGGCCAGTGCCCGGTATGGTTCCATTTCTGCCCGACTTCCCTTCTCCTAAACAGGTTTGATGTTCACTTATGCGTATCTTTTTATTATGCAAAAAAGTAAAAAAGCTATGCATCTTTTATTTATAAGCAGGATAATTGACTGCCATATTAGATTATTTTGTTCCTTTTTGCCGGGTGCAACAATGTTAAAATTTCACAGGACCTCAATTTTATCACCATTGCCCGCCGCATACTTAAAGAAAATGTGCAGGTGCTGGCCACCGGTTGCGGTGCCGGTGCACTAATGCGTCATGGCTTCCTTGATCCTGCCAACACCGCCAAGTTATGCGGTGACAGCCTGAAAACTGTCCTTACTGCTATCGGAGAGGCCAACGGCCTGGACGGTCCTCTTCCCCCGGTTCTGCACATGGGTTCCTGCGTGGATAACTCCCGGGCAGTGGCCGTAGCCGTTGCCAACAAGCTGGGGTGGACACGGATAAACTCCCCGTGGTGGCTTCCGCCGCTGAAGCTGTCTCCGAAAAAGCAGTCTCCATTGGCACCTATGCCGTAACGGCAGTACTTCCCACCCACGTGGGCGTCATGCTGCCCGTACTGGGCAGCCCACCCTCGGGTCTGTCGGCATTGGTGATGTTGTTTCCAGTTATCCCTGAACCGGTAAGCGCTCCCGCATATTCTTCGTGTTCCGCACTATCCTTTTGCGGCCAGCCACTGTCCTTACAGTGTTTCCTGCTGTCTTTGTCCCGATTCCCGGTAACATTCATTTACTATCACCTCCAATGGTTCCGCCCTTCACAGTACCGTCAACTGTACTGCTAATATGGCTTCGTCTGACTCCTCACGATAAATCTTGTTTCAACCGGCTTTTGCAGATGCGCATCTACCGTCCGTGAGGCCTCCCCGGGTAAGAACGCAGTCTTTCTCTCCATCTGCCTGCCGCATTTACACAAACTGGTTCCGTGTGGCTATTGGACTTCAACTTGTGTTGCAGCCTTGCCCACAGTTTATGCCTGATGCGATTTCTGTTCGTCAGGCCAAAGATTTGCCGCCGCCTTCCTTCACACTCCACCTCGCGATAAACTTGCTTGGCCTTGGCTATGCACTTCCCGCCACCGGGCGTGCTCGGAACTTTCACCCGTTAGACTGCGCCCAAGCCGGGCGCACAACAAAAAAATGGCCTCTTAAGATATCTTGAGAGACCATTTTTCAAAGGGTGCATTTTTTTTTAGCTGAGCAACCAGTTAATGCGACACCGAGAACCATCCCCTGTCGCACTTTAGGGTTATTTCCCTTTGTATTCAGCCTTGCGTTTCTCCAGGAAGGCAGCTACTCCTTCTTTTTTATCTTCGGTGGCGCAGGCCAGGGCATGAAGATAAGATTCGTGAGCCATACCTTCATTGAGGCCCATCTCCATGGAGCGGTTTACCGCCTCTTTGGCATATTGAATAGCCAACGGTGACTTGGAGATGATGGTCCCCGCCATTTTTTTGGCTTCATCCATCAATTCTTCCGGCGCCACTACCTTGTTTACAAGACCAATACGGTAGGCTTCTTCCGCATCAACCATACGGGCAGTCAGGACCATTTCCATAGCCCTGCCGAAACCAATCATGCGGGGAAGGCGCTGTGTGGCTCCGTCACCGGGGATGATTCCCAGGTTTACTTCGGGAGATCCCATCTTTGCATTGCTGGAAGCAATGCGCAGGGTGCAGGCCAGGGCCGTCTCCAAACCGGCCCCCAGGGCAAAACCATTAATCGCAGCGATTACTGGTTTGGGCATCTCCTGCAGCATGTTTAGAACTTCCTGGCGCCGGCGTGTTTGTTTACGACCCAATACGAAGTCACGGGCCTGCACTTCCTTAATGTCTGCACCGGCCATAAACGCTTTTTCTCCTTCGCCGGTAAGGATCAGCGCCCTAACCTCATCGTCCTGCTCCGCCGCTGCGAAAGCCTGGGCAAATTCCTCCACCAGGGCATTATTCATGGCGTTCATTACCTTGGGGCGGTTTATGGTGATAATGGCCAGGGGAGCTTCTTTTTCATATTTTATAAATTCATACATGGTGTATCCTCCTATTGAATACCCTTAGGCGGGCCGGAGAAAAAAGGCAATAGGCTCTTTTTTTCCCCGGCCACAAAGGAAAATTCATTTTTAAACAAAAGCGGAAATACCGAGCTCCGAATTACCGATGATCAATTGCTGAATTTGGGATGTGCCCTCGTAAAGGGTGTTGATCCGGGAATCGCGGTACATTCTTTCCAAGGGGTACTCGCCGGAGAAGCTGTATCCACCCAGTACCTGCATAGCGTTATAGACAACCCTGTTAACCATCTCACCACAGAAATACTTGGCCATACAGGTTTCCCGCGTGTTCGGAACTCCCTGGTTTTTGAGGCAGCCGGCACGATTCACCAGCATACGACCCATCTCAACATCCATAACCATGTTGGCAATAAGTTGCTGTACCAGCTGGTGTGCCCCGATGGGCTTGCCAAACTGGATCCGCTCCTTGGCATATGCTTTTGAAATATCCAGGGCAGCCTGGGCCGTGCCCACGCAACCGGCGGAAACAGTGTAGCGGGCGTTGTCAAGGGCAGACATGGCCACGGCAAATCCCTTACCTTCCGGGCCAAGCATTTGGTCTTTATGCACGCGGGCGCCATCCATAATCAACTCACCCGTATCCTGGGCGCGCAGACCAATTTTTTCATGAATGGGTTGGGCGGTGAAACCGGGGGTTCCTTTGTCCACCAGGAATGCAGTGATCCCTTTGGCACCCTTATCCTTATCTGTCTTGGCAAAAACAATAGAGACATCAGAAACATCGGCATGGGTGATCCACATTTTGTTACCGCTTAAAACATAGTAGTCCCCATCCTTCTCCGCAACTGCTTTCATGCCGGCAGCATTGCTGCCCGAGTCAGGCTCGGTGAGTCCGTAGCAACCAAAAGACTCGCCCAGGGCAATGGGGGGAACATATTTTTGTTTCTGCTCTTCGGTGCCCCATTTTAAAATGGTCTTGGCCACCAGAGAGATGTTAACGGAATAGCTGCCCCGCATGGAGGAGCATCCATAACCCAGTTCCTCAGCTACGATGGCATGGGAGTGAAAATCCATGCCGCTGCCTTCATACTCCTCGGGAACGGCTGTGCCAATAATTCCAAGATCGCCCATCTTTTTCCAGACATCCATGGGGAAGCTCTCATCGATATCCCATTGCTTGGCGTTAGGAGTGATCTCCTTAGCCACAAAATCCCGAACCATTTTTTGTACCGATAATTGCTCACCATTATACGCAAAATCCAATGTTAAAGCACCTCTTTCTTCTTTTTTATCCAGTTATCATTTGCAGTTAAAGCCAGGGTTTCTGTACTGCTGCTCCAATTATAGGTGCATCAGGTGACAAGGCCAGCGAACCGGGATGATAATACTGACCCCTGATCTTCTCCTTAATTACTTGAGTACTGTGGGCACCGGGGGATCCACGGTGTAATCGTAAAAGCCCTTGTTGCTTTTCCGTCCCAGATAGCCTGCATGTACCATTTTCTCCAGCAGGTAGCAGGGACGATAACGGGCGTCACCCAGTTTCGCATAAAGGGTGCGGGTTTTCGCCAGATGTGTGTCAATTCCAATGAGATCGATTAAAGCCAGTGGACCCATGGGAAGATTAGAACCCATCTTCAACGCTTTATCAATATCGGCAGCATTGGCAATACCCTCTTCCAATACCCAAACCGCTTCGTTCAACAAGCCTGCCAAAACACGGCTGGCAACACCGGCGATCCCTTCTTTATCCGTTACCACAGGCTCCTTGCCGAGGAACAGGGCGAATTCATTAACTTTATCCACATATTCCTGTTTTGTGGCCACACCAGGCATAATTTCCACCAGCTTCATTACAACTGCCGGGTTAAAGAAGTGCATCCCCACCAGACGGGTCGGATCTTTAAGGGCAGAGGCAATCTCTGAAATGCCACAGGCCGTGGTATTGGTGGTCAGGATAGCTTCTTTAGGAGCAATCGCTTCAAGCTGGGTGAAAATCTTCTGCTTCAGTTCCACATTCTCGATCACTGCTTCAATGATAAAATCTGCACCGGCAGCATCATTAATATCAGTGGAGGGTTTGATCTTGCCCATGAGATCCTTTACCTCATCGGCAGTCATTTTGCCTTTTTCCACCCGCTTGTTCAGCAGTTTCTCAATGTTTCCCAAACTGCGCTTCACAATGGCCTCATCAATATCCATGAGCACGGCCTGCAAACCTTTTTGGGCCACTAAGTGGGCGATCCCTGTACCCATGATTCCCGCTCCCTGGACAAAAACTTTTTTAATTTCCATCTCATATCCTCCTCTTTAAATAATGACTGTGATTTAGGAGCAGGCCGCTAGCCTTTAAGGGCTCGGCCTGCTCCCCGTTACCCATAATCCTGTTAGCTTAATCTTTCCACAACAATGGCAAGCCCCTGACCACCGCCGACACAGGCACTGGTCATCCCCAGGGTTTTACCCTGGTCCTTGAGTGAATAAATGTTGGTGGTAATTAACTTGGTACCTGTTGCTCCCACAGGGTGACCCAGGGCAATGGCTCCACCCCATATATTGACCTTATCACGATCAAATTTCATCTCCCGCTCACAAGCAAGGTACTGTGCGGCAAACGCTTCATTTAATTCGATCAATTCAATATCCTCAAGTTTAAGGCCCGCTTTTTGCAAGGCAATGGGTATGGCTGCCACGGGACCGATACCCATGTACTTGGGATCCACGCCCGCTGCCGCATAACCGCGAATTACTGCCAGGGGGGTAAGTCCCATTGCTTTTGCCTTATCTTCAGACATAATTACCATGGCAGAAGCGCAGTCACTTAACGCACAACTGTTTCCTGCCGTAACGGTCCCACCGTCTTTTTTGAAAACAGGCGGTAATTTGCCCATTTTCTCCAGGGAAGCATTGGCACGGGGTATCTCTTCCGTGTCCACAGTCACCATTTCTTTCTTTTGCTTTACTTGAAGGGGAAGAATTTCTTCTTTAAACTTTCCTTCCTGTACCGCTTTCGCTGCTTTCTGATGGCTTTCAATGGCAAAAGTATCTTGTTCCTCACGGCTGATATTATACTTATCAACCAACAGTTCGGCCGTATCCCCCATAAACATCCCTGCCAGGGCACACTTGAAACCGTCCTTGTGTAAACCATCGTAAACAGGGAAATCCCACATACGGGCACCCCAACGGGCTTGGGGAATTAAATAGGGTACGTTGGAAGCAGACTCGGTGCCTCCTGCAATGACTACATCAGCATCACCCAAAGCAATGGAACGTACCGCCTGGATTACGGCCTGCAAGCTGGAAGCACAACGGATATTAATGGTATATGCAGGCACCTTATGGGGCAAGCCCCCCTTAACTGCTGCAATACGGGCCACATTCGGTCCCAGTCCGGCCTGCCAGCCGCACCCGAATACAAGTTCATCAACATCTTCACCGGTGATTCCCGCTCTTTCCACTGCTGCCTTAACGATGGCTGCCCCCAAATCAGTTGCACTGAGACCGCTCAGGCTACCACCAAAACTACCGGCAATGGTTCTTACTGCACTGACGATTACTGCATTTTTCATGTGTTTTCCCCGGGATGATAAAAATGATTTCCCCGGGAATTACCTCCTTTCCCTTTTTAACAATTTATTTGTGTTTTAACCTTACCAGAATTAAGTTCCCCTTCAACGGGTTAATTTTGTCCGCCTTGTTGTTCAGCCCAAACCCTGTCTCGTGTTTAGAAATATAACGTTAGACAGAGCATGCACGGTAAGAGTTTAATTTTAGAACACTTGAGGCCGGTTAACGTTCGCATTTTAAACCAAGTGCTTGCCGTCCCACCTCCTCCACTATTGTACGGACAGGCTTAGAATGCCTGTTAACAGCTACCTGGCACCTTCCTTAATAAACCCCTGCACTTCTAAATAGTGCAAGATCCTTGCCATTATTCCTGTTCATCCATAATAACCGGGGTCTCTTCGTTAATTATTTGAACAGCCGGGCACCGCTCCCTTCCAACTCCTTGATCTTCTTCCATAGCGTAGTCCGGCTAATGCCAAGACGCCGCGCCAGTTCTTTTTTGTCCGCCTGGTTCTGCCGATAAAGCTGACCGATAATTTGCTGTTCCATTCCGGCCAATGTGTCCACGTTGACCGATATGCTGTCACCGGCACCATCCCCATTGCCCTGGCTTTCCTCGCGGAAATTGGCCAATTCATCCACCAGCTCCTCCATGAGGCGAAAGCTGTCTGTAGTCCCCTCAGCAAGAATGGCATATTTTTCCACGAAATTTTCCAATTCCCGCACATTACCCGGCCAGTCATGTTCATAAAGATAACGGGTGATGGAGCGGGGAAACTCTGCCAGGCTTCCGGCATGTCCACAGTATTTGTGTAGAAAATGCGTAATCAGTGGTAAAATGTCGCTCCTGCGATGGCGCAGGGGAGGGATATGAAGATTTAAGATATGGAGCCGGTAGAAGAGATCTTCCCTGAAGCGTCCCCGACTCACCTCTTCTGCCAGCAGGCGGTTTGTGGCGGCAATAACCCGCACATCCACCGGGATAATGCGGGATCCACCAATGCGGCGCACCACCTTCTCCTGAAGCACACGCAGCAGATTAGACTGCAGCGAGAGTGAGAGCTCGGATATTTCGTCCAGGAAAATAGTTCCTCCATGAGCCAATTCAAAAAGACCGCTTCTTCCGCCTTTCTTCGCCCCTGTAAAGGCCCCTTCCTCATACCCAAAAAGCTCACTTTCAAGAAGATCCTTGGGGATGGTGGCACAATTGATCGCCACAAAAGGGCCACCCTTACGGGGACTCTCCCCATGAATACTGTGGGCAAAAAGTTCTTTTCCCGTACCGCTCTCCCCTGTTATTAACACCGTTGAATGGGAAACAGCAAACTTGCGGGCCCGGTCAATACATTCTCTTATTTCCCCGGAGTTCCCCACAAGATCTGCAAAACTATAACGGGATACAAAGCCGCTGGCGTAGAGTTTTTTACGGATGGAAGCCTCCAGGTTTTGAATTTTATTTACACTCTGAAATGTAATGACCGTACCTGATAATTCCCCGCCAATATAAATGGGAACCCGGTTAAATACAACCTGCTGACCCCCTACGGTCTGCACTTCGCCCCGTTGCTCCGTACGATCCTGGAGTAAATTGCGTAACTGAGGAAGGGAAATCTGCTCCGTCTTTAAACCTACAACATTCGTGCTGGGGAGGTTGAACGCCTCCGCAGCCGCAGGATTGAAATGGGTGACAATATTATGACGATTAACCGCAATAACCCCGTTATAAGTATGGTCGATGATAACTTTCAAAAACTCTGCCTTTTCCCGGTCTTTTTGCCGAACCAGAACCAGGTCCTGAGCCCGCTGGAACGCTTCAATGAGTGCTTCCCTGGAAGAGTAAACCATTACCCCTTCCATACCATGCTCCTTTGCCATGCGCACCACACAACTTCCCGAAGCAACAATTACATCCACCCCGTTGTTGCGCGCCATGCGAATTTGTTCATCAAGCTCTGCCTCATCATTGTAGAAATATTGTTCTAAGTCGGGGAGGGAGAGAATCTCTGCAATTGAGGCAAAATCGTAAACTTCCTTTCGCTTTACATGATCAAAATAAGCAATTTTGCGCCCCAACTGCCTGGCCTGGAAGAGAGCCTGGATCACGTCATAACTCGTTATCTGGATAAGCACCACCGGGATAGAAAGGGCCTTTCTCATCAAAATACCGGTAGGCCCACGGCTAATAATCACATCTGCTCCGCTCTGCTCAAACTCCTTGCCCAACTCAACCCCCTTGTCCAAAAAAGCATCTACGATCTCCATTTCAAAGCTCAGCTCCTGGGAGATCTGGTGAGCCAGACGGGAAAGTTCCGGCAGAGGGGATACCATAATGATCCGTGCCACTTCCATGTTTGACGAACCCCGTTTCTACGTGTTAACAAGTTAAACGCTCGATCGTTGTGCAGACTTTTTGCCTGCCCATATGTCCATTTTTTAAATTCGCCCCTCCATTACCGGAACCCTTCTTTTTTTTCGCCAATGTAAAAAAAAATTAACCTCCCCCTTGAAAATATTAGATTTTTCTGATATAATGTGGTACACATCAAGAGGGGAGGACTCAAGATGTTTCTTTACACGATTTCTGTTGCCGCGGCAATTTTTATTATAATGATTGTAGTTTTTCGCCTGGTAATTCATTTCTATTTTTGCCGCCGCGCATCATTCCGTTATCCCGGTGAAAAAATTAGGGATTGTCCTATTTGGACCCATGGGGACAGCAAGGATAACCGGGAGGACAGTGAAAAGGGGAAAGGTGCGGTTACAAATACCCAGTTTATGAGTGGGGGATTGGAAAGTAACGGGAAAACAAAATAACTTAACCAAAAGTAATCGCATTAAAATGTTTTTCCATAAAAATAAGTTGCATGCTTGAAGCCTGCCCCAACTACAAGGGTAGGTTACTTTTGTTTAATTTATCTCATTGCTCAAGGTAACAGAGGGCCTGACGGGAACGGGGATCGGCAACCAGCCGCACTGCCGAGCCGGCGCTTACAGCCGGAACATCAATAACGCGCACCACACCTGCCAGGGAGGAACTCTCCGGTTGAAGTTTTTCCAGGATAGAAGGTGAATCCTGGAAAAAGGAGTGATTGAAGGCAGCCTCAGGATGGTCGGGATAAACGGGGAGATAAGTAATCTGGGATTCTACCAGATCCTGAAAGAAGTGGGTGCCGTATGATACTTCTGGCATTTGGCCTGCATGTTCGTGAGCCAACTCTACCAGGACCGCAGCGTTATTAATATCAGCATAGCTGGCATTTACACCAAGGAGAATGTTACTGCTGCCCCAGCGCCCCGGACCCATGAGCAGCAACCTTTCCCCTGACAGTTCGGGATGGCGGTTGAGGCTGCCTACCAGGCGGCCCACCTGTTTGCGCAACGACCCACTCACTTTCCCATAACCCCGTGGATCTACATATATGATGTATTTAATGCCTTCGACAATACTGGGGTTAATAACCCTCCGGGCTTGAAAAAGAATCCGTTCCGGCGGAATAGACCGGGGCATCTCCAACGGAGCCATTTGCTGCGGTAACCACAGGGGCCGGCACTGCAACAGGTTAATTTTCACCGTCCCGTTTTCAGCCAGTGATGCAGTAAATTCTGTATCCACAGGGTGCCCATAGGCTTGCTCCAAACGCTTCAGCATTTCGCCCATAAGTGAAACAAATGATGTCCCGTTAATGAGGCGGTTAAAAGTTAAAATACGCTTTTCCCCCTTATTTGTCCCAAAATCCGTGTAGGGGGGATCGAAAGGGAACCCTTCCCTGAGAATAGATGTGTAGTAATGGAGTTGTGGGTAGTCACCGCGGTCAAGCAAATCCTCAGCCGGCACTGTGCGGAATTGGTTTGACTGAACATCAAGCAGATCCATTTTATGTTGGGAGTAATGGGCAATTTTTTGCCCTGCTTCCGGTCGAATCCGGGGCTGACTTACCGCAATCATACGGGGATAATCATCGGGAACGCGGTTCACTGCCCTGGTCCCCAGACCGAATACCAGGCGGATCAATCCCTGTTCCGGGTCGATTCGATCCGACCAGGCATAAAGATTACGGGAAAACGCCACTCCCGCAAGAGCGGGAAAGAAATATTGGCGATACGGAGTTCCCGCCACACGCTGCACAAGAATGGCCATCTGTTCATCACTTTCACCCAGCCCCCGCCTCAACCTGTAGGAAAGGACATCGGGGCTGAGTGTGCTTGCATAAACAAGTTTAACCACGCGCAGAAATTCCCCAAGCCTCGCCTCCGGATTTCCCTGATTGGCACAAAATTCGCTGCGATACTTACCGGCAAAGGCATTGCCAAAGCTGTCCTCCAAGAGACTGCTGGATCGGACAATAATGGGAGCCTGGCCAAAATAGTCCAACATGTTCCGGAACTGATCCATAATGTGCGGGGGAAAAATGCCGGCTAAAAATTCCCTCTCCACCGCTTCAAATTCCTCAGGTGTGATTGAAGAATTGTTGGTGAGCTGTAAACGCAGCCGGAAAAGATCATTATCCACAAGGAAAGTAAAGAAGACATCGGAGCCAATATAAAAAGAGTCATGGGGTTCCATGACAGTTGAAAAATCTGTTTTTCCCTCTCCCGCCATCAGGATTTTCCGCGCAAGAAGCATACCCGTGGCTTTTCCCCCAATCCGCCCCGAACCGATAATACGCTCCCGGATGGCAAAGAGATCATCAAGCGTAAAATAGCGGTCGGCCAACTTGTTAAATGCGGGATCATCACCGATCAGCATACGGGTTTTTTCCTGTTTTAGTGCATGAAACTCCCTTGTTAGATCCTCTGAAACACCGTCCTGCTCCCGGTACTGCACCAGCTTGTTGTATACACTTTCCCAGGGAGCGATGGATGAGCCATCCACACGCAAGGGATGTTTCCGTGCCGTGGCAGAAATTGTAGCCGCCTCGCCACTCTGAAAAACGGGCTGCCAGATTTCACCGGAGACAATATGGGGCAAAAACATTTGGGGTGAATAGCGATCCCAGACTTTCAGGGGATGGATGTACATATTTCCGCCGCTACGGTAAACATCAACCAGCACCTGGGTAGTGTCCCGGATACGGGCCACTACATTGTTGGCATGACGCCCCCGCATCAGGGCAAAATAGGCCACTGTATTCAGTTCACCAAGGAAAGGACAGGTGACCTGGAAAAAATTCGCAAGGAGTTCGTCTGTAGCCCATTCGTCCACAAGGGCAGATAAATTGTCCAGGATAAAAAATGGGGTCTCCTGTTGACTGATCACGCGGTGAATTTCCGCAGTAAAATAAGCAAAACCCGGTCCTGGATCAACTTCTATAACCAACAGGCCCGGTTGAGACTTTACCACAGGAGGATGGGGGGCAAAACGCAAGTATACACATTTGCCATTACTACGTATGGCCTCAGTGACTAAGGGCTCGGCAAAATAGCAATAATCATCAAGTGTATCAACCTGCCAGACAACATTATCCCCCAGGCGAAGTCCTGTAAGGACGTTATCGAGGGGTAAAATACCGCTGCTGATCTTTCCATCTTTTAGATCCATTTAATTATCGTTCACTCCTCCTACTTCCCGCTGATGAAGCGCCGGACCGCAGAAAAATATTCTTCCTCCCCCTCAAAGATAAGGCTGTTGTGATCTGCCCACGGAATAATCACCAATTCTTTTTTTTCTGACCCCAAAAGGGCATGGAGCGTTTCCGCTTCCTTCAGGGGTACAATATTATCCATCTCCCCATGCATCACCAGGGCAGGGATTGTTATGCCCTTTACTTTTACCCGGCATTCCTCCTCCAGGAGGTCAATTTCTTCCGGTGGCATTGTAAAACCCAGACGCCGGGCAATGCGGGTTGCGGAAACAAAGCCGCTTTCAACGATCAAGCCCTTACTTTCCTTTTCAAAAACATTAGCCAACTCCAGGGCTGCAACACTACCCAGTGACCGTCCCATAATATAGAGTTCACCAGAATAATTGCGTCGGGCAAGCTCATCTTTTACAGCAGCAAAATAGCTGCGGGCATCTTCAAGCATGGCGCTAAAAGTAGGCGTTCCCCCTGCGGCACCATAACCCCGGAATTCAGTAACCACCAGGTTTGCTCCCCCTTTATCATGGTATAAAGGGGCAATCCCGTCATAATCGCTCACTATTTCCCCGTTGCCGTGAAAATATAAAATGGTGGGAAAATCACTGCCACCAATGTAAAACCGGCAGTGCAGGGATATATTATCCGAAGCAGGGACGGTAAGATCAAAGGCATTATCCCCACAGGGGGTCAGCCCCCGGCGGGGGTAAAAAGCATTTTGCAAAATAGTCGGCCGATCCAAAAAGTGATAATGAGACATGCTTTTTACGCTCCTCCTTCTTAATATTTTGAAATGTGTTTAGATAATAGCATGAATATAACGTCGATTCAACCTGAATCAACATTAGAAGGTTAGCTTTTCCTGGACTGGAAAAATTGACCTGGATTATCTCTGATGTTATAATTGCCGTTAAAAAGCAAGCTCTTGCAACGCCATGGGTACCAAAAGCGTCAGATCATTAAAAGCAGCGATGTTAGGACAGGTGAACCGTGTTGCGATTTAAATTCAATATCATACTTGCCCTTAGCTTGGGGGTCCTTTTACTTAGCGCTTCCTATTTGTTTTACCAGGCAGCAGGGTTCCCCTTTCCTGCGTCCGCCGAACCTTTCGTTGAGCCGACCGGCTCCAGCATGGAACACACGCCCACTTCAGAAGAAGAAATCACAGAAGACAAAACTGTCCCCGCAATCACCCGGGAAATTCCCCTGCCACCCCCTCCCCGCACGGCTACCGTTATTGCTGTGGGAGATATTATGGTCCACCAAACCCAGTTTGTCCAGGCATATGATGCAAATAAAAATCGTTACGATTTTTCTCCCAGTTTTGAATCTATTACCCCATACCTGCAATCTTCTGACCTGGCGGTAGGCAACCTGGAGACGACCCTTGCAGGACCGGAACGGGGCTTTAGTGCTTTTCCCCGCTTTAACAGCCCAGATGAAATCGCCACGGCCTTGCGCGGGGCCGGATTTGATCTTTTGTGTACTGCCAACAATCACTCCATGGATAGCGGGCAGAAGGGTGTTTCCCGCACCCTTGAGATCATTGAAGGGGCGGGCATGAAAGCTTTTGGAACGGCCCGCAGCCAGGATGAACGGGACACACCCCTCCTCGTTGAGGAAAATGGCATTAACCTGGCATTTCTCGCCTATACATACGGCACAAACGGAATCCCCCTGCCAGCAGGCCGTGAATACATGGTAAATCTCATTAACAAGGATTTGATGCACTACCATATTCAACAGGCATATCAGGCCGGTGCCGACCTAATAATCGTTTACATGCATTGGGGATGGGAATACCGGTCCGAACCCAGTCCGGAGCAAAAGGAACTGGCCCATTTCCTTGCCGAGGCCGGTGCCCACATTATCATCGGCAGCCATCCACACGTGATCCAGCCCATGGAATATATTAACACTGAGGATGAGCATGGAAATAAGCACCGGGCCTTTGTGGCATACTCCCTGGGGAACTTCATCTCCAACCAACACAGGATTCCCGGTGCCATTCCCACACACGAAGTTGAATACGGTATGTTGCTGCGTCTGCATTTAAAAAAAGATACTCCCGATCAAGCTGCATACCTGGATAATGTTGATTACAAACTAACCTGGGTGGACCGGGCAGGACGACACCGCATCATACCGCTGCCCCCCGTCACTGAAGACCTTCCGCGGCCCCCCTTCATTCCGGAAGGAAAATGGCCCGAGATAAGGGAGACAACAATAATGCTCCAAGAGCGCCTTTCCCGTTTCTCTCCTGGTGAGTTCGCTTTACCACACCAAGAATTGGATAAACCAGCCCCGGACATTTAATTTAATTAACTCCGCTGCCATAAGCCTGTCAGTATTTTTAAGTATTCTTTTTAAGGGTTCGTGACAACGGCACGGCGCATGGTATCGTTCCAATCCACAACAGCTCCCAGGTACTCTGCAGCAAAACGCAGCGGAACCATAGTGCGATTGTTTGTAATCTGGGGAACTGTATCCATATAATGCTCCACCCCGTTCACGGAAATAACAGGGCTGTCCACCGTTAAGCGAAGCGTGTTCCTATCCCTGTGAATGGTGATGAGACGCGTCTGCCCTTCCCAGTGGACCTGCGCCCCCAGCCCCTCTGCCACAGCCCGCAGGGGGATCATGAGGCGGTTTTGCCTGTCAATAAATGGATCGGGATCGCTGACCAGGGTAACTCCGTCCACCACCACACTGAGACGGGGCGCATATTGGGGAAGCAGGTACCGTTCCCGTTCCTGCTTGAAACGCCGCAGCTCAGGATAGTAGCGAGCCTCGATCTGCTGCGGCGTCAGCCCTTCTTCCAACCAGAGGCCAAATTTGCTGGTCCCCATTACCTTATCAAACATGATAATATTATCAGGTGTACTCTTGGGAACCTGGAAATCACCCAGTTGAAAAGCGTATGCCAGGGCATATATTCCGCTTCTTGCCGGATTAAAACGATATGGGTCGTAGATATCCAGGCGCACCCCGCCTGCCGTCCCCCTAACCTCCGGTACAAAACGCACTCCGGGCAGATCTGCTCCGTTGAGCAGTTCGGCAAAACAATTGGCACTAAGACCTCTGCCTCCGATCCAACGAAACTGATCCGCCTGGAACACACCCGTTCCCTCACCCAAACCGGTAGCCATGTATCCGTAAGCGTTGATAAGGTTGGGAACATTGGGTGATGTCTGCACGAAAGGCAATCCCGTCTCCTCAAACGTCATATTGCGACGGTATCCTTCCATGGGCACAACAGTTAATGAAGCTCCAATGTTCCGGTTAAAAAACCGTGCCAGCTCCCCGGCGGTCATGCCGTGGGCCATGGGCAGGTTGTCCACCCCAACAAAGGACTTATAACGATCTTCCAGGACTGGGCCTTCCACGATCATCCCTCCCAGGGGATTGGGACGATCCAGGACAATCACTGGTTTGTTGTATTTTTGCGCCGCCACCAGGCAGTACTGGAGCGTGGACATATAGGTATAAGTCCGGGCACCGATATCCTGTATATCAAAAAGGAGGACATCAATTTCTTTAAGCATAGCCTGGGTGGGCATGCGGGTGGCACCGTAGAGGCTGTAAACGGGGATACGGAGCTCGGGATGTATGTATGACTCCACCCATGCTCCCGCCCTGGCAATACCGTCAATACCGTGCTCAGGGGCATAAAGGGCAGCCAACTGCACATCCGGTGCAGCCGCAATGATGTCAATCAAGCTTCTTTTCCGGCTGTCCACTCCTGTCTGATTGGTGACCAAACCCACTCTCTTACCTGTAATTAGATGGCGTTGGCTTTCCAATAAAACCTCATTACCCAGCTTTAAAGCCGGTTTCGCCTTGCATACGGCAGCAGGAAAAATTGCCACAAAAGCTATCACGATCAGCAACAATAGCACAGGCACACAAAATATTCTTCTCATTTTCTCCTCCCTTTCCTGAACTTAATATAAACGGGCTTAATTAACATGATATCTACAACTTATATAACGTTCAACTTTTCTTTTTGTTACGCCGGGCAAGCGAGAGGTAAAACGGGTCTTTAAATTTTGCGGCAATAACAATTCAGTCAAGTTGACACTGCTTACAATTTAATGTATTATAGACTTAAACTACCATAATAATAGGGTACATTTTTCGTTACGAACACAAGAACTATTTATGAACGCAGTAACACAAATACAGTTCTAGGTGGTGATGGTGATTAAGTTTATCTTTCTGTTGTTTTAGAAATTTACGTAAACCTTTTAAAACAGTAATAATAAGGGGGAAAAATTAAAAATGAAACGTAAGCTGGTTTTTTTGACATTGTCAGCAATAATAGTGACGGCCTTTGCCTTTTTGTTAGTGGGTTGTGCTCCAGGTGGAGGGCCTGAGGCCACTAATAATGAAGTTCTACCTGCAGAATTGAAGGGCAGTTACCCCGATGGTCGATACCGCGGAGTGTTTCTTGATCGGAATTTACAGCAGGTAGGGGTACAGTTTCACCTTGAAAACAACACATTATCTAACCTTAGTTACAGGGTTCTTAACTACGGTGGTAACAACTACCTGGATCCTGAAAATGAAGACAATACCTGGCCAGTAGAAGATGTTATGGCAATAGCCGAGCAGCATGCGCAAATGCTTCAATACCTAGAAGGAAGAAACATCTCTGAAATAGCAGATCTTTATAATACTGAAGTTGCAGTTGATGATGCAGAAGGAACAGGTCAAATTTTAGACACTTGGACCGGCGCAACTATAAGGGGAACCAAAATTATTAACGCCATTAGGGATGGGCTCAATAGAGGAATCTACTAATCACAACTTTTTTATTGAAGGTATTCTTTGTTCCACACATAAAAAAAGCTCCTGTTGTTAATGAAACAACAGGAGCTTTTTTTATGTAATTGAAAAGCCTGCCTTTTGATCTTGTATGTACTCAAGGAATTTCCATAAAATATACACTTGCTTTTTTCCGGGAAAGGCATATAATATTTATACGAATAAATGTTCTATATATCGTTCAGGAGGAGACAGCAACCGATGCACAAGCAAAAAATAATCATGCTCGCCGACATGGAATCCTTTTATGCAAGCGTGGAGATCGCCCGCAACCCCTCCCTGCGTGGCAAACCCGTCGTTGTCTGTGGTGACCCGGAAAGGCGCCACGGTATCGTCCTTGCCGCCAGCAAGGAAGCCAAAGCCTGTGGTATCAAGACGGGAAACAGAGCGTGGGAATGCAGGCGCCTCTGTCCCGGGGCCATCTTTGTCCGCCCCCACATGCAGCACTACATAGATGTCTCCCTTAAGCTCACAGCCATCTTCCAGCAGTTCACAGACCGGGTCTTTCCCTACTCCATCGATGAACAGTTTCTGGATATGAGCGGCTGTGAAGGGTTGTGGGGAACTCCGCCAGAGATGGCGCGCCGCATCATGACGGAAGTGCAGGAGCAAACAGGTATCGCCTGTCGTGTCGGTATCGGGGAAAATCCCCTGCAGGCCAAGATGGCCTGCGACTGTTTCGCCAAAAAGAATAGTGAAGGTATTTTTACACTAAATTATGATAACTACACCGGGAACACCTGGCCCCTGCCGGCAGGGCAGCTTTTCGGAGTGGGCAGGCGTATGGAACGGCATCTTTTCAACATGGGTATCCGGACCATTGGCCAACTCGCCTCCATGAAACGGGAGGATCTGAAATGGCGCTGGGGAATAAACGGTGAGATCCTGTGGCTCAACGCCCACGGTATTGACTACTCCAACCTCTCAAAAGCAGCAGAGGCACGTGCCGGCGCCGAAGACGAACGGCGCGGTGTGGGACACTGCATGACCCTGCCCCGTGATTACCGCAAGGCGGAGGAAATGGAAGTGGTGCTGCTGGAAATTACAGAGGAAGTTTGCCGCCGCACCCGCAGCCTGGGCCGGGCAGGCCAGGTGGTCAGCGTGTACTGCCGGGGTGCAGACTTTGACTGCCCCAGCGGGTTTTCCCGTCAGCAAAAGCTATACCAGCCCACCGCATTGACAATGGAGGTTTATCCACGGGTGCGGGAGCTCTTTTACACCCACTGGGATTACCGGCCGGTGCGGGCCCTGGGGGTCAGCCTCTCGGGGTTGGTAACCGCCAACCGCATGCAGCTCTCCCTGTTGGAGGATCGTCAGCGGGCCGTGACCCTCAGCCGGACCATGGACACGATCCGGGGACGCTTTGGCATTACCAGCCTCTTCCGCCTCTCATCCCTGGCTCCCGGGGGGCAGCTTTTCGCCTGGAGCAAACAGATCGGCGGCCACAGCGCATAGTTACAGGAAACGTAACAACTCAGGTATTCAGAATTCAGAAGTCAGCATCCAGAATAAA
>SLRC01000215.1 GCA_007131175.1 Syntrophomonadaceae bacterium
AAATGAACAATTGGAACATTATTTCCTGGGGGCTGTAGAGGACCCGGTTGAATTTGCCGGCATAAGACTGCCAAGAGGATACAAATATTTTAATTCAGGTGTTCTGTTAATGAATCTTATAATGTGGAGGTTAGAAAATATTTCATGCAAGGTTCTTGAATTTATTAAGAAAAACCCTTCAAAAATCAAATGGTGGGATCAGGATGCACTGAATGCAATTTTATACAATAAATGGTTCCCCCTCGATTACAAGTGGAATTACCAAGTCTTAAGGATGGGACATTTGAACATTAAGCCAATAATTATTCACTTCAATTCCCATATAAAACCATGGAATGGAGAGCCCTATTTAAAAGAGGAATATTATTATTACAGGAACAGACTAAACTGGTAGATTAAAAGCGCTAATCAGTGGACGATAAACACGAAAGGTGGCGTTTGCTTGAATAATTTACTTCCACCTATTGGAACCCTTAATTCTATAAAAAACTGGATTGCAGCAAACGATGGAGCCGTCAGAATTTAAATAAATGGCCAGGTGGAGATAACATAATCATCAACATTCCTGAATTTAAAACTTTCCTGGATAGCACATTTTGGCCATAGGAAATATGCATAAACCGGGCCATATCTCGTATGAGAGCAAGCCTCAACGGGGCTTTACCCCTTTCCCGGTAATTTTATATAGTCTTTTCTTGATAGTTATTAGGTCTTTTCGACGTCTGTATCGAATTATGACCCAATAACTTTTTATATTGCTTCTCTTCAGTGCTTCATGACGGTGGTTTCCATCAATTTAAATCAACAATCATCGGCCCTAACCATTTCCCGGGGCTGCTTTTAATCCATTTTGCTAATCCCTCATGTTGTCCTTCTGTGGATAGAAACTCATAAATCCAATTTTCTATTTGATCTTTTTTTGCATAAGCCTTTGCTGTCAATAGTGAAAACCTTTTTATTTCATCAACCATTATACCCGGGTTTAACCTCCTTTGAGATGAATGAATACTATATAATGTATTCATATCAATATCATGTGCTACAAATTTTTCAATATTTTATAAAGACATGCACTTATTTAAGTAACAGCCATAATATGAAATTGAATAGATTATGTAAGGGAAAGAGATATCTTTTGAAAAGTCCGGAAATCCAGTTAGGTAATTGGAAATTGCATAAGGTTATGCTGGAAGATAAAAGACTGTACGAAGAGTTTATTAATAAAACATCCTGGCCCGTAAATCTCTGGTCTGGAAATTTCCCTTTTATCTGGTCTTATGCCCAATCTCCCAGAAGAAGAAACATATATTGGAAAATTGTTAATGACATGCTGGTAACTTTTATTTTTACAAGAAAAAAAAAGCTTTTACTCCTTTGTTTGCCATTCGGCAGCGGCAATGTACACCACCTTGTTTCAGTTCTCCATGAGGCTATGCAATACTGC
The DNA here is from genome assembly GCA_007131175.1 of Syntrophomonadaceae bacterium. Taxonomy (GTDB): domain Bacteria; phylum Bacillota; class Dethiobacteria; order DTU022; family UBA8154; genus UBA8154. Next base: position 1,445 of record SLRC01000215.1, read on the forward strand.
TCTCAACACAACCGCAACAGAGGTTTTTATACCAAAATCAGAACAATAAATGAAAGTCAGCGTGCCTATCTGCACACAGCAGAAAATTTTAACGAGCTGTTTGCACTGAAAAAATTAAGAGGAATGGAAAAGCACTTTGGTATCTACAAATTAATCGCTTTGGCGGGAAAAGAATTTGATTCAGTAAGAAGAACTGTTAATAAGTTTTACCGTTTGAACCCGGAAATTCAGTTCAGAGAATACAAAACGGCTGATTTTGAAAATGTGCTGACTTTGAATAAACACTGGGAAGGCACGGCAGGTAAAAAATATAAATCAATTGTGGACAGAGATTATTTTAACGCAATTATTAAACGTTATAAAGAATTAGGCCTTGTTATACTGGTGGCTGACCGTCAAGGCGAAATAGTTGGAGTAAATGTTGCAGGTGCATTATCCCACGGAGAAGCCTGGGGGTGTATCTGTAAAACTATGCACAGCATTGAAGGCTTAAATGAAGCGATCATCTTAAAAATGGCCCATGTGATTAATAAAATAGACAGCAAAATAGAGACAATGAACGTTGGCAGTGATATGGGGATTCAAGGACTGAGGCGTTACAAGGAGAAGTTTAAACCTGTGTTCGACCTGGAAAGGTATAGTGTATTTTTAAGGGGGTAATAAGATATTATTAGTCAGGTGATTAAAATGGGTATGGACAATGTATACTTGCAAAAGCTGGTAGAGGATCCGGGACTTCCATCTGACAGGGTTCATTTAAGCAGAAAACTTTTTATTAAACACGGTTTTTATAACAGCATCATTGGGACAGAATTAAAATTGGGAAGTTTAAGTTTAAGCATAAGCATATTTCCGGGCGACACAGAGGGCGTTATATCTGTTTCCACAAGCATTATGAAGCAATTGGATTTGCCTGATTCCATAAAGCTTAATATCAGTATTGGGGACAACAAAATCAGGCTCGGTCCATTACTTGGTATGTTTGCGAAGGAAAACACACTTGAACAACTAAGGTATAAATTATTTGTGAGTAAATTAAAGAATTATTGCCAGCAGGAAGGAATTATCTTAATATATTTTTCTCATAAAGAGATAGATCTGCAAAAAATGCGTATAAATGCTTTTATCTATAATTTCAAAAATAAAGTATGGGAAAACCGGTTTTTACCTTTTCCCGATGTTTTATACAACACTGGTATTAAATCATTTCCCAACGACCAGCGCGCGAAAATTGAACGCTTGTTGCCCGTTTTGGAAAGGTTGGGAATAAAAAAAATTAACAGCCAACATGATTTTGATAAGTGGGAAACATACTGCAAATTTCAAAAAATACCGGAAATTACACCTTATTTACCCAAAACTGTCCTATATAATAATATAAGTGATTTGGATTTGATGTTAAACAAATACGACACTGTATTTGCCAAGGGCTGCCGCGGTAATAATGGCAGGGAAGTAATAAAGATCATTAAAATAAATCATCATTACAATTACAGTTTCATTAATTTTAATAAGTTAATCAGGGGTAAGGCATCGTGTTTAGCAGAATTAGAAGAGAGGTTATTAAATATATTTGGCAGGAAAACTTTTATCCTGCAACAGGGCATTGATGTGATTAATGCCAATGAAAATGCTGCCGATATCAGGGTTTTACTGCAAAAGGATATAAATAACAACTGGAACATTACCAATATGGCATTAAGGATTGCTGCAAAACATATGCCCGTAACCAGTACTGTAACAGGTGCAAATGCTTACCGTATAGAAGAAGGTTTACTAAAGTGCGGTTTAAACGATACGGAAATAAAAATAATTAAAACAAAATGCTGGGATTTTTTATATCTCTTTTTAAAAGCCCTCGAAAAAGAGTTTGGCTCATTTGGGGAAACTGGAGTTGATCTGGCAATAGATAGAAATTTTAAACTATGGTTTATCGAATGCAATGCCAACCCTGCCAAAACTGTTGCCATGCTTACAGGAACCAAAGAGGAAAAAAAGCTGTCTTTGCTGTATCCTCTGCTTTATGCCAAATTTTTAGCTGGCTTTTAGTTGCTGAAAAGAGTTAAATAAATAAAGCTGCTGCATTAGAAACCGTTGTTTCCCGCTACAATTACACTTAATTCGTTCATTTTGAGGAGGTAGCGGCAATAACCGAGGAAGTGCTCCGTAAAAATTATTTCTGCTGCTGCCGCATCGGCATCCGGGGGAACGTTCCAATTGGGCTTGGGATTAACTTCGATCAGCCATACTTTTTTATTATTGGCTACCCCCATGTCAAAGCCCAGTTCGCCAAATTCTACTCCCTGTTGGTGTTCCAGGGTTCTTGCCAGTTTAAGTGTCACCGTTTCAATTTCCCTTATAATATGTTCGGTTTCATTAGGAGAAAATAATTTCTTCAATAACTTTTCTCCCTCCAATCTTGAACCTCCCCAGGACAGACCCGTAACTACACCGTCAACAGGACCCAAACGGGCTTTTATGGCCAGGCAATCCCAGCACCCCAAGGCATCCTTGAAAAGGTGTGCCCTGAAATCAACGGGCCTGTTTTCGAATCTGATCAGATCAATGGATTGCTGTGCCAGGTAAGCTTGACGTGAAATTAAGGTCTTTAGCTTTGCAGCGAGGGCGTCATTACCCCGGATTACCTCTGCATTTTTTTCTCCTCCATACTGATGTGATTCTATAATAAAACAATCGTCTGTATTATTTTGCAGGCTCACCTTATAAACACCCCACCCCAGGGAAGAAACACTGGGTTTCAAATGCACCGCTCCATGCTTATGCAGTAAGTTTTTAAGATCAGATACAGAAGTTAGTTGTCTTGCTTCCGGAAGAAAATATTTTACTAGTTGTTCTTTACACAAAACATCATACGTTAGCATCTTGTCATACAAGGCTACAGGGTTAATCCATTTTATGGCAGAACGATCCTGTGGGTGCTCCTCAAGCAGTTTCCTGTATACAGGCAACAGCTCTTTACTGATATAACCCACCTGGTTATAGATAACATCAGGCAATGGAAACTCCTGTAAAACCCAATTCCGGTTTGTTCGGGTGCCGGGTCTATAATAAAAACCGTTGACCGTCTTTTTTTCAAAGTCAATCAAATCCGGCGTAAATACATAGAAAAGCATGCCAGAGTTACGGGCAGCAGTGGCAATAGCCTGGTAAAGCGAAATAACTTCCGACTTTTGAAACATAACCGGAATGCCGCTTAGCACGCCTACAAGGGGACCAATTTTTAATTTGTTTTTCTTTTGATCAAAATAAAATGTAAGTGGTTGGTTAACACCGCGCAGGCACATTTGACCAAGCATAAGGGAGTCGGCAGAAAAGCAATTATTCTCTGCGCTGTGCTCTGCAATGGTAATGACAGTTTTTCTACTGCCTGCAGAAAGAACAACTTCCTTTCCTGCTGTTATATTCAACTTATCCAACATGGATGAAGATAGCCGCAGCAAACCCATCCCTCCAATTTATACATTTAAAAGATAATAATATGTTATGAAAACCACCTCAGTTTTGCCTGCAAAAATTAAAACCGTCCCTGTTGAGGGACGGTTTCCAGCAATGGTTTAATATTTTGCTTTTTGATTATCTAAGGTAATTTACTGCCTGATAAAAAGCTGCACCATCACTATACCAGGAGATGCCCGCCATGGTTCGATGCCTATACCTACATGGTCATAATTAGGGTTCAGCATATTCTGTCGGTGCCCCGAGCTGTGTTCCAACTGAACCTGGGCCTGGCGAACATTCCCGGCACCGGAGAGATTTTCCCCCACGGAGCGGGCGGATATACCCGCCTGACGCACCATATTGCCGGGCGAACCGTAGGTTGGCGAGTTATGGGCAAAGTAGTTGTTTTCAGACATATCCTTAGCTTTGAGGCGGGCCACTTCCGTCAGGGCCTGATGTGCCTCAAGGGGGGAAACCCCGTTTTTAATCCGAAATTCATTAAGCAATTTAAAAGCCTCTGCTTCAGCCGGCGTCATCCAGGAAGGGGCACTTGGGACAGCCGGTGCGGGAGATGGTGGTGAAGAGGGCGGTGCAGGACTTGGAGCAGGCGCAGGTGCCGGGACAGAGGGAGCCTGGTAACCACCGCTGCGGAAAGTTCTTTGGCTGGGAGTAGTTGTACCACCACTACCGCCGCTACCACCGCTTGGCGGAGGTGCCGGGTTGCTGGGGGCTGGATTACTGGGAGCAGGAGGATTATACACGGGTGTTTCCTGCCGGGGTTGCTGTTGTGTACTTGAATAACCTTGCCGGTCCATTTGACCACGGGGTGAACCAAGGGCAGTGGCAGGGAAAAATGCTGCGAGCAGGAAAAGGGACAGGATTGTACAAAAGATGATTCTTTTCTTTGTCATAAGGTACCCTCCTTGTGGGAACTTTTCCTGTAATTATACAGACTTCCTGATTATGACACAAATATCCAGATTTTATAACAATCAAGATATTTGAAAGTTTTCCATCCCGGCAAATCTCATTTTCTGTTTTTATCATACAAATTGACCTCCATGGCAGTAAGTGGTATTTTTTTGCTAATTTCCCATAAGTATATTAAAAAGACAGAAAAAGAGAAGAGTAAAATGGACACGCAAAAACCCATTTGCCGCCTGCCTTTAATGACCAGTAATGCCGAAAAAAAAGAATTTTATTGCCTGGATATGCATGGAAGATTACAACATTGGCAAATTGTTGATGGAAACTGGAATATGCTGGTGGCCAATCTTTTTCAACAATCACTTGAAGGATTTGACGGCGCACTGGATAAGGAAGGCTTGATCCACCTCCTGGGTTACGACCACCGGGGTAACATCTACCATCTTGTCCCTTTTTCTAAAGGGGATGAGCCCAAAATAATCCATAAGGCTGGCCATCTGAAAATCAACTATCTTGCCTGTTGTTTTAACCCGTTAAACCAGTTGCAGATTCTATATCTCAATCATAATGTTGCTGAAAAGCAAAGACAGCACCTCTATCACCTTAACACTGTTGATCCACTGCGGCAGGCATCCTTAGTGGATTTTGCTGACGCTAAAGCAAGTTTTTGCTCAATCTTCAGCGATCGCCTCAACCAGCTTTGCTTACTTTATCATATGCCTGACGAGAACAGCAGCAGAATCGCTATTCGTTGTATGGATAATCATAGCAAGCGTTACGGCCGTATTTACCTCCTCCCGGGCAGGCAGGGAAGTACAGGCCCTCCATCCTATTATTGTGACACACAAAACAACATCCACCTAACCTGGATCAGCCGCTATGCAGGCAAAACCTGCCTCAATTATATCCGGCGGAATAAAAAAGGAGACTGGCGTAATTTCCTGCAGACGGAAGTTCCAACGCAAACGCTTCCAGCACCCTCCCTCTTCTGCACAGCCAATGAACTGCTTATTTATTTTCAGTGGGGCAACAAACTTGGAACCCTTTGTTCCCGCAATGGAGGAACTGACTGGCGAAGGGGCAAAGATCAGGAAGTAGAGCATGATGATAGCGTCTTAATTCGCCTGCGAATTGATTGCTTAAAATGGAAAAAGCATGAGCAATTAAGAGAGTTGTTTTTGAATGTCCCCCAAGCTGCCCGCAACAGCCGGGAGCTAAACTCCGTAGCTATTTTATCCATGCCCTTCACGGAGAAATTCCGCCGCCTGGAGATTGAAAACAGCCAGTTACGACAAAAACTGCAACAAAAGGAAAAAGAACTGGCTAACTTAATGGACCGGGAACAGTCCAGGATAGCAAAACTTGAAAAGATGCTGGAGGATAAAACGCTGCAATCTCAAGAAGCTGATTGCCTGTATCAGAAAACACTGCATAAGCTTTTGCAAAAACAGGAAAAAGAAAAAGAAGTGCTTAATGAACAACTGACGCTTTTAAGAACAGATGTCCTAAAACTTCAGCACACGAAAGAACAGCTGCGCCGGGAAAACGTTGAACTTAATCGCAGGGTTTTTGTATATGCAGAAAAAGATAAAACCAAGCTAAATTTTGAACAAGATGGAAAACATCATTATCTTGACCGGATCCTCAGAAAAGTAAGGACAGCCGGTAAAAGGTAAATTAAACGACACTCAATTTTCCGAAAACTGAGATTATCTTTGTTCCCTATTTTTAGCGATTTTTTCATCAGCGGCTTTATTTTCCGGTTGCGTCTTTTGTATGTTTCCCTCATGTTCAATAAGCATATTGTAATACAGGTTAAATGCCTGTGGGCGGGTGCTTTTAGCGCCGGGTGCCTGGGAGATATTTTTCTTTTCCAGGGCAATCAGGTCCAGGTCCACAACATCCCTGTCTTTGATTTCCTCTTTACCAATAATACCAGGGGTTGCTGTTTTTTCGGCCTTTGCTTCCCGTTCTTTTCCATTACATGCTCCTTTTTCCACACAATGGCACTCTTCCCTGTTTCCCTGACAACTCCCTTTTGTACTGCCGAACCATTCGTCAGTTGATTTCCGGATCATGCCGGTAACATCAAGCAAAACTTTAAAGGGTACAAAGTGTATCCGGTTTAGAAGGGGGAAAAACATAAGTGAAACAGGTGCTGCCTGGTATAAGCATGTAACTTCGCAGGTATAATCATGCTGTTTTTCCTGAGACAGTTCAGGCAGGGAATAGGGATAATTTATAATAAATCCACGGCTTATTATTCTTTGTCGGATATCCTCCCTATCCTGGTGACGGCGATAGGAGACCTCAATTTTATACTGCCCCCAGAAATACCCTTTTTTGTCAACCGGCCGAGCATAGTTGGCATGGGAATTAATGAGCCTGGCAGAAACAATCTCTTGCAGATTGCATACATAAAAAACAATATGGTGACGAAAATGGCACAGCGGGGCCATTTCCTGCTTCATATTTTTACCTCCCTCCACAATCAGATAACAAATAGTCCCTTATAGAATATTAAAACAGGCTCAATTAAGCAGGGCCTGTTTTAATATATTTTTGACGTCTTACAGGCAGACCATTTTTTTGAACCTCAATAAAACCGTTTGAGGCCCCTGATATTACATTGGCTGCAACTTTCCTGCTTTAGATAAATGAGATCACTATTGCGTTTTTGCAAGACATTCTTGCCTTCCTCCATTTTATAACCGCGGCGGCTCAGCCTGTTTTTCATCAGTTCTGCAGGATTTTTGATCGCTTGAACCAAACACCATCCCTCCTTCCTTTTTATTTATTTTACGGCAAATCAGATAAAGTGTTACTCTATTATCGGGTGCGATGTGAAAAGTAATTAAAATTTATAAGGTAACGGATTTATAGTATAAGGGTGAAGGGAATCGTTAAGAATGATATATGATGACCATTTTAAAATTGACCAAAAGCATTCAAAAGACACGCCGGACCCTGCAAAAACCCATTTGGCAGTGGCAACTGATCTTAAGCCTGGTATTCAGGGTATTGCCTGCAGTTAAGCAGGAACTGGGTCAATGGGAAAATTATCTTAAGACTTGCCCTCCATCCTTTCTGCGGGAGCAAGCTTTGCAGAGTATTAAAAAAAAGCGATTTCATTGTCAGGGAGGTGCCGCTTATATACTCCTCAACGGGCCTTTCCGCAACGATTTGCTCTCTTTTATAACGGCATTTCAGACCATCAGCGATTACCTGGATAATCTTTGTGATCGCTTACCCTTATGGTCTGAAATGCCTGGCAATGAAAGGCTGAAGGCTATGATAAAAGGGGATGTAACCAGGGAGCAAGCATTTCGCAGTTTACATCATTCTATGTTTCAGGCATTGGAAAAAGAAAATAATAAGGGGATAATAAATGACTACTACCGTTATTACCCACACAAAGAGGATGGCAGTTATTTACACGAACTGGTTTTACGCTGCAAAAGGAGTTTAGACGTGCTTCCCAATTACGTGCAAGTAAAAGAACAAGTTCGGTATTTGACACGTCTTTATTGTGACTTACAAACGTTCAAACACCTCTCACTCCAAAACAGGGAAAAAGTCCTGCAGAATTGGTTTTCTTCCCAGCATCCAGCCTTTTCTTTCTTACATTGGTATGAATTTGCTGCTGCATCAGGGTCCACCCTGGGAGTATTTGCCTTACTGGCAACCGTACCTGACAGTGATATGCATAGCCATAAAACCAGCGCCCTGTTTAAACTATATTTCCCCTGGATTTGTGGTTTGCATATATTGCTTGATTATTTTATTGATCAAGCTGAAGATAAATCGACGGGGGATCTGAATTTTGTTTCTTATTATAAAAATCAGGAACATTGCCTGGAGCGGATGCGATTCTTCATCAGAGAAGCACTGCAGCGTACCGATGGACTGCCTGACGCCTTTTTCCATCGCACCATTATTAAAGGGTTGCTTGCCCTTTACCTTTCTGATCCAAAGGTCCAGGAGCAGGGGCTAAAAGAAGGGGCACACAGCTTGTTAAAAGCGACGGGAGAAAAAGACACGTATACCCTGTTTCATACCTGCTGTCTGCTACGCCGCACAGGTTGGCTGTAGCGTGTATTCCTGTCCGTAATCATCCCAATGCTCATTTATTTGTTTCGGTGTAAAACATAGGTTGCCAATTTTTCCAGAATCTCCCGCTCAGGAGTCGGCGCAAAAGTAAGCAGGCTTTCCTTGGCATCTGCAGCATATGCGGTTGCCCTCTGCTTTGCTTTTGTTAAAGGTCCATTTTGACAGACAGGGTCGGTCAAAAAGGCAAGTGCTTCCGGGGTAAATTCACGCCTGCTAATCAAATTACGCAACCGATCTCCCCAGCGGGGGTCTTTAAGCACGTAAACGAGAGGCAGTGTAATCGTTCCTTCACGCAGATCACTACCGCTGGGCTTCCCGGTAGATAATGGATCACCCCAAATATCCAACAAATCATCTGTAATCTGGAAAGCCATTCCCAGGTTTCGTCCAAACTGCTTAAGCTGCTGTATGGCATGACGATCCAAGTTTGAAAGAAGACCCCCCGCCTCGCAGCAGGCTTCCAGCAGAACCGCCGTTTTACTGTAGGCGCACCGAAGATATTGATTTTCACTGGTGTTGCAGTTAAAAGCGTTGCGTGACTGTTCTATTTCTCCCTCACACATGGTACTGATGGCTTTTGTAAATAGATGGATAAGGGGATAATTTTCACATAGAGCCACCATTTCGAAAGCGCGGGCAAACAAATAATCTCCAGCCAGCACTGCAGGGCAGTTACCGTACCGGGCATTAAGGGAAGGCTTCCCCCGGCGCTCCCCGGCACCATCGATTACATCATCATGGAGCAGTGAAGCCGTGTGAATCAACTCAACAGCGGCAGCAGTACGACGAAGATCGTCCCGGGCTCCGGACACATTGCCTCCGCTTAGTAAAACCAGGAGGGGTCGTAAACGTTTTCCCTTGTTTTGAACAACAGAAAAGATTAATTCCTGCATAGCCCCTGTTTCTGAAACGGTGAAATCGAGAAGAATCTCCTCCACTGCAAGCAGTTCATCACCCAGCAAGTTTGAAATCATTAACTGCAATTCCTGCTCAGGGGTTGCTTTGTAATTTGCAAGTAAGGTTTGCTTTATTTCAGGCAAGAACAAACACCTTTCTACTTTAATGAGGAAAAGATGGTATTCCTGAATAAGGCCGTATCAATACGAAATATGTCTTCAGTAAGATCGGGGTTAAGATCCACCTTTTTAAAGGTGATAGTCCGGTACAGGATATCATACTCGTCAAAAACCTGTATTTTGACCGGCAACAACGATCGTTTCTCCAGCCAAACCTTTTCCCAGGCATGCCCTCGGGATACATTCTGTGGAATTATCTTTAGTAGATAGTATGTTCCTTTTTCACACTTTTCTATACCCAGCAGTTCCACTCCCCGTGCCAGAGCCAATTCCTGCAGAAAAGAAGTAAGCAGGAAAGTAGAAGATGATAACACACCGGAGGAAGAGGGGCTGAGCAGATAATAATCTCCAACCTCGGGACTATATATCCATCTCCTTTCCCCATCAGATATAAAAACCTGTGATGGTGGACCCTCTCCTATATAAGAAGTAAAGATCTCCACACGATAGCGTGCAGGGGTCAGGAACCAGACTTGTACGAAGTAGCGCTGTGTTGTTTCATTACTCTCAGAAAATATTTCCAGAGAGCTGTAATAACTTTTCAATCTTGCCCCGTTGCGCAAAGCCCGTTCAACAATTTTTTCCCCGTCAACACGGTAGCTGTGGAAATAATGATAACCGCCAGCAACTGCACCGAGAAAAAGTAAAAGGGGAATCACCCATAAAAACCGGATAAAAAACCCTTTCATTCCTTACCATCTCCAAAGAAATGATTTGTATTCATTTAAATGATATACATTCAAGTATGGAATTATAACCAAGTGCAGGAAATAAGGCAGGAAGCAAGAAACAGGAGGGAAGGAAATCAGATAGATGGCGGTAGGTGGGGAGTAAAGCAGTAGGGGCGGACGACCCTGTCAGCCCGCCGATTGACACAATAAAGATCGGCACAGAGGTGATTTTGTAAATATCCCTCCATGCCTTAAATTCTCCTGGCAGCTGTGGCAAACGCCTCTGGCTAGCCCTACTACTAACGCATGTCTAACTATTTAACTAATCCTCTGCCAGCTGTCTGATAATGTCCTGCCGGGTAACGATGCCAACAAGCTTATTGTTTCCGTCCACCACAGGAACACGGTTAACAGCTTTTTTGGACATAAGAGTGGCAATTTGCTCCAGGGGGGTCTCCTCGTTCACTGTATATACTTTTCGGGACATTAGTTCATCCACTGTAAGGGCAATCGTTTTTTTTAACTCTTCGAAGAAACGTTTCTGGCTTTCGAGGAAAATGACGCCCCCGAGAATTTCACTGAAAGCAGGGGCTTTTACTTCTTGCTCACGGATCACCAGGTCTCCTTCACTGATGATCCCCACAACCCTGCTTTCTTCATCTACCACCGGCATGCCACTGATTTTATGTTCAAGCAGGAGACGTGCCGCCTTCTCTATCTCATCATTGGGACTAACACTGATTACGTTCTTCGTCATAATATGGCCGGCCCGTTTTTTCATTGTTCTTCACCCTTTCTTTGTGTTTTTGTCCGTGATCAAAAAGCCGCAATGGCACATAATCTCCCGGCCCGGTGAGGACCAGGCCATCTAAATGTTGGCAGGCAGCAGGGATAAAAGATAAAATATCACTAGCTGTATGACCTCGCAGTCCACGGGCCGCCACCAATAGATCGGCAGCTAACCCATGCAGGTAGACAGCGGTAACAGCGGCATCATCCGCAGAATAACCTTGGGTGAGCAGAGCGGAAATTAGTCCGGTAAGGATATCTCCGCTGCCTGCAGTTGCCAAGGCTGCATTTCCAGTAGGATTGATGAAGATCTTACCGGAGGGAAGTGCTACCACAGTGTGAGCACCTTTTAAAACAAGGACACAATTCCACTCCCTTGCCTTTTCAGCAGCAAGTTCCCATCTTTGATCTTGTACTTTCTTCACATCAATCCCAAGCAAGCGGGCCATCTCTCCCGGATGGGGTGTTAAAATAAGGGGGGGCTTATCCTTACATTCCAGCAAAGAAGGATCGAGGGCCAAAGCCACCAGCGCACCCGCATCCAAGACAAGGGGTAAAGATATTTTTTCCATGATCTGCTGTAAAATTGTCAGAGTGGAATAACCGGGGTCCATCCCCGGACCTACTGCCAGCGCCTGGCAGACATTTGATTCTTCCTGAATGCGCGAAAATCCATCCCTATCAAGGTTCCCCTGCCCATCACCAGGAAGTTCACGCATAATCACCTCTTTCAGCTTCGGTTCCAGGACCAAACGCAGCTCCGGTGCGGCTCCAAGATAAACCAGGCCTGCACCACCTCTTAGTGCAGCTTCTGCCGTGAGGACAGCTGCACCAGTCATCCCCGGTGACCCGGCTAATAGTAAAAGCCGCCCATAGGTGCCTTTATGGCTTTGTTGCAGGCGTTCAGGAAGTAAGGCCTGTACTGACTCTGCCGTTATTAAACGTTCCGTTACAACCTCTTTATCAAGCACTTGCTTTGGAATTCCGATATTAACTACCACGATTCGGCCTGCACATTCAGCTCCCGGATAAAGGAGTAATCCCCGTTTGGGCAGGGCAAATGTAACCGTGTGCCGGGCTTTTATGGCAGTCCCCATAACTTTTCCGCTGTTCGCACACACACCGGAAGGAATGTCCACTGCCAGAACCTGGGCCCGGCTATCATTGATGGCGCTGATCAGTGCGGCAAATTTTGGGCTCACATCCCTGCTTAGCCCTGTGCCAAGAAGGGCATCCACGATAAGGTCATCCTTGTCAAGGTAATTTAATATGTGCGGGGGGTCCCCTTCTGTTACAAGGGACACAGGAACATCCTGTTTTATAAGGATCTCATAATTAACAAAAGCATCACCATGGTAAACCTGACTACGGTCCATGGCCCAAACGGACACAACGTAACCATAACGCAAAAGATGGCGGGCGATTACAAAGCCATCACCGCCGTTATTTCCCTTTCCACAGAAAACAAGCACACGCCCTCGCCGCTGTGGCATTAATTCTAATATGTATTGCACCACCTGAAGGGCAGCATTTTCCATAAGAATAAGACCGGGTATACGAAATCGATTAATCGCCTCCCCATCAATAGCCGCCATCTGTGTTCCCGATACAATTTTCACCAGATCACCCCGCACCCTATGCAACTGCTCCATAATTAGTAATTACGTATTTTTTATTTTAACAAATAAAGGATACTTACACAATTGGCTCTTTTTATTTCCCGGCAAATTTGTTAAAATATAGGATGAGGGCATGGGGATTCCACTAATTTAACCTTCACAAAGTGAGGCAAATTAAATGTTAACCAAATCAAAAACCCAAACAACGGTAAAAACCTTGACCTATACAATGGTTCTCTTTTTACTTTTATTCATTGCCATGACAGGTTGCAATTCCCCGGAGTCTCCAGGCAAATATGGAGAAACGGAATTGAAAGACGAAGCTGTGGAATCAGCAACTCGGAACATAGGTGAGGGCGATCCTGATAATGATGGGGCTCAGGAAGATGAAAATGCAACTTCATTGAGCACAACTGAAGATGAAGACATGCCTGATCCCTTATCCTGGGAAGGTAAGCTCCCGCCCAACGAACTGGGAGAAATAATGATCCTAATGTACCATGAAATAGGTTACCCTGAAGGTGAATGGCAACGCACCCCGGATAATTTCCGCCGCGACCTGCAAACCCTCTATGACAAGGATTACCGCCTTGTCTCATTGGATGATGTGGTGCAGGGGGAGATAGATATTCCTGCTGGTACGACTCCGGTCGTTCTCACCTTCGACGATGCCAACCGGGGCAACTTCAACTATCTGGAGAAAAACGGTGAAATAAGCCTGGATCCTGACTGTGCTGTTGCCATCATGGAGGACTTCTATGCCGATCACCCTGATTTTGGGCTGGCCGCCACCTTTTATATTTACTATCCAAACCCTTTCCGCCAGCCGGACTTTATTGAAGACAAACTTAATTACCTTGTGGACCGGGGTTTTGATATCGGCAACCACACTTACGGACATGCAAACCTGGCGCGCATTGGCCCCACAGAAATCCAGAAAGAACTGGCATTGCACCAGGAAAAGACGGAACAGTACATTCCTGGTTATAAAGTCCGTTCCCTTGCCCTGCCGTATGGTGCATCTCCCCGGGAGCATCCTGAGTTACTACTGGAAGGTTCCTTTGAGGGAACAAGTTATAAAAATGATGCCGTGTTGTTGGTGGGGGCCAATCCAGCACCATCGCCATTTCACCAAAATTTCAACCCGGCCCGACTACCCCGTATCCGCGCAAGCGAAATGAATACGGCAGGGGTAGGTATGTATGACTGGTTGACTGTTTTTGAGGCCAATCCCCAGCGCCGTTATGTAAGTGACGGCAATACAAAAACCATAACAGTTCCCCAGTCAATGATGGACTCACTGGATAAAAGCCGTGCCACGGACAAAGAAATAATGAGTTATGATCCCACTTAAAGACACATGGATTGTCAGCAAACAAAAAAAACGATACAATAGTGTAAATAATATGGGTAACTTTGGAGCGTTTTAATGTCTACAACCGCGTTAATCCCCACATTAATTCTTTTTCTTCTTGGAATACTGGGCACAGTGATACCCCTGCTGCCCGGGGCTGCCCTGATCTGGGTGGGGATGCTGCTTTATGGACTCCTAACAGGCTTTGATGGGTTAACTTTCAACTTTTATTTATTGCAAGGTCTTGCCGTATTTTTGTTCTGGGGCGTGGATTACTTTGCCACAGCCATGGGAACACGCTATTCCGGCGGTTCCAGAGCAGCTATTTTGGGTGCTGCCCTGGGCTTATTGGCAGGACTTGTAACCATGGGTCCGCCAGGCATTATTTTCGGTCCTTTTATCGGTGCTTTTTTGGGAGAGATGATCAGTGGCACCCCTCTAGAAAAAGCACTGCGCTCCAGCCTGGGAGCTTTAATCGGGCTCCTTGGCGGCTTGGTTCTAAAATTTATTATTGTCGGGGTAATGATCTTCTGGTTTTTCAAACAGATTCTCTCCGGTTAATCTTCCTTTAGATATTACGGCGTATCCCTTCGCACCTTTTAATCATCATCCCCATTCCCTTCAGTGTATTTTTTCTTCTTCGGCAGCAATCTGCTGGTGGAAAGCCGCATCCAGACTGCCGGCAAGCACAAGGGATATATCGTCTATCAGAGTATCTATCTCTTTTGGCGTGACAATAAGGTCACCTGTATAAGGATTTAGAACCTCTTTGATTACATCTTTCTTTTCCTGCCAGTCCAGCTTCTGAACGATTCCCGCCAGCACATTACCCTGTGGTGATTCCTTTTTTAAACCCTCAGCAATACGGTCCAGGCTATCGCCGGCGATCGTCGTGGCATCCACCACGGTAGGCACACCGATGGAAAATACAGGCATGCCTCCCATTGATTGGGTGTTAATACCCAGTCTTCTGTTTCCCACACCCGAACCGGGAACCACTCCCGTATCAGAGACTTGGATTGTTGTATTAAGACGTTCCAGTCGTTGTGCGGCCAAGGCATCAATTGCCACAATAACGTCTGGTTGGACCTGCTGTGCAACACCGCGGATGATTTCGCCTGTTTCAATCCCCGTGATGCCCATCACCCCGGGCGACATGGCACAGACTGAGCGATAGCCGTCCCCCAGAATTTCAGGCTTCATCTGCATTATGTGACGGGTTACAAAAAGTTCCTGCACAACACGTGGGCCGAGGGCATCAGGCGTTACATTCCAGTTTCCAAGCCCGATTACCAAAACCGTCTGCTGATCGGTCAAATTGAACATTTTCTGTAATTCCTTATACAAAACCTGAACCACCTTATCCTGCAGTTCAGTGTTCTTTTTGCGCAGGCCCGGCACCTCCAGCGTCAGATAATTACCCACCGCTTTCCCCATACGGGCCGCGGCCTGTTCTGTGGTAATGGAAACGCGATTTATAATAATGTCATCGTCCCCTTCTTTTTCCACGGTTACTCCCGGTATATCTTCAGTCCTGGATAGAACTTCATGAGCTTCCAAAGCCAGATCAGTACGCACATTAAATCCCGGGATAACCCCAAACTTGGAAACACCTTCTGCTTCAGTAACGTTATAAACCATAATGTTCCGGCAACAAAGCCGGATTACCCCCCTTCTTTGATTATTCAATGTATATAGGTTAACCTAATCATGACATGGAAATACAAAGATTGTTTTTTCAAAGAGAATGTAAATAATTTAAACGGAAAAAATAAACAGGCAAACATATCAGTCCAGGAGGGTGAAGATGGTGGACATCTCTAATCTTCGCATTGGAGAAAGGATTAGTATTAAGAACGGACAAATTCAGGTAATCTTACCGGGGAATCTTAATCTGGCAGGCCTGACAAGGGAATTACTTAAAAATGGTTTTTTTGTAGCAAGCACTTCCCCTGGTTTAGATTCCCAGGGCTGGGGGGAAGAACAGGATTTGGAGGGATATTACCCATATTGGGTTTATCGTGATGATAATAAGTGGGTGTTTGCTTTTACCCCTGAAGGATTCAAGGCAAATGAGGATAAAATTAAACATACAGAATTGGGGGGGGAAGAGGATGCAGTAATTCGGCACTGGGTTAGCTGTCTGGAAAAGTGGGGCAAATAAATATAAAATAATACTCATCAATAATTAATTAAAAATCTGTGTAATAAGAACCGTGTGTTTTTTGGAAAGGTCAACTATTTTTTCCATGCGGTCTTTCTTAATGGTTATGAGTGGCCGTAAAGGCGAGGTCGAATGGTGGGATAAAACCCGTCCAATTTCTCCCGTACTTAAAGAAACCTTCGTCCCAACGGGGTAAAAAGACATTTCCCTGGTAAAAACTTTTACTTTTTCATAATCCAAGTGGCCGATACAGCTTCCCATCACAATTTCGGCCCCTTCATGGGGCAACAATGCCTTACGGTAAACTCTGTCAGTTGTGATGGCATCATAAACATCAGCAACTGCAAGAATCTTTGCCCAGGGATGAATCTCTGCACCCTTCAACCCTTGATAGTAACCGGTACCGTTTTCTTTTTCATGGTGTTGACTCACTGCAGAGATTATGTCTTTACTCATATATTTTAAGTTTTTGAGGCGTTCTAACCCATACCAGGGATGTTTTTTCATAATTTTAAACTCTAAGTCTGTTAAAGGAGCAGGCTTATCAACAATTTCCCTTGGTATATCCATTTTGCCAATATCATGAAGCAGTCCGGCAGAGCATATCTCCTTAAGTTTAGCAGCCGGATATTCTAAAAACCTGGCTAATGTAGTGGCGTATATGGCTACGTGAATAGAATGGGAGAATGTATAATTATCAATCGCTTTTAAAACAGCAATCTGTGGCAAAACATATGGATCGCGGACGATTTCTTCAGAAATGTTGTTAGCCACTTCTTTTATTTCATGTAGATCTTTTTCGGTTATGGTTTTATCTTTTTTAAAAAAATTTTTAATTACTTCGTATGTTTCCTTATATACCCTCTTGGTTCTTTCATTAATCAACTCAGGGAGGGGTTTAATTCCACCAGTTGAGTCCTTATATCCGTCAATTATTGTTTCCTGTTGTTTAACACTATAAGAAGGGTCAAAAACCACACATGTCCCACTGACATGGAAGTGACTAAGGCGCTCCAGGTGCTTTTCTTTAATAACAGTTTCGGAAGGAATTAAAACTTGACCTGTTTTACAATCTATTAAGTCTTCAGCTAGCATCAGGCCTGGCAAAAGCTGGTTTATATTAATTGTAAACGTTTTACCCAAATGTTCTGCCTCCGGGAATAGGTAATAATACTGAGCTAAACTTAACTTTCGCTAAAAATTAAATATATCCTGCAACTAATAAAATCACTCTGGAAAATATGTATAACAAGGTCCTTCAAATGTTTGCCATAAAAACGGGAATTCACGTCATTAATGCCGCGAATTCCCGTTTTCGTTCCGTTTAATGTTTTACCATTCTCATAAACTTAAGTAACACAACCGGTTAGCGTAACTCGGTAGGCACGAACAGATCGATTACCCCAATTACTACAGCTGCTAACAGGGCACCTAATATGCTGATACTCATACCGGGTACAAGAAACTGAGAAATATAAATTACAACTGCTGCTGTTAAAAAACCAACGATTCCCCGGTTTTGTGGCGATACCCTCCGACCGAACAAACTTTCCACCACATAGCCTATTACAGCAATGATAACTGCAGCGATTAATGCCTGGCCAAATGTCAGCGCAGCAAAACCGGGAAGCAGAAAGCTAACTAGCATCAGCACTAATGCAGAAACAATAAATCGGACAATCAGCCCGACCAATCCGGAAGAACGCATCATCTCACCTCCTTAAAAAACACCCCCTGAGCCGGAGGCTGATTGATCATCATATTTTATGATCAATATTATGATATCCATCTGTTGTGTAAATATACCAATAATTTTTTAATGCCCTGTATTAGCTTGTTTTTTAGAGTCTGGGAGTTGCTTTTTTCCAAAAGCCATGATAGAATAATTCCTGTTATGAGGAGGTGATAGTATGCCCATTATTAAGTCAGCAATTAAACGTATGAAACAGTCAGAAGCGAGGCGTCAGCGTAACCGCAAGGTTAAGTCTCAGTTAAAGTCTGCGGTTAAGCAGTTCCTCATCTCACTGGAAGGTGATGTGGAGGAAGCACAACGTTCCTACGCTTCTGCCACAAAGGTTATCGATAAAGCGGCAGCCAAAGGTGTCCTGCATAAGAAAACTGCGGCACGGAAAAAATCCCGTCTTGCCCGTAGACTGAACAAACTGGCAGGGTAGCATTTTTATCTTTTAAATTATGAAAAACGCTACAGCATAAAGCCCCCTTTTTATTAAGGAGGCTTAAGTTTTTTCTGCTGGTTATGACGGGCATTTATCATTTTTCTCCCATGCAGAAAGGCTGCAGCCCGCACAGTTCAGGCATTTTTCCACCAGGCTCATGTTACAGCGAGGACAGCGCAATGTCTCTTTTTTAGGCAGATGGTACCCGCACTGGGAGCATCTGCCTGTTTTCTTATTCAACACTGTTAACCCCCTTTAAAACCCCAGGATTTTGGCCAGCAAACCACCTACCAGAAACGCCACAATAAAGGAACCAACCCATATTAATAAACCGTCTTTTAAGCCCCGTTCCTTGAAGATTACTAAAATTGAGGCAATGCAGGGAACAAAAAGGGTAATAGCTACAAGTGATACGAGGGTTTGCCCTGCAGTCATGGGAAGGGCATAGAGACCTGCAGCGCCAAAGTCGCGCCGCACTATACCCATAATGAATGCGGTGGCGGCCTCGGGAGGAAGACTAAGCCACCCCTGGACAAGTGGCCGTAAGAAAACTTGCATTTTTAGCAGCAGGCCCGAAAAATTTAAAAGGCTAATCATCAGCGCCCCCACAGCGAAGAGGGGCAACGCTTCCTTAACAAAATGAAGTGTGCGCCCGTATGTCTTGTGTAAAACGTTGCCAATGCGGGGCACACGTAAAACGGGCAAATCGATAAGCAGGTCGGTGGAACGACCAGGCAGAACCTTTTCCATGATCATGCCAAGGCCTATAAAGACCAGGCCTATTGTAACCAAATAGAGTGCGAGGGAGGCAGGACCCAGGGGAGCAACCATACCGAAGATTACACCCAACTGGGCAGAACAGGGAATAGCAATCCCCAACAAGGCTGTTGCGATGATCCGTTCCCTCCTGGAACCAAGCAAGCGTGTTGTGATTGTTGCCATAGTTACACAACCCAGGCCCAGGATAATGGGTATGACCGCCCGCCCATTTAGACCCATTTTAACCAACAGCCTGTCCATCAATGCAGCCACACGGGGCAGGTATCCCGAATCCTCCATAAAAGAAAGGCTGAAATAAAACCCAGCCACCAGGGGCATGAGCAGGCCAAGCAGGTAAACCAAAGTCATAGTTAAAAGTCCATATTCACCGGCAAGGACATAAGCCATAATTGAACCGGAAACAAAAATCCGACCTACCAAACCCTCTACCAAGGGTGCATAGTATCCTTCCATCAGCACTTCCTTAGTAAAATTCACCACTACCTGGGCGATAAAAAATCCAATAAAATAATACATGGCTACAAGGCTAAGCAGCAGTATGGGCAACCCCGTAACCGGCCGCAGCATCATCTGACCAAGGCGGGCAGCAAATATAGCTCCATCCTTGCTTTCCTGAACCACCACCGCCACTATTTCGTTAACACGGTGACGACGCATCAAGTAAATCTCTTCTTGCCGTTGCTCCACTTTTATTCCTTTCCGGTATGGTTGCACCCTTGGTTCCTCCTCCAGGTAAAGAAGGGCCTCTGCCAGTGTGGAGAAGCGTTCACGCAATGGATCGAGTATCATGGCAATGTTGGGCACCTTTTTCCCTTTTTTCGCCTTGGACAGGGCAGCAGTCTTAA